>JAZOTM010000037.1:0-32130 GCA_045657625.1 Lachnospiraceae bacterium
GCGCGGTTGCATTTATGCAACATTTACATCTCGCGCGCGTGCGCTTCCATAGCGGAGCGCTTTTTTATATAATAAGAAATTCGAAGGAATTTCTTATTATACAAAAAAAGTGCGGCACATGCCGCACTTTCTATTTGTTCTGATATTTTATCCCACTATTCTTGCATACCAGTTTTTATTCCGCCATTCTTCCGTGGCAGTTTTTGTATTTCTTTCCACTTCCACATGGGCATGGATCGTTTGGATATACCTTTTTGTTTTCACGTTTTACCGGTGCTTTCGTAGCGGAATCATCTTTGTTGGTTCCGGTTACTTTCGCAACCTGCTCACGTTCTACCTTCTGCTCGATACGTACGTGATACAACAAGCGAACGGTATCTTCCTGGATTGCACTGATCATGCCATCAAACATGTCAAAGCCGGCCATCTTGTACTCAACCAATGGATCTCTTTGACCATATGCCTGAAGTCCAATACCCTGACGAAGCTGTTCCATATCGTCGATGTGGTCCATCCACTTACGGTCGATCACCTTAAGCAATACCACACGCTCCAATTCGCGAAACTGTTCCGGTTCCGGGAACTCTGTCTCTTTTTCTTCGTAAAGTTTTACTGCTTTTTCCTTTAAGGACTGCTTTAATTCTTTACTATTCTTCATGCCTTCCACATCAGCTTCTTTTACCGGGTGAAGCGGAATCACCGGAATCAAAAGTTCGTTCAACTCTGCAAGATTCCATTCGGTGGCTGGCATATCCGGAGAAATAGCCATATCTACGGCACTTTCTACGCGATCTGTAATCATCTTGAAGATGGCATCACGCATGTTATCTCCGTTTAATACCTTCAAACGTTCTGCATAAATGATCTCTCTCTGATCATTCATAACCTGATCGTACTCTAACAAGTTCTTACGAATTCCGAAGTTGTTGGTCTCAATCTTCTTCTGGGCTTTTTCAATCGCATCGGAAAGCATCTTATGCTGAATCTGCTCTCCTTCCGGTACACCCAAGGAATTGAAGACGGAAATCAATTTTTCAGAACCAAACAAACGCATCAAGTCGTCTTCCAAAGAAATGAAGAACTGGGACTCACCCACATCTCCCTGACGTCCGGAACGACCACGCAACTGGTTGTCGATACGACGGGATTCATGACGTTCTGTACCGATGATCTTTAATCCACCGGCTTCCTTTGCATCATCATCCAACTTAATATCCGTACCACGACCTGCCATATTGGTAGCGATGGTAACTGCACCATGCTGTCCTGCCAATGCAACGATTTCTGCTTCCTGCTCATGGAACTTCGCATTCAAAACCTGATGCTGAATGCCCTGTTTTTTCAACATGCTACTAATCAACTCGGAAGTATCGATGTTGATGGTACCAACCAATACCGGCTGTCCCTTCTTGTGGGCTTCTACGACTTCCTGTACTACTGCATGATATTTTTCTTTCTTGGTCTTGTAAACCGCATCATGATGGTCCACTCTGGCTACCGGACGGTTAGTCGGAATCTCGACTACGTCCATTCCGTAAATATCACGGAATTCTTTTTCTTCGGTAAGAGCGGTACCGGTCATACCTGCTTTTTTGCTGTATTTATTGAAGAAGTTCTGGAAAGTGATATTTGCAAGTGTCTTGCTTTCTCTCTTTACCTTCACATGTTCTTTTGCTTCAATGGCCTGATGTAAACCATCTGAATAACGACGTCCCGGCATAATACGTCCGGTAAATTCGTCAACGATCATAACCTGATCATCTTTTACTACATAATCCTGGTCGCGGAACATCAAGTTGTGTGCACGCAATGCCAAGATAATGTTGTGCTGAATTTCCAAGTTGTCTGTATCTGCAAGGTTTTCGATATTGAAGAAACGCTCTACTTTTTTCACACCTTCTGCAGTTAAATTTACAACCTTGTCTTTTTCATTGACAATGAAATCTCCGGTCTCTTCCTGTTCTACACCCATGATGGCATCCATCTTGGAGAACTCCGGAATATCCTCACCACGTTTCAACTGCTGAGCTAAAATATCACAAGCTTCATACAACTTGGTAGATTTTCCGCTTTGTCCGGAAATAATGAGTGGTGTACGAGCTTCGTCAATCAAAATGGAGTCAATTTCGTCGATGATGGCGTAATTCAAGCCTCTCTGTACCAACTGCTCTTTGTAGATGACCATATTGTCACGCAAATAGTCGAATCCCAATTCGTTGTTGGTAATGTAGGTAATGTCGCAATTGTAAGCAGCCTGACGTGCTTCTTTGTCCATGCTGTTTAACACAACACCTACTGTAAGTCCTAAGAATTCGTGTACCTGTCCCATCCACTCAGCATCACGCTTTGCCAAGTAATCATTGACAGTGACAATATGTACACCTTTTCCTTCCAAGGCATTTAAGTAAGCCGGCAATGTAGAAACCAAGGTCTTACCTTCACCGGTCTTCATCTCTGCAATACGGCCCTGGTGCAAAATCACACCACCGATTAACTGTACACGGTAATGTTCCATACCAAGTACACGCTTTGCAGCTTCACGAACCGTCGCATATGCTTCCGGCAAGATTTGATCCAACGTCTCGCCTTTTGTCAAACGCTCCTGAAATTCTTTTGTTTTATGTTTTAATTCTTCATCGGATAATGCGCTCATTTCCGGCTGAAGAGCTTCGATTTTATCTACGATGGGATAAATTCTTTTTAATTCCCTTTCGCTATGGGTTCCAAATACTTTTTCTAATACGCTCATAACCATACTCCTATGTCGAACTTGCCGTGTTATGAGATTGCACGACATTAGATATTTTAACATGCCCGCTTGAAATAAACAAGGCAAACCGCCGCTCCCGCTGTTCCTTTTTGATTTCCTTATTGACAATCTTCGGTGTAGAATTTACAATCCTTAGATACGTAAAAATGTAAGGTTTTCTTTTTACAAGTTTACTGTAAAAACTCCACAAGAAAGGCAGTATCCATAGGATACCATTAGGGTTGAAACAAATGAAATACACTTATAAAACATCCGGAACCTGTTCCACAGAAATTGAATTCGATATGAATGACGGCATCTTAAGTAATGTAAAATTTACCAACGGATGCAATGGAAATTTAAAGGCAGTTGCTTCTTTAGTAGAAGGACTTCCGGCAGATGAAGTCGTAAAAAGATTACAGGGAATTACCTGTGGATTTAAAAATACTTCCTGCGGTGATCAATTGGCAAAAGCCTGTCTTGCTGCCGTAGAAGAAGCAAACAAATAGAACTCATAATCCAGAACAACGTAAGAGGGTGCTATCTGAATTGACATTCAATAGCACCCTCTAGCTCATACTGTCCATTGGACTATACCTCTTTTTTCTAGTATTTCAGTCTCCTATGGTAATTCAAATCCGACTTTGTTTTCCATGCGAATTTTCGAACTGGAATCATATCTCAACACTTTATTCTGATTCTCCGTTCCTTTTTCTCTTCATGTTCGCACATGGTTTCCATTCTGACAGGGATTCCATTAGGAACTGATGTGTTTCCCGGTTTTAAAACTTATGTTTTTGGTGGACCGTACCTCCTTCTTTATTTGTAACTTTATTATATAAACAAATAAAAGAATTGTCAAGAAATAAAACGACAATTCTTTTATTAATAATACTAATTATTGATAATTGTTTAATAACCAGATAATATTCTGACAATTTAGACCTTTTTAACTTTCTTCTGCCTCTGTCAGGTTCCAAGGATTATTTTCATCCGGGTCTGTCGGATCCCATCCGGCATATGGACTTGACGTATCAATCTCAATCGGATCCGGTTTTCCCAAAGGACCCGGGTCCTCCGCATCGTCATAAATTTCCACCAAGGTACCTTCTTCACAATGATCAAACACCCACTTGGCGTCCTCCACAGACATACGAATACAGCCGGCGGAAGCTTGCTGTCCCAGACGATTGTATTGATATGTTTCTAAATTTCCGGGATTCTGGGTGTAATACGGAACCGAATGAATCAGCACCCCTCCGTACACACGAAAAGCATATTGGGAATACACACCGCCCAGCATTTTTCGCCAACGATATTTGGTTCCCAGTTTAAAAGTTCCCAAAGGCGTACGGTTGTTTTTTCCGGTGGAACAACAAATCGCCCGCACCGGCACCGTATAATCTCCTGTCTCATCCCGACCATAGATGGTTACACAATTCAACGCTCGATTGACACGAATTTTGTAAGTCGGAAGACCGTCTCCCCACTGGTAAATCACCAATGCAGACGCGGATTCATCCGAGGACAGGAACATCAAATCCTTGTCCACCACCAACGTCTCCGACGTATAAAACTGTTGATCCAAATAGGCATCCGAAAAGGGTGCCTCATCCAATTGCAACGTAGCAATATGCGCACGATATGCTTCCTTTGCATCAACGAAAAATTGAGCGCAATCCCAGCCTACAAGGGCCAGTAAAATTGCACTCAATCCAATTACTATGAAATTAACGATTTTTCTACGAAAAAACGTTTTCATAACTCCCCCATTTACTTGTGTCTCATAGAATCCAAACACAGGTCCCGGGTCTACATTCTATTGCTACAAGTGTTTTATAATTTTGTTCTTACGAAAATATCATAGATTGCTTCAATCGCAGCTTCGTAATCGCTGTTCTTCACACCAATGATGATATTCAACTCGCTGGAACCCTGGTCGATCATCTTAATATTAATATTAGCATGAGCCAATGCGGAGAACAAGCGTCCAGCAGTACCTCTTGCAGATTTCATACCTCGACCTACGACTGCGATCAACGCCAAGTCTCCTTCTAAGTCGATGACATCCGGATCTACCAAACGATGTAATGCAGACAATACCTGCTGCTCTTTTCCCATAAATTCATCCTGCTGTACAAATACCGTCATGGTATCAATACCGGATGGCATATGTTCGATGGAAATACCGTTTTCTTCAAATGCCTGTAAAGCACGACGGCAGAAACCGATTTCTGCATTCATCATATCTTTATCGATATTCACTGCTACAAATCCACGTTTTCCGGCAATACCGGTGATGGTATACTCCGGTACATGACAGGTGCTTTCTACAATCAAAGTACCCGGATCTTCCGGTGCGTTGGTGTTTTTGATGTTGATTGGAATACCTGCTTTACGAACCGGGAAGATTGCATCTTCATGAAGTACGCTGGCGCCCATGTAAGACAACTCGCGAAGCTCTCTATAAGTAACAACTTCAATTGGCTTTGGATTGTCGATGACACGTGGGTCAGCTACCAAACATCCGGAAACGTCTGTCCAGTTTTCATACATATCTGCATTGCAGGCCTTTGCTACGATAGAACCGGTAATATCAGAACCACCTCTTGAGAAGGTCTTTACTGTACCGTCTTCCATAGCTCCGTAAAATCCAGGAATGACTGCATTTTTTACCTTTGCCAAACGCTTAGATAATACTTCATTGGTACGGTCAGCCATAAAGTTGCCTTCTTCGTCGAAGAAAATCACTTCTGCCGGATCAATGAATTCATATCCTAAATATGCAGCCATAATCTTTCCGTTTAAGAATTCTCCTCTGGATGCTGCATAATCTACACCGATTTTATTTTTAAAATTCTCTTCAATGGTCTGATATTCTGCTTCTAAGGAAAGCTTTAATCCTAACCCATTGATGATGGAATTGTATCTGTCTTTAATCTTATTGAAAGAAACACGAATGTCTTTATCTTCTTCTGCCAATGCATAACATTGATAAAGCATATCGGTCACTTTTGTATCCTTGCTATTTCTCTTGCCCGGTGCACTTGGAACAACGAATTTACGATCTTCCTCTGCACGAATAATTTTTCCAACCTTTGCAAATTGTTCTGCGCTAGCCAAGGAACTACCGCCAAACTTAACTACCTTTACCATTTCTTTCCTCCCGAAATTTTAACCGTATCGGGTTTAATATACTACAATTCTATTAGAATTACCAGTTATTTTTCACTATATTATTCATAACTGTGAGTTATAAAAAAGGAACGTCGTTTTCCTCTAACCGACCGGTTTCTACAATGTAATTTCCATTGTCTTCCATTTCAATAATGCCATACGAAGGCAAATTGCCAAAAGGCGGGTTTCCGATGGAGCCCGGATTCAACATGGTCAAATCCTTCTGGAAATCATAAAACAGGCAATGGGTATGGCCAAACAACGCTATGTCGGCTCCCACTTCCCGGGCTTTCATCTCATAATGGTAAAGTCCCATTTTCACACTATATTCATGTCCATGGGTCAATAAAATCTTTTTCCCATTTCGAATAACCAGTTTTGTATTTTTCTCTCCCACTGTGAAATCGCAGTTCCCAGGTACCTTCTCCACCGGAATATCCGGAAAAGCCTTTTCTACCTGTGCAATATCATTCCATCCATCTCCCAGAAAAAAGATTTCGTCCGGCTGAATTAGCCGGACGCAATCTATCATATTTTTATATTTTCCGTGAGAATCTGACATAACTAAGATTTTCATGAATTAGTCAACTCCTCATATAATCGGTCCACATCTTCCTTTTCTGCAAGGTGGACACTGTAAGCGGTAGCACTACCGGCTGCTACTGCATAATAAAATGCTTTTTCCAAATCATGACCGGTCATATAGCCGGCAATAAATCCGGCAATCATAGAAGAACCGGCACCGACGGTATCGATTTTTTCTCCTGCAGGATTTTCCGCCTCAAATTCTTCGCCGTTGGAGCCCACGAAAACGGCTCCATCCTTATCCAAGGACGCCAGCACGTTCTGTGCACCCATATCAATCAACTTGTGTGCGTATGTCTTGGCATCTTCCTTTGTCTTGATCTCTGTCTGAAAGAAATCTGCCAGTTCCGCACGATTCGGCTTAATCAAAAGCGGTTTGAACTGTAATGTGTTTAGTGCCAAAGGACCCTTTGCATCCACAATAAACTGAATGCCCTTGTCCTCCAACATCTTCATAATATCTGCGTAAACGCCATCTTCATCAGAGGCAATCTTTGAAAATGGATCCCCACTTAAAAGATGTTTTAAAGGGAAGCACCGCGCGCTCATTTTCGGAACCGTTCCACTAAGCACTACGATGTCGTTTTTCCGTAGGTGATTTAATTTCTGAAATAACGAGTCCATGCTCATACTTGGGACTTCTAAACCGGGCACATTAATCTGTGTCTCTTCTTTTCCACGAAGTTTGATATTCACACGGGTCTCACCCACCGGAACCTGAAGAAATTCTTCGGATAATCCGATGTGATTGATTCGCGCTTTAAACTCCGTACCGGTAAAACCACCAATGAAACCATACAAGCGGTTTTCAAATCCAAGTTTTTTCAGCATATGGGAAACATGAATACCTTTTCCTCCGGCGCGAATATCTGCCGCCTGCGCACGGTTCATTTTCCCCTGCTTCACGTCATCAATAACAATGGTATAGTCTAATGCTGGGTTCATGGTAATCGTATAAATCATGTCTTAGATCCTCCTTCGGATTGATAAGAATTCCTTACTCGACAATTTCTACCTTTAACATATTTGTGGTACCGGAACGACGAAGCGGTACACCACAGGTACTAACAACTACATCACCTTTATGTAAATATTTACGTTTCTTTCCTTCTGAAATTGCATATTCGAAAAGATCGAATGGATCGCTCTTTTCATCCAATAATACAGGCTGTACACCCCAAGAAAGGTTCAACTGTCTGCAAACCTTCTGCTCGGTAGCAGCACCGATAATCATACAATCCGGACGATATTTTGAAATCATACGTGCAGAATGTCCTGACTTTGTAACCGCAATAATCGATGTGGCATTTAAGTCATAAGCTGTTGTACAGGTTGCATGACAAATTGCATTTGTGATATCCGGAGCATCTTCTCTTTCTCTGTTGTAGAATCTCTGCTTGTAATTGATATCCTGTTCTGTTCTTTCCGCGATGTCTACCATCATCTGAAGCGCTTCTACCGGATAAGAACCATTTGCAGTCTCACCGGAAAGCATGATGGCACCGGTTCCATCGTATACAGCATTTGCAACGTCGTTGGCTTCTGCTCTGGTAGGACGAGGATTCTTCATCATAGAATCCAACATCTGTGTAGCAGTCACAACCATCTTGCCTGCTTCGTTTACTTTACGAATAATCATCTTCTGGATAACCGGTACTTCTTCCGGAGGAAGTTCAACACCCATGTCACCTCTGGCGATCATGATTGCATCAGCAACCTCGATGATTTCATCGATATTCTGAACACCTTCGCTATTTTCAATCTTTGCGATGATGTTGATATCCTGTCCGCCGCGTTCCTCTAAGAACCAACGAAGTTTCTTTACGTCTTCTGCATTACGTACAAAGGATGCAGCGATGAAATCTACACCGTTTTCAACACCCCATGCGATATCTGCCATATCCTTCTGGCTAAGGTATGGAAGGTTCAAATGTACATCCGGTACATTGATACCTTTATGGTTAGAAACAGGACCTGCATTCATAACTTCACAATGAATGTCTTCGCCCTTTACTTTCTTTACTTTTAATTCAATCAAACCGTCATCAATCAAAATACGGCTGCCGGCATGTACATCCTGATATAAATTCTCATATGTGATATGTGTGATTGTCTCATCACCCATAACCTCACGACCGGTCAAAATAAATTCCTGACCAATTTCCAACTGTACTTTGCCATTCTTAAAGTCACCGGTTCTGATTTCCGGTCCCTTTGTGTCAAGAAGCAATGCAATTGGCTTGCCTGTCTTCGCTTCAATTTCACGGATTCTCTTCAAACGTCCGCCATGTTCTTCAAAAGAGCCATGGGAAAAATTCATGCGGGCAACATTTAAGCCTACTTCTACTAATTTTTCCAATACGCCTTCTTTGTCCGTAGCCGGACCCATCGTACAAATAATTTTTGTTTTTCTCATTTTTTCACTTCACACTTTCTTTATCTCGTCTTACAATCGCCTATTTTACAGAATCTTCCTAAGTTTTTCAAGTCAATTTTTTAACAATCTCCCATGGGAAATCGCCTATTAACATTATAATAGAAGACAAATATAATTTATATACGAAAATTATAAACATTTTCAGAACTTTTCCGAAAAAAAATTGCCCCTTTACGAAAAAATTCATTTCTTATTTCTATCCCGTTTGAGATTCACCTTTCCTATTTAATGTGTCAGGAAAGCAAGTGGAAACCAATTGCTCAATTCAAGTTTTTGGAGTATAATGAAGTCACAAATTTTTCACATTTTATGAGGAGGACATAGATATGATATTTCAGCTCTATGGTGATGGCGTTATGTGGACATTACTTGGCTGGTGCCTTGTATTTGCCGGATTGATTCTCATGAATGAAATCGGACGCCGTACAAAAGTGGGAGGCATGATTGTTTTCGTAGTAATTCCATGTATTCTCACAGTTTATTTCATCCTTGCACATTTAGGCATGTTTGGTGGTTCTGAAAACCCAACAGTTGCTTACATGGATGGATGGTTCCACTACTTCAAGCTTTATGCAGCAGACATCGGATGTGTCGGCTTCATGATGATTAAGTACAAGTGGGGCATTGGTAAGGAAAAATGGTTCAAATGGTTCCCATGGTTCATCGTTTCAGCCAACATCCTTATTGCTATCGTTTCTGATTTAGAGTCTGCTTTCGCAGCATTCTCTATCACAGGAGATTTCTCAGGTGCTTGGTGGGCATCCAACGAAGGTGTATTCATCTACGGTGGATGGTGGAACATCGTAAACGCACTTGCAGGTTTAATCAACATCTTCTGTATGACAGGTTGTGTACACCTTTACACATCCAAGGACAAGAATCAGTCCGATATGCTTTGGCCTGATATGACCGTTTGGTTCATCGTTGCTTATGACCTTTGGAACTTTGAGTATACATACCTCAACCTTCCTACACATACTTGGTACTGTGGTGTTGCTCTTCTTCTTGCTCCTACATTTGCAAATGCATTATGGAACAAGGGTGCATGGATTCAGAACCGCGCCAACACTTTAGCAATTTGGTGTATGTGGGCTCAGGTAGTGCCGCTTTTCCAGTTAAGCGGAAAATTCGCAGCTGCTCTTCCATCTGTTTACGGTGGAGCAACCGAAAACGGTGTAACTACTATGGATTTGTATTCTAAAGCCATCGAGCTTTACAATGCAGGTGCTGGAAAGACTTCTCAGGCAAACGAAGTAATCGCTAGCATGGGAATCACTGCAGATCCTAGAATGCAGGGCTTCGTAGCTATGCTTGCAATCGTTGCAAACGTTATTTGTATCGCTGTTATCATCAAGAGATCCATCGCTATGGGCAAGAACCCATATGCAAATGATGTCTTCGTTGGAACAAAAGATTACGAAGAAGCTATGGAACGTGCAGAAGCTTAATTTTTGAATATTCTATTTTTTCAAAACGGCGTGGATGAATTTCCACGCCGTTTTCTTTCTATCCTAGGAAGTTCTTTCTTGTTTCGCATCTACTCTTTTTCATGTTATAATAGGTTCTCAACAAAGGAGGAATTACATGATTTTTGCATTTCAAGAAGCAAGTACGTTCTACCCGATTTTAGGACTTGTAATTTTATTGGGCCTTTTCGCCCTGATTCAATTTCTTTCCGATCGTTTTTTCGTAGGGAACATTTTTTTTGGAATTGTATTGCCCTTAATCGCCTTAGGCTATTTTATTTTCTTGGCGATAGGCGTGCAAAGCGGCACCTATTATGCCATGAACAGCGATACTTATCTTTATCACAACGGTTGGTATCACTACGCATTCTTTGGCATTGCATTCCTAGGAACATTGCTTTCCCTTTTGCTAAAAAATAAAAGCACAGCCATACAACGCCTGGCACTCGTAGCCCTAATCGTGCTCTTTGGCATTTGCGATATTGACAGCCTTATGCGCAGTCTTACATCCACTGTACAAACGGCCAGTGCCTACTATTTATCTGCAGACGGGGTTTGGATTTACGGTGGTTGGTGGAATCTATTGCATTTGATTGCCGGTATTTTTCTCTTAATCATCCTGGTTCTCACCAGAAAGACGGAGCTATCCAAAGCCTTTGCCGGATTCTATAGTTTTTGGTTTTTTACCGGTGCGTATCTGCTTTTCCCGACAGAAAGCTGGTATTTTGGTCTGGTCAGTGTGTTGGTACCTCTTCTGTTTTTCCTTTTCCGGAAAAAAACAGACTTTGCTGCCTCACATTTACAAACCTTGACTTTATTCTCCGGTATTTTACAGATTTTCCCGGTATTTTTTACCGCCGGCACTTGGAGTTTGCGAAGCAGCATCTACGATGGCACTTTATCCCTTTGGGAAAACGGTTTAACCGATGCCACCATTACACCAAGTTCTGTAGCACCACTCTGGCAAATCGTTTTTGCCGTTATTTGCTGCATTTTGGGTTTTGTGGTTTTAAATCTTACCATTCTCCAATTGGTAAAGGCTGTAAAAACCGCTCCCCAAGAAAAAAAAGAAGCTGAACGATAATAGGAACTTCTACAGAATTTTTCCTTACTACAAGAAAGAATGTCGCATGCGACATTCTCGCGCCAAGCGCGGTTGCATTTAAGCAACATTTACATCTCGCGCGCGTGCGCTTCCATAGCGGAGCGCTTTTTTATATCATAGGAATGGAATTTCCTATGATATAAAAAACGACTGTGAAGTTGATAGACCCCCGTAATTCGGATTGCTATCACGCTATCACAGTCGTTTTCTAATTTTGTATCACTTACTTATCTCCGGTAAGCTTGTGAACCAGAATCTTGCCTCCACGTTTTACTACGTATGGCATTAACTGGCCCAATTTCTTTTCTGCCGGAACCATTGTGCTGGCAGCCGGTACGTCACGGGTAAGATGAATGGCGTCAAACTCACACTTGGTAGTGCAAAGTCCACAACCAATACAACGATTCTCATCTACCGTAGTAGCCCCACAGCCCAAGCAACGTTTTGCTTCTTCCTGTACCTGTTCTTCGGTAAAGGTCTCTCGCAAATCTGCAAACGTCTCGGTAGCCACACCCAATTTCTTGCCAGGTACCTGACGTGGTGCCGTATCAAAACTTTCTTTTTGAATATCTTCTTTATTGAACTCCACAAAATCTCTTGGATCTCTTGCCAAATCCAAGCGATTTCCCGGATGTACAAAACGATTCATAGAAACTGCTGCTTCTCTACCTCCGGCAATGGCATCAATGGCAAAACGCGGTCCGGTAAAGACATCTCCACCCACAAAAATATCCGGTTCATCTGTCTGTAAAGTCACAGCATCTGCAAGTACACCGCCATTTGCTCGGAATTTCACGTTGGTACCCTTCAGCAAATCGCCCCACTGAATGGACTGTCCAATGGACTGTAATACGTTTTCACAAGGTATGGTAATGGTAGCATCCTCATCATATTTTGGAGCAAAGCGACCAGTTTCATCCTTTACGGATACACATTGTTTGAATACAACGCCTGTCACTTTTCCATTTTCCACCAAAATCTCCTTTGGTCCCCATCCATTCTTTACGATAATGCCCTCTTCTTTGGCTTCTTCTACTTCTTCTTTGGCTGCCGGCATTTCCTCTTCCTGCTCTAAGCAAAGTAAGGTAACTTTAGAAGCACCGGCTCTTACGGCAGTTCTCGCCACGTCAATGGCCACATTTCCACCACCAACAACTACCGTTTCACCCACCAGTTTCTCACTATGGTCTAAATTCATCTTGCGCAAAAATTCCACACCGGTCTGCACGCCTAGTGCGTCTTCTCCCGGCACGCCGGCCAAGCGACCACCTTGACATCCAATTCCTATGAAGAATGCCTTATACCCCTCTTCACGCAAAGATGGAATGGTCACGTCTTTTCCCACTTCTACGTTGCAGCGGAATTCAATACCCATTTCGCGCAAAACATCAATTTCCGCATCAAGGACTTCTTTTTCCAAACGATAATTAGGAATACCATTCAGTAACATTCCGCCCGGTTTTTTTTCTTTTTCAAATACCGTAACCGGATAGCCATTCAAACGAAGGAAATAAGCTGCGGAAAGGCCAGCCGGGCCACCGCCAATAATCGCCATCTTATAAGAGTCATCCCACATACCTCCGTCGTGTTTTTCACACAAAGGCACATAACGGTTCTCTTTTTTCAAATCTAAGGATGCAATAAATTTCTTGATTTCATCGATGGCCAATGGCTCATCAATACCACCTCTGGTACAGGCATCTTCACATCTGCGATTGCAGATAGCACCGCAAATCATTGGAAGCGGGTTGTCCTGCTTGATCAGCTTCAAGGCATCTTCATATCTGCCTTCTGCGGCCATCTTGATGTAGCCTTGCACAGATAAGTGCACCGGACAGGCCGTTTTGCAAGGTGCTGTACCCGTCTTATAACAGTTCTTTTTCGCATCATCACGATAGTTATAATTCCATTTTTCCGGTCCCCATTTTTTCGCATCCGGAAGTTCAGTCTTTGGATAAGTCACCAAAGTACCATTCTTTTTGCAAAGCTTCTGGCCCAATTTTGCTGCACCAACGGGACAGACCTCCACGCACTTGCCACAAGCCACGCATTTTTCTCTTTCCACATGGGCACGATAAGCCGAAGCAGACATATTCGGCGTGTTATATAACTGCGAAGTACGTAACGCATTGCAAACTCCCGGTGCACAGTTACAAATCGCTACGATTTTTCCTTCTCCATCGATATTTGTAATCTGATGCACATATCCATGACGTTCTGCACGTTCCAGGATTTCATACACCTCTTCTTTGGTGATATAATGGCCAATTCCACGGCTATCCATGTATTCTGCCATGTCACCCATACCAATGCAGTATTCTCCACGAATTTCGCCGCTGCCCTCACCACGCATCGCCTGCTGCTTTCTGCAAGAACATTCAGAGATTCCGTATTTATCATACATATCAATCCATCTGGAAAGATGTTCAACCGGTACCGACTTATTTTCCAAGGAAATGGCTTTTTCCACCGGGATGACATGCATGCCGACTCCAGCCCCTCCCGGAGGCACCATCTGGGTGATTCCACCCAAAGGCAACTGTGTCATTAAGTTGAAAAAGGTGGCCAACTGTGGAAATTCATCCGTTAATTTTTCCTGCATCATCATAAATTCTGCAGAACCCGGTACAAAAATCGGTAACTCGTACTGTTTATGTTTGTCCGGGGTCTTTGCCCGGTTCATTTCGATAATTCCAATCCAAACCAAACGATCAATCATTGCCTGGGTTTCTTCCAGCGACATCTGATTCATCTCTGCCAATTCCTGCGCAGAATATGGCACTCTGGTCTTTTTAAAATTCAACAGGAACTTCACCTGTTCCTTATTTAAAATCATATCCAGCATCCAATATTCCGGATCTCGGTTATTGATTTTTCCTGTAAATTTCTTGACATAACGGTCCGTAATCAAAGTCGCCAGTTTCAACACCAGCTTCTCTTTTTCCGAATCTTCTGCTACGTAATTTGGGTCCTGCCAATAATCGTTTTCATTGATCATCGGGTCCCCAGGTTTCCATTCTGACAAACTACGTCCCATAAAAAATCCCCCTTTTCATTTACCCCGAAAAATATAGCATTCTTCTCCCTTTTATAATAACGTAACTCCCCTGCAAATCCTAGCATTTACAGCAAAATGGCACAGAAGGATTTTTTGTCCAACTGTGCCATTTTCTTATTCATCCATGTCCATATGATACTGTCTTACAAACACACCAAATTGAGGTAAATTAATTCTATAGTATCCATCACGATTCTGCGAAGTCGAGATAATGCCTTTTCCAATCAACCGCTCCCGATAAATATTGAAGGTTGCTGAAGACATTTTTTGTTGCGATGTAATCAATTTCAAAACGACTTCCCTCTTTACCTTTTCTTCGTCAGCTTTTAATTGTACCAATGCCTTTGTAATCAATATTTCTTTTTCAGATAACTCAGACCAAATCTTTGCATAGCAATACTTAATCAATTCACTGGTATATTCAAATTCCAGGTTTTTCTTCTTTCCATTTACTTTATTTTCAAAATAAAGCCATCCTAAAACCTGATATGCAAACGCATAGCCCTTCGTCATCTTAGCGAGTTTTATAGCCTCTTCTTCATCAATGTCAAATATATTCAAATAAGAAACTGCGATCTGACTGTAATCCAAAGGCTCTACCTGCACCTGAAACGCTCGAGTCAAAAACGTACAATCCTTAAACGTATCATCATTGGTTACTTCTTGGTAATTGGAAAGCAATCCGGTCATCAAAATATGAACCGGCATTTTGGCTCTTAAAAGTCCTTGGAATGTATGTGCAAATTCTCTCATCTCATTGGTAGCTGATACGTCGTCTAGAGTAATTAAGATTTTCTTTTCTTGTTCTGCCAATATACTTACCATTTTTTCAATCAGCACATGGATATCATATATCTTGTCCTTGTCCAACTCTATTCCTGCACTAATTCCCGGTAAAGATATTTCAATATTGGCTTTTACAAAATGTTTTTGTACAAGCCTATGCTGTGCTAGTTTTGCCGCTAACTGCAGAAGCATATCTCCGGTTACATTCAAATCATAAATTTCCCAATCATCCAGCAGGGACAATTCTTCTGCAATTTTTGATAGCATCACAGTCTTACCACAACCTCTGACACCTGTAATCATATAACATTTTTCACTGGGATTCGGATAGGAAAAATTCTCTACAATATCTTCTTTTTGAACCGTAGAAATATATTGTGTGGGTTCCATTCCAAAGGTATGCGTAAATGGATTTTGCATATGTCTCCTCCTGTTTTTCCTTTTCTCCATTATATAATCCCATTTTAAAATTAGCAACCTTTTATAACTTTTAGACTCCTTTTATATCGTATTTCAAAAATTAGACACCTTTTATAACCTTTAGACTCCTTTTATATCATCTTTTAAAAATTAGACTCCTTTTATACCGAAAAAGACACCTCGAAGCATAAGCCCTGAGATGCCTTTTTTAAGTAAAAAACTAATTCTTTTTCAATTCTTCGATTTTTCCTAAAATCATTTTTTCATTATAAAGCAAGAACAAGCATGCTCCGATTAAGCAGGTTACTGTAGCAATAATTGCGGTTGCTCGGTAAGAACCTGCGGTTTCTGAAACAGTTACCGAGGTGAACACCACCATAGCAATGGCCTGGCCCATTTTGAAGGCGAAGGTTCTGGCCGCAAAGAACATGCCGCTTCGATCTTCTCCTGTCTCCAGACGATTCCATTCTGCTACGTCTGCAACGCATGCCTGCGGTAAAATTCCTAAGATTGCCATTGGAATTGCAGCGCAAATGGCAATAATGAATCCCCAATGAAGTCCTTTTCCGCAAATAGATGTAATGAAAAAGACAGCTGCATATGCAAAAAATCCGGTAACAATCAATTTTTTCTTGCCCAATCGAGGTGCCAAACGATTTACAACCGGATACAAAAGGACACTGATAAAAGTCATCGTAGCTGTTAAAACAAAGGTCCAGGTATCTTCGATTTCCATTAATTTGGTTTCATAGAATGCGAGACCGGTCTGGAACAAGGTCAAGGCAAAGAAATAAATCACGTCGCTATATACAAAACGGCGGAACTGGCCATTGGAAAATGTTTTTAACAAAGAACGGAATGCCTTTGTTTCACTTGGTTTGCTATCAATATAATCTCTTTCTTTGATATAGAAAGATGGAATCAACATGGCGATGCAAGCGACGGTCGCCATGAGCGCTACTGCCAAACGAATGGAACCTGCCTGACCCGCTACTCCTTCCAAAGCACCTGCGATATTTGGAAGCATAAAGGAAATACTCTGTCCCAAAATAAAGGTAAAGGAAATATAAGTAGAAACATTGATACGATGCTCCTGTGTGTCTCCAAGTTCTGCGATTAAGGCATTGTATGGAGTGCAGAAAATAGTCATAAATAAATAGAAGACCATCAATAAAATAAACAACATCGTGTCATTTAAAACCACATTTCCAGTCTGTGGCAAAGTAAAAAGTCCAATGGTCGCAAGCGCAAATGGAATTGCAATTGCCCGCATAAATGGAATTCTACGTCCTGCCTTATAATTGCTTCCGTCTGACCAACCTGCAATCAGCGGATCCGTAATGGCATCAAAAATTCGTCCTACTGCCAATACCAAACCAAATAAGGTTAAGCGGAATAAAATCGGCTCCTGTGTAATACCGGATGCAAAAATACCGGTGTTTGGATTTTGTGCATCCGGACTGCCGGTGTAATAGTACACCATCCAATTGGATACAACTCCAGACAATAAGCTCCACCCGAACTGTCCAATGGCAAAAATCCATAACAATTTGTTTGTAATTTTCTTCATGTGAAAAACCCTCCTCTTGTATAGATAATTCATCATTATCCCGAAACTATTATACTACTTTTCGTTTCCATGTACTACGGACAGTTTTCTACGAATGTGCTTCCATAGAGGAGCTTTATCGAATAAAATGTGTTGGCTGCCAAGGTTCTTTCTCCGGCATGCCATATGTTTCTTTTCCAAGAGCAATGCTCTTCATTAAGAAGGACATGTTTCTCGCTAAAGTACGCATGGTCTGTAAACCTTCTACATCTTGGGATGCTTCGCCTTTTTCACGTCCATGCACGCTATTCCAGTACTGACTGGAAGCTACCGGCATACCACTGATGGTGAAATATTTGTTCAACTCATCAAAGGTTGCGGATGTACCTCCACGTCTTGCAATTACCACGCTTGCTCCCACCTTCATGGTTTTGTCAAAACCGGTGCTATAGAACAAGCGATCAAGACAGGCAATCAATGTTGCATTTGCAGATGCATAATAAACCGGAGATGCTACCACAAGACCGTCTGCTTCTTCAAATTTCGGAGCCAAGGTATTTACTGCGTCATCAAAAACACATTTTCCTTTGGTATGACAGGCTCCGCAGGCAATACAACCGCGAATATCCTGATTTCCAATTTGAACCACCTCAGTTTCCACGCCCTCTGCTGCAAAGGTTTTTTCCAACTCTGCCACTGCTACAGAAGTATTTCCGTCCTTTCTAGGACTCCCATTCAGAATCAATACTTTCATGTTTTTACCTCCAGTCTGTTTTTTCAGGTATGCTTTATGCTATACCCAAAATTTCTTTTGCTTTCTGTACCTGTTCTTCCGTCGGGCCTTCTACACCCTCTAACGGATAGGGTCTTCCAAGCTGCTCCCACTTCGGAATTGCCATGGTGTGATAGGGTAAAATTTCCACACGCTCCACATTGTTCCAGCCGTCAATCAAATCCTTCAAATGCTGAAGTTCTTCTGCATCGTCCGTCATTCCCGGCACTAACACTCTGCGGATCCACATAGGTTTTCCATTTTCACTTAAATAATCGGCAAGTTCCAAAATATTGGAATTGCTCTGGGCTGTCAATTCTTTATGCGCAGCTTCATCTGTATGCTTGATATCCAAGATAAATAAATCCGTCACCTTCATTAACTCCTGGAATTTTTCAAAAAATGCTCCTTCTTTGGTAAAAGGATTTCCACTGGTATCAATGGCTGTATGAATCCCTTTTGCCTTTGCTTTTTGGAAAAATTCAATCAAAAAGTCAATTTGCAAAAGTGGTTCTCCACCGCTGACTGTGATACCGCCATTGTCTTTCCAATAGCTTTTGAAACGCATTGCACGTTCCAACAATTTATCTGCATCCCATTCCTGACCACCTTCCATGGTCCAAGTCTCCGGGTTGTGGCAATATTTGCAACGCATTTTGCATCCCTTTAAAAAGACAACAAAACGAACGCCCGGACCATCCACCAAACCGAAGGTCTCTAGGGAATTTACGATTCCTTTTGTACTCATAGTTTTTCTCCATTTTATTGATAAAAATTATTATAACAAATATCGCTTTTTCCGACACGGTGCTTTTCAAAATCCTATAAAAAGATCCTATCCCGAACACCTTGACAGAAAGGGGCGCCACACCCAAAGTGTGACGCCCCTTTTATGTTGTATAACTCTTTCGTATTCTTCTATCGAATCGAAGATTCTATTACATTGCTTCGTGGCATGTTCTAGAGATAACGTCGAGCTGCTGTTCCTTTGTTAAGTCGATGAACTTAACAGCATATCCAGATACACGGATTGTGAAGTTTGCATACTCTTCTTTCTCCGGATGTTCCATAGCATCGATTAATTTTTCTTTTCCGAATACGTTTACGTTCAAGTGGTGTGCACCCTGATCGAAGTATCCATCAAGAACCTGTACTAAGTTGTTTACTCTTTCTGTTTCATCATGTCCGATTGCACTTGGGTTGATAGTTTGAGTATTAGAAATACCATCAAGTGCCCAGTGATATGGAAGCTTAGCAACTGAGTTCAAAGATGCTAACAAGCCGTTTTCTTCTGCTCCGTAACTTGGTGTAGCACCAGGTGCAAATGGAGTGAAGGCCTTTCTTCCGTCCGGAAGAGCTCCTGTAGCCTTACCATAAACAACGTTAGATGTAATAGTAAGAATAGAGGTTGTAGGCTCAGAATTTCTGTAAGTATGATGCTTCTTGATCATTTCAAGGAAGGTCTTTAACAACCATACACCGATTTCATCGGCTCTGTCGTCATCGTTTCCGTATTTCGGGAAATCTCCTTCGATTTCGAAGTCTTTTGCAAGACCATGTTCGTCACGAACAACTTTAACTTTTGCATACTTAATAGCACTCAAAGAGTCTACGCAGTGTGAGAATCCAGCGATACCGGTAGCAAATGTACGACGTACATCTGTATCGATCAAAGCCATTTCCTCTTCTTCATAGTAATATTTGTCATGCATGTACTGGATCAAGTTCAATACGTTTACGTATAACTCTGCTAACCAGTCTAACATTACTAAATATTTTTCTTTTACTTCATCATAATCTAAGTATTCAGAAGTGATTGGCTGATAAGCCGGTCCTACCTGGTTAAATTCTTTCTCATCAACACCACCGTTGATAGCGTAAAGAAGACACTTAGCAAGGTTTGCACGAGCTCCGAAGAACTGCATTTCCTTACCTGTCTGTGTAGCAGATACACAGCAGCAGATAGAGTAATCATCACCCCATACAGGCTTCATAACATCATCATTTTCGTACTGAATAGAAGATGTATTGATAGAAATCTTAGAAGCATACTTCTTGAAGGTTTCCGGTAAAGCTGATGAGTAAAGTACTGTTAAGTTTGGTTCCGGTGAAGGTCCCATGTTTTCTAATGTATGTAAGAAACGGAAGTCGTTCTTTGTTACCATAGAACGTCCATCCATACCAATACCTGCTACTTCAAGAGTTGCCCATACAGGATCTCCTGAGAATAACTGGTTGTAGGAAGGAATACGAGCGAATTTTACCATACGGAACTTCATTGTCATATGGTCGATCAATTCCTGTGCCTGTTCTTCGGTAATCACACCGTTCTGTAAATCTCTTTCAATATAGATATCAAGGAAGGTAGAGATACGTCCTACAGACATAGCTGCACCGTTCTGTGTCTTAACAGCTCCCAAATATCCGAAGTATAACCACTGAACTGCTTCCTTAGCGTTAGTAGCCGGCTGTGAAATATCATAGCCATAGATTTCTGCCATTTTCTTTAATCCCTGAAGGGCACGAATCTGACGAGAAATTTCTTCACGAAGACGAATTACGTCATCAGTCATAGTACGATCTCCACAGTTAGCAAGATCTTCTTTCTTCTGCTGAATCAAGAAATCTACACCGTAAAGAGCAATTCTACGATAATCGCCGACGATACGTCCTCTTCCGTATGTATCCGGAAGACCTGTGATGATGTGGCTGTGACGAGCCTTCTTCATTTCAGGTGTGTAAGCATCAAAAACTCCCTGGTTGTGAGTTGTGTGATACTCTGTAAAAATTTTATGTAATTGAGGATCAACTTCATATCCGTATGTAGCTGCAGCTTCTTCTGCCATACGAATACCACCATAAGGCATAAATGCTCTCTTTAATGGCTTGTCTGTCTGGATACCAACGATCTGCTCTAAATCCTTCATGTTTTCGTCGATGTAACCAGGACCATAAGCAGTAAGGCTGGAAACGATCTTTGTTTCACATTCCAAAACGCCGCCCTTAGCACGTTCTTCTTTCTGTAATTTCTGAAGAGCTCCCCAAAGCTTGTTGGTAGCATCTGTAGCATCTGCTAAGAAGCTTTCATCACCATCATATGGTTTGTAGTTCTTCTGAATGAAATCACGAACATTGATTTCTTCTTTCCAGATTCTTCCTTCGAATCCGTTCCATGCGTCAAAATTAACCATGTCATCCTCCTAATCTTTTAAACCGGTTAGTCATACCTATCTATTTCGTCCTTCATTATAAGAAAGGGCAAAATTGAAAGTCAATTCTAATATTGTTAAAAAATTCTCAATAGTGATATTTTCTTAACAAAATCAATTTTAACGAGAATTTCATCACTTTTCAACCCATGTACTTCTTTAAATACATAAACTCTTGTACTAATTTCTGTACACTGTAAAACAAAGAAAATGCAGGCCATACAGCATGCATTTTCCCTTGTTTCAAAAATATCTTTTTTCTAAAATCCTAACATATTTCGCAAATAGGCGCTAAAATCCATAGGTGCGTTCTCCCGGTTTCTGGCTTCTGCATCTGCGATGCGATCACGGATGTCTTCCATCTTCTGATCAATGGAGGCAATTTGGTCTGCGCATTCCACCAGGTCCTTGGCCAACTGTTCCACTTCGGATTCCGGTATATTTTTCTTGTAACGCACCTTATGTTCCAAGCTTGCCCAGAAATCCATGGCGATGGTTCGCAACTGCACTTCCACGGTTTTCATTTTTTTCCCTTCCTGTAAAAAAATAGGAACTTCCACAATCAAGTGCAAACTGCGATAACCGCTTTCCTTGGGATTTTCAATGTAATCCTTTCTTTCTATTAAACGCACGTCATCCTGCTGCAGCAAGCATTCTGCCATTTTGTAAATATCTCCCGGGAAGGAACATACCACGCGGACCCCTGCGATATCTTTGATATTTTCCTCAATCGCATCCATAGTCCATGGAATGTTTTTCCGACGACATTTTTTCATAATACTTTCCATGGATTTCACACGTGTCTTCATATATTCAATTGGATTTCTGTCATACTGCAAGGAATATTCCTTATCCAATACCTTAAACTTTGTCTCAATCTCCATAATGGCACATTGGTATTCTGCCATCATTTTATCGAAAGGCAATCGGTTCTCTGTCATAAAGTCAATGACATCATCCGATATCAAACTTGTTAATAAATTCTGTGAATTTCCACCCAATAAAAAATTATCCATATTCATCCGCCAGCCTCCTCAATGTCTCTAACTACTGTCGATTTTTTGCTCTTAATTCTCTAATATTTTCTAAAAAGATTGGCTTTTGTGCTTCCACGAACGCCCTTTTACTATAAGGATAATTGATCACCATCAAGGCATCGTCCTCTGTCTGCAAAATGCATTCTGACAAATCCAAATATACATTTCCGTAGGAAAAATCATCCATCTGGAAAATTGATTCACACAGATGAATCACCGGTTTGCCAAATTCCGGGGCACGTAGCCACTGGATTTCATAACCCATTTCTTCTGCCAATGCTTGTACTTTTTCCCCCAGCAACGGATACTGATTTACTTCTAAATAAAATGCGGAGGAAGAAGAAAACAATTTTTTGTAGGCATCCATATTTAAATCTAATGGAAAAATACGGTTTTCTCCGGCTTTTCCCATTTTCCCATGAATAGCATCATCATAAGCCAACATCACAGTCTGGGAAAGATTCTTTTCCTTCTTATAAATACCTTCGTAAACTGCGGTAAACAGCGAACCCAAAAAAGTATCTACCATATAAGGCAAATCCTTTTCTTCCGTATATTTGGAGAAAAAAACAATCCAATTTCGCCATGCATAATAGGTCGGGAAGGTATTTACCACCTCTTTTTTTGCCCCCATTTCATGCAGGGCCTTAGAGCTTCCTAGAGAAACCACCTTCATTCCAGCCAGATTACACTTGTGGCACCACTCTGTGTCATCCCAATAGAGGAAGTTTTCTTCCGGCATAAAACCAATTTTGTCAATGGTACTACGGCGCACCATCAAGGAACAAGCCGCCACACTATCTACATATAGAAACTCTTCCATGGTCCCGTCTTCCAGCATATTTACATGAGGAACTTCGGTACAAAAATTGTCAAAATCAATCTTTTGTCCGAACTGCTGAATCAAATGAGGCGCCTCTGTATGATAAATTTTGGAACCGGCCATTCCCACTTCCTGATGAGCATCTAAAAATTCCACCAAATTTTTGACTGCATTTTCATCCAACATAGCGTCGTTATCCACGCACATCAAATAAGGATATCCTTTGGCATAGGCTTCCCGTAATCCACGGTTAAAGCCACCGGAGCCTCCCAGATTTTCTTCATTGACAAGCAACGTCAATTTATCTTTGTAATGGCTTTCTATTTGCGCTACCGAATCATCGGAAGAGGCATTGTCCACCACATACAAATCATAATCTTGAAAGGTTTGCTCCAAAATACTTTGGATACAATCCAGTACTTTATCCGCTTTATTATAATTGCAAATTACAATTCCTACTTTTTTCATATTTTTCACTCCCTCATGCCTTGCTTTGCAAGGTACTTTTCCATTATAACCAACTTTCATTCAAATTTCAGCCTTTACACAAATCCTTCACATGGTGTTTTCATTTCCTTCGCAATCTTCTAAAATGTTGTATAAAGATATTAAGGGATTTGCTGCTTGAAAGGAGTATCTTATGTCCATTGCTATTTACACATTCACCCATAAAAAATTCGACGTACCTATGGATCCCATGTATATCCCCCTTCAAGTGGGAAGCGAAGGCAAAGAATCCTTCGGATACATGCAGGATAACGTGGGCGAAAATATTTCAGCCTTGAATTGCTACTATAGCGAACTCACTGGCTTTTATTGGGTGTGGAAACACGATACTTCCCATTCTTATATCGGCACTTGTCATTACAGACGTTATTTATTAAATGAGAAAAACTATATTTTTACAGAACAAGAACTTCTATCTCTATTACAGGATTATGATGTTATCACCACCAAACGCGTAGTGCTAAACTACAGCTATCACGAGGCCTTTTCTGCCAATCACAATATCGCTGCCTTAGACTGCACCGGAGAAGTGATTCACGACCTTTATCCGGAATACTACGCCAATTATGTAAAACTGGTAAATGGAAAAGAAACCTACTTTGGCAATATGTTAATCACAAGCAAAGCACACTTTGCTTCCTATTGCAGTTGGTTGTTTACCATCTTTGCAGAGGTTGAAAAAAGAATCAATTTAGATACCGATGAAGATGCTTATCACAAACGGGTGTTAGGCTTTATTTCTGAATTTCTTTTACAGGTTTGGCTTGTGACCAATCATCTCTCCGTCAAAGAATGTAAAGTTGGTATGTTGGGCGAAAAAAAGGAAGTCACCGAACTCAAAAACGACTTAGCCGCTTTTTTTGCAAAAAAAGACATTGCCGGCGCCAAGAAGCACTTCTTGGAATTCCGTCAAAAACGTCCGGACGTATTAATGGAAGCTTCGGATATTACCGGTGAGTTGCATTTAGCCATGCAGGTGATTTCCACCTGCGAATTGGAACATCTCCATCAATCCCCTTCCACACTGGATTTATGTAATGACTTTTCCGAACTTATGCAACGTTTTTCCAAGCTCAACCAAATTGTTGGGCGGATTTTGGACCAAGAGGCTAAGGAAGAAGATTACCTTTTTTTACACTTGAAAAAATACTCAAAAGAGTCTATCTTTGTATCGACGATGCTTCGTGGCCTTTCCCAAGAGGAAGGAGCATCTACTGCGAATTCCATATTTGAAAGGATGACATCATGAACAACTTACTTTTCAGTTTAAATGCCACTATGCCGGTTTTTTTACTTATGGTATTAGGCTATTTTTTACATCGTATCCATTGGATCAACGACGATTTTGCATCGAAATTAAATCAATTCGTTTTCCGACTTCCTTTACCAATTTTGGTATTCTCCCAACTGTCTGTAACAGATTTCAAAGCAACTTGGGACGGCAAATTCTTAGCTTTCTGTTTTTCCGTAACAGTTCTTAGTATTACCCTTTGTTTTTTGCTTTCCAAATTCGTAAAAAACAAACATTCCCGTGGAGAATTTATACAAGGCGCCTACCGAAGCAGCGCTGCTTTGCTGGGAATTGCTTATATTCAGAATATCTACGGAAGTGCAGAAATGTCCGGACTGATGATTTTGGGAAGTGTACCTCTGTATAACATCATGGCTGTCATCGTTTTGACTTTAACTTCAGAAGAGGCCGAAGGTTTAAACAAAGACACCATCAAAAAGAGTTTGCTTGGCATTTGCAAAAATCCGATTATCATCGGCATTCTTTTTGGATTTCTTTGGTCCATTTTACAAATTCCCATGCCTTCCATCTTATACACGGTAATCACTGATTTGGGGGCTACTGCCACTCCACTCGGACTGATGGCTTTGGGTGCCAGCATTGATTTCCAGAAGGTTTCCGGAAAAATTCTTCCGGCACTTGCAGCAACCTTCTTGAAGTTAATCGGACTTCCGGCTATCTTTTTACCAATTGCCATCTTCCTTGGATTCCGAGACCAAGAACTTGTTGCCATTTTGATTATGCTTGGTTCTGCCACCACGGTTAGCTGTTTTGTTATGGCGAAAAACATGGGACACGAAGGAACCATTTCCAGTACAACTGTCATGTTAACCACGGTGCTAAGTGCTTTCACCTTGACTACATGGGTGTATATACTTCGTACCATGGCATTGATATAGTACAAAAAAATACATACTCTCAACTTAACAAAAAAAGATTTGAAGCTGACACTTCAAATCTTTTTTTACGAGTAAATAAACCTATTCTTTATACCTGCGCGTAAGTAATCAATTCTACGCCCTGCATTTCCAGCCACTCTGCTGTTTCTTTCGCACAAAGCATGGCCACTTCCTTGGTACGATTTACCGTCAAAGACGAAGTACGCAAAATAAAATCGTCCAAGTAACCCGGATGGCACACAAAGACATTTGGCATATCTTCTCTTGCCTCTGCCACAGCACGTTTTAGTGCCTCAAAAGGCTCATAATCCGGTTTCATGCTTTCCATATTGCATGCCGCAATATCTTTTCCACGGAATTTTCCTATTTTATCCATAGGAGTCATAGCATTTAATGGTAACTCATACTTTTCTGCCACAATGCGAAGCGCTTCGCTTAAATTCTTACTTGCGATGGCATGGGCTTCAAAGTATCCGGGTTGCTGTCCGGTCAATTCCACAAAACGATGATACTGTGCTTCTACTTCCAATACCGCCTGTTCAATGTCCACCAAATCCTTTCCCTTTTGAAAGGCTTCCCGATGAGCACGACTGGATAAAAAATTACCATTTTCATCTAAAAGACTTGGTATTTTTGCAGGATCCGCACAAGGTTTTCCCAAACACACATTGGTGTGCTGTCCAACGCAAATCCCAGTCCCTTCTAACAAGGAAAGGCCATGGGCTGCTGCCGGCATATTTGGCATCAACCCCGCACTGCCAATCAATCCATCTTTTACAGACTTTTCAATTCCATAATTGACAGCCTCACTATATCCAATATCATCCGCTCTCAGAATCAAACGAATCATGCTGCTTCCTCCAATTGTTCCTTTGTAAATCCAATCATATAGGTAAGTACGGCACTCACACCAAAGGCAATTGCAACACCAATACAACCATTGATAATGTTTGCTTTTCCTCCTGCTACGTAGTTCAAAACTGCCAAGAAATTGGTGGCACCCATTACATACGTACCTACATGCGTGATTCCTGCATAAAGTCCTCCGCAGAAACCACCAATCATCATAGCAATAAATGGTCTCTTATATTTAATACCAATTCCAAACAACACCGGTTCTGTCACACCGCCTAAAATTGCGGATGCAAAGTAACCCAATGCCAACGTTTTTTCATTTTTGTCCTTTAATCTTAAGAACGCTCCAAGGGCCATTCCAAATGCTGCCCAAGTTGCATATCCGCCTGCTGTTAAAACAAAGGTATCTACACCGGTGGACATCATGGTAGTAATACCAAATACAATCAATACCTGATGCATACCGGTCATTACCAAGAACTCCCACAAACCAGCCACAAGTGCTACTGCTAAGAATCCGCCAAAGTCACCAAATACAATTAAACCATTTCCGATTAAATCACCAAGTCTTCCACCAAGGGGTGCCAATAAGCAAAACTCAATTGGAAGAACAATCACCATTGTTAAGAATGGCGTAAATACAGTGGATAACATATCCGGCATGTATTTTGCCAAGAAATCCCAAACAATCTTTACTACCGGAATCGTAAGTAAAATCGGAAGAACCGTCTGACCGTAAGTATTTAAAGGTGCCGGAATTCCATATACGGAAAAACTGGCGCCCTCAGTGCCTGCCAATGTCACAAAATCAGGTACTAATAAAATACTTGCAGTCAAAAGTCCCATTACCGGATTCAGTCCAATTTTCTTTGCTGCTGTATATCCCAAATAAATGGGTAAAAAATAGAAGAAGGCACTATACATAAATGAGCAAAGTAAATATAAACTGCTGGTATCAGAAATCACACCCAAAAGATCCGGGCCAAGTACCACCTGGATGGTTTTAAACATGGCTGCTGCCATCATGGCCGGAATCATCGGTGTCATGGAACCTGCCAAATAATCTAAAATCGCTTTTCCTACACCGGCAAAGGTCCATTTGGTCTTTTCCTTTGGTGCATCTAAATTTTCATCTACGGCATCCTGCTGTGCCATACCGGTGAGCTTGCATAACTCTTCATATACTTTTGTTACGTTTTGTCCAACGATAACCTGATACTGTGCGCCGGCGTCATTTACCCCAAGCACACCATCAATCTTTTTGATTTCCTCCGGATTTAAAACACTCTTATCCTTCAGATTAAATCTTAATCTCGTAATACAATGAGTCACAAAAGAAATGTTTTCCGTCCCTCCAACGGCTTCCAAAACTTCCTTTGCGATACGACCATTATCAATCGCCATTTTGTCCTCCTATTTTGAATCGTCATTCATTCAAATCCCACTTGATGAACTTTGATTCTCCCTGTAAAATCCTAATTTTCGGCTTTTTCAACGAGTTGATCAGACTCTTTTCCAACTTGGACTTCTTTCTTGCCTTGCAATAACTATATTCTTTTTTGAATGATTAGTCAATATGGTTTTTAAAAATATTGAATTATCATTCAATTTCGTGTACCATGGAGTCAGAGAAATGAAGCAAATGAAAAGGGTGGGGGCGGAAAACTTTCCTCCGCAATTCGAAAAACTACCATGTGGCGACCGCCACATGAGTAAAATACGGCGGAATCGTACTGCCAAGCTAGCTTGGTGATACGATTCACCCGTATTTTCCCATGTCACAAAGTGACATGGGAGTTTTCGAATTTCTCGCAGTCCCACCTTTTCCTACTATTTTCTATCCCCTATCTTCTCTACAAGAATAAAGTCACAAGAGGTAACAGATCATGACAATATTTGAACTCATGGATTCCAAACGAAATACGTATTCCAAGAATGACTTACGTATTTACAACAATATAAAAAAATTCCCGGATGCCTATGCCACCCTTTCTTTTACGGAGCTGATTGAAGAAACCGGATTTTCTCAGGCTTCCCTTACACGCTTCGCCAAAAAAATAGGCTTCAATGGCTTCCAGGAATTTCAATATCAATTTATTCAAGATTACAATTCCAGACATGAACATCGTCAACTTTCCCGTTCTGAAGTTTACGGTGAATTATTGACTTTGACAGAAAAGCAATTAAAAGAAGAACTCATTCACAATCTTTGTGCACGCATACAAGCCAGTCACAAAGTGTATTTCAGCGGTACCAGTTTGGCTCGTATGCCCGCGGAATACTTAGATATCAGTTTAAAAATCATTGGCTACACCAACACGGAATTTTTACCGGTAGACATCCTCTACGGGCATGCTACAAAAGAAGATACCCTCATTTTCTTCTCTGCTCATACCGGTATTCTGGCAACAGATTTTATGGAACGCATCAAAAGACACAATGCAACGCCCCATATGATTTTAGTCACCATGAATCCAAAACATAGCCTACGCAAATATTTTGATGAGGTCATTCTTTTACCGGATATCAGTAGTAGTTACATCGACCAATCCGTTGTATCTGATACCTTTTCCTTTTTCATGCTCATCGACTTAATCATGAATCGTATGAACCAGCTCAATGCTGAAAAGGAAGATGGCGAAAACCGCGGCATTCACATTTACTAAGCAATTGCTTTTTCTACACGATTACTGCAGTTTTTGCATAAAGGCCTCCACCGCCTGACATACCATTTCCAGATGCTTGTCATAACAATGGGTATCCCCGGGAATTTCTACTAAATAGGCATCCTTGTATAGGGTTACAAACTTCTGGGACACCGCAAAAGGAACTGCCTCATCTGCGGTTCCATGCACAAATAGCGTTAGTTTTCCAAAACCCTTTACGATTTCTTCTACGTAAAGGGTTTGTGCTACACGCACATAATCCCCACTCAATTTACCACTTTCCATAGCATCCAACTCCACCGGCACATGTACCGGATCAAAGGTTCTACCCAACAATTCGCCTTGGGAATGGCCACAAAGATACACTTCGCATGCAATTGGATTCCATCATCCTCAATATAAAACTCTTTGCGTTCCATGTTTTACCCCTTTTCTGCTTCCCTTTTTTCAGTACCTACCAATTCTTTTGAAATCCTTTGGTTAAAAATTCATAGGTATCCTTTTTTCCATCTTCGGACAAAAAAATCTCCACAATGGCACAATTATTAAAATCTACATCCCAATACGCGCTGCGCTCTGCCTTTGCCAAATAGGAAAAAATACCATGACTGGTGGCTCCATGTGAAACCAAAAGCACCACATCCTCCTTTTTCCATTCCTCGGCTACCATTCGACTTCGTAATTTTTCAATCAAAATGCCAACTCGTTCCATGGCATCCTCATAGGATTCTCCACCGTCCGGCGGAATGTAAGTCTCCGGATGCTCAAAAAAACAATCCATAAACTCCGGTGCCACTTCTTCCACAATCTGTGTTTCCAATACCCCAAAACACATTTCAATCAATTCCGGTGCTACTTCTATCTCTTCCATTGGAATTCCACTGACCAAATGGCCCGTTTCCATTGCTCTTCCCAAAGGACTACTAATCACCTTGGTAATCTGTATACCTTGCTCTTTTAACGCTACTCCTGTTTTCTTTGCCTGTTCTCTACCTACCTCATTTAAGGGAATGTCCGTACTTCCCTGCAAGCGTTTCTGTACATTTAAATCGGTCTGTCCATGTCGCATTAATAATAGTCGCACGTTTTTTTACTCACTTTCTACTACTTATCTACCTAGAACCCTTCCGTTTCTACCCATGTCGTTCCACTTCAAAACGGTATAGTACAATGTTCTTGGCATCTTTTTCAATACCGGCTTTTTCTTTTGCGATTTCCAGCTGCAATTCCACGGTATCCACACCTTCCAAATCCGGCAAAAGCAAACCTTGCTTGTCCTTTTGACGTACAATCACACCATAACGTTTTGGATCCAATTCCGCTTCACTTGAAATTTCTTCCGGTGCTGTCAGTACATCCACCTTTATCTCAAGGCTATCCAGTTCCCGCTCTGTAATCGGTAAAAAGCGTGGATCTCTGGTAGATGCAGCAATGGCATTTCCAATAATTTCCTCAGCCAAATTCTTCTGAATCGGTGCTGTCGTCCCAATACAGCCTCGCAGCTTGCCATCTTTATGAATTGACACAAAGGCTCCGGCCTTTTCCTGCAGCATTTCTTTTGGTAAAGTTTCCTCCGCTGTAATCACCTTTTCTTCCTTAACAAAGCTTTCAATCGAAGCCCTTGCTAAGGAAACATATGCATCTTCCTGTTTCTTTTTTTCTAAAAAGGCTGCTATTCTTTTTGCTTCATACACCTGATAAAAATCTCGATTTTCATCCTCTTCCGTCACTATAAAACTGCAAATTCCATAACCTACCCCAAAAGGTCCTTCATAACTTAACTTTTCATGAGCCAAAGCCTTTTTGTCTAAGGCTCCTGCCATCATGGTAAAACTGCCATGCCCACATTCTGCAGATTTTTCCATAAGGGATTTTGAAAAGGTCAATAACTGCCCAAAATCTCCTCTTCCCATGATTTCCATTAGCAGATCATCATACGCCGGTCCCTCCGGTGCAAATCCGTAAGGTCCTTCTTCCTTTAATTTATGGGATAAATCCCCACTGGCAATTACCACTGTGCTTCTATCACAATCTTCAGCCACTTTTTGAATCAACATGCCCAATCGATAGTGATCCGCCATGCTGTTTCCGGACAATCCAATCCGCACCAAATTAAAATTCTGGTACTCTTTACTGATAAAATAAAGGGGAATCAAGGTTCCATGGTCCAAGGATGCATCCTTTTCTCCATATGTTCCTGCCGGAAATCCACTGAGGACAGCTTCTTTCATGAGTTTTTCCACAAACTCTGTATCATAGTCCACCCCAAAGGATACCTCCGGAGCTTGAAAGGCTGCCATAGTTCCGGAGGCTTGCTCTCCCGGTGAAATATGAAAATAGTCGGAGTACATCACCGTATGAGGTGTAACAACAACGATGGTCTCCGGCTCCAATTCTTTGATTTTCCTTGCTACTTTTTCGTAAGCAATTCTTGTTTTTTCCAGTTTTTGTTCTTCGCCCTTTCCCACTTCCGGTAACAGAATCGGGGGATGCGGTACCATAAATCCAGCTACAACTGCCATGTCTATTATTCCTTTTCTATGATTCAAATATTCTCTCTTTTTATGATATTTCTTTTCCGTCTAAAAATCTATAGGAAAGGAATTTCCTATGATACAAGAAAGAATGTCGCATGCGACATTCTCGCGCCAAGCGCGGTTGCATTTATGCAACATTTACATCTCGCGCGCGTGCGCTTCCATAGCGGAGCGCTTTTTTATATAATAAGAAATTCGAAGG
>JAZOTM010000038.1:0-6026 GCA_045657625.1 Lachnospiraceae bacterium
ATATCCGAAAAATATGTGGCGGTGGACATCCTTACACTTCAGACAAGCCTGATCTCTGATACTTTTGTATTGGATGAAACAGACGGTATCGTGCTGATGAAGGATCCGCAAGCCAAGACAACGCACTATACAGACTCCACAAAAGATATTACCAAGGCATTTCAGGTAACGGACATCTCAGAGAATTATCTTGTGATGGATTATGCCAGAATGAAAAAGCCGGAGGAAGAATTTGGTAATATATTCCCTATATCCGGTCTTTTTGAGGCTCTCTTGCGAGAAGATTACAAGGGAGAAGTTACCGTAGAACATAGCTTTGCTCTGCAGGAGAAAATGCCCCTTACCTTGATTATGGAGCGTGCGCAGCTTTTGCAGGCAACAGTCAATGGCAAGAATATCACATTCAGTGATGATAGCTTTGATGTAAATTTCGTAAAAGCGGATATCAGCAGCTATGTTCAAAGCGGAGAAAATACATTCCAGTACACCTTGAATTTTTATCAGCATGAGGGTGTGCATTATGCCCTGTTTGATCCTATGGCAACAGAAAGTTTGCGGAACTGCCTTTACTATGATGTCACAATCAATCCTGTGTACTTGCGTGGGGATTTTACGGTCAATAAAGACCATTGCTTAGCCTTAAAGACACAGCTTCCGCCTGTGACACAAGAACTGTATAAGCGCGGCTACCCTTTCTTTAAAGGATGCCTGACACTGGAAGGTGAAGTGGAATATACAAAACAGGCAGGACAAGTCTTTTTAGGATTGAAAGGTCGTTTTGCGGCTGCAGATGTAACGATCAATGGGTATCAAACAGAGTTGGTGCTGGATACCAAAACAGATATTACAGACTATCTGCAAGAGGGTGCAAACAAAATTACAATTGAGCTGAGATCCAGCTTGCGTAATATTTTCGGCCCTCACCACTATGCGCCAGACCCGGAACCAATGGGCGTAGTTCCTTATCATTTCGACTTCCGTGGTGCTTGGCAAGGTAATCAAGTGCCGGAAGAGTATACGCATATATACAATTGTGTGCCCTTCGGTGTAGACAAAGTATATCTCTGTTACCGAAAAACCAAATAGTCTTGGGAGGAAACGTGATACTGTGAAGAAGAATAAGCAAGTGAAGATGAAAATGCAGTATTTGGGTGTCTCGTATGAAATAAATCATATCCCGGTTTTAGACCCGGAATTCATCCCGTTTGGTGTATGGACAAAGGACTACCTGAAGGGTGCGAATAAGCCAGTGGCAATTGCAATTGAAAGAGAATAAGGATATACCTATGTCCATCATACATTTATCTATGGTACGGCGCAAATGTATGAGGCAGATTATCGTTATGTGGAACGACTGGTAAAGTTTTTACTGTGGGCAGTTGGCGGATATCGTATTTACATCTGCGGTAATTCAAAGATAGCTTCTGAATTACAAAAGGAATATAGATGTGATGGCAGGCGTTCCTTCGATTGGAATACGATGAGGGAAATATATGAGCACGATCTTGTGGTATGCCGGAAGGTGAATATGATGTTGGCGGCCAAAAAGTATTTCTGAAGGATGGTCTTGCAAGATTGGCAGACGGAACAATTGCCGGCTCTTGCATAAGTTTATTCGAATGTATGCGCAGAGCAATAGCGTATGGAATCGCTGAGGAAGATGCCATTCGAGCAGCCTCCTATAATCCCGCCTGCGCACTGGGGATGGAGAATATAATTGGTTCCATCCAGTGTGGAAAAAATGCAGATTTTATTATTTGCGACCAAAATTACAGTCACAAAACAGTATATATAAGTGGTAAGGAAGTGTAGTCTGTGAAAAAAGCATTAAGAATAGGATATAACCGTTACTATAGGGATGATATCTTTGAAGAACATTTGAAGTTTATTAAAAAGAATATATCTGCTATAGATGAAATAACATTGTTTGCGGAATTCTGCCATTACGGTTATTGGAGTTTGGAGTATTCTGCAGTAAATGCGAAGCTTTTGAAAGATAGAATTCGCCGATATAGGCAAGCAGGTGTCAAAAGTGTTGGAATCAATCTGCTCTGTACCATAGGCCATGCACAAGAAGGTTGGAGCCTTTTTCCTAGGCCGACTTTCCCATTTCAGGAAGATGAATACGGAAAAGAGTTAAGGGGACATCTGTGTATTAATAATGATGCATATTTGGATTACATAGCAAAACGTTATGCTTTATATGCAGATACAGGTGCCGACTTTATTTGGATGGATGATGATATCCGCCTTGATCCGGATTGCTGCTGCTCAGGGTGTATACAAAAATTTAATGAAATTTACAAAACGGATTACAACCGTGAGGAACTGATTGCAAGCGTAAGAAACAATCAAAATGTTAGCAATCAATGGACGCGGTATAAAAGTGATGCCCTTGTAAAACTGATAGCGACCATAAGGACAGCCGTTAGAAATACAAATCCCAATGTAAAAATAGGATATATGAGTATTGGCAGAAATGCCATTCGGGAATGGATTTCGGAAAGTGGCGCAGAAAAAGCCCGTCCGGGTGAAGGCTTTTTCGATGAAAGACAGCCAGTTGATGTGTTTGAAAAATGCTTCCGTGTCCAAAAGCAAATAACAAATTATCCGAAAGAAATTAAGGATATACAATATGAATACGAGGCGTTTAATTATCAGTCCCTGAACCGTTCTGCTAAGTTTTCAGAACTGGAAACCACATTGGCACTCATGTCCGGTTGTTCGGGTGTTTTGTATAATAATGATATATTTAATGACAAGCAGGATTTGCTCGATATGCTGGCATCCAGTGCAAAAAAATGGAAGATGTTGGTGCGTTTAAATGAATCCTGTAAGCCCGCCGGCGTATATTGTTCATCTCCCGAATTAGCAAGGAAAGTGAATGAGTTGGGTGTTCCGATTACTGCCTGTTTTGAAAATGCAGTAGCTGCCATTATATTAGGTGATGAGTGGAAGGCTTACACAGATGAAGAAATCAAACAGATTATAAGCAAACGTGTTTTGACCGATGGAAAAGGACTTGAAATTCTGTGCGAAAGAGGATTCTCTGAGTCTTGCGGTGGAAAAGTTAAGTCTGTTTATGACAATGGTATGGCGGAACGATTTGGGAATCATACATTAAATGGTGATTATAAAAACTTTTATCGTGATGTCTTTATGAACTTCACCTATTACATAAACAACACTGGGGCGGCATACGAATTAGCCCCAGCGGAAAAGGCAGAAGTTATTTCCAATCTTGAAACAATAACCCATAATAGTATGGGCTGTAGTTTGTATGTATTTGAAAGTGAAACAGGCACAAGATTTGCAGCAGATGGATACCTTTTCCCCAATTCCATAGCCACGGCTGCTAAAAGAGAACAGCTTGCCAATGTTATAGATTGGCTTACAGGAAATACATTACCTGTAAGAATCAATCAAACTGTCAAAATTATGCCAAGTGTCACTATGGCTTCAAATGGTGACATGAATATAATGCTTACAAATGCCTCTTTTGATGATAGTGGCAGCTTTGCGTGTACAATACGAAGCAGAAAAGAAATTTATGCACTTGGTAACGAAGGCAAAGTGCTCCCGATAAAGCAAAAACGGACAATAAATGGGATTTCTGTTACAATCGAAAACATAAAGGCATGGGATTACATGCTCTTGACGAATATTGACCTTGTCTGAGATATATTTTACGGCATTAAAAGTGTTATCGGAAAGCGTCGTACAAAAAGAGCTAATGTTATGGAAAATTGTATATCTCCATCTCTGATTTGTACTAATCTTTGTAGTATGGAATAAGAAATTAAAGACCTTGAAAATTTAGGCTGCAAAATGCTTCATGTTGATATTATTGATGGTAGTTTCAGTCCCGATATGCCATTAGGTATTGGTACGGTTAAGCAACTTTGTAAATATACCGACATGATTTTTGTTTGTGCAACCCTACTGCGAGGTGCAGCTTACTGCGCACATCCCGTTGATGATCGGATTCTGATTGATCCCAATAGGTTTATCCCAACTATTGAGCAGGGAAGACACAGCTTTGCATTCCGTCTTTCCTATGATAAGGCAGAGTTGATGGAAAACAACGCACAGGAGTTTGCCAATACGCCGTTTAGCTTAAACTTCTTCCCCCGTGGTACCGGCGATCTGGCAAAGAAAGTACTGTTTATAGAGAATCCTGCAATTAGCTTATCTGCCTTTTATAAAAACGAGGATCGCTATATTCTGCGGTTAGTAAATAACAATCCCGCATCCAATTCTACCATACTCACACTGATAGATGCGACTTGTCAAATAGCATTTGAAGCGTATGAAGTAAAAACATTTATTTACAACAATGGTGCGCTATCTCAAATGGACATATGGCTTTGAAAGGAAATGATATAATGTCAAATTGCATATAATATGTTTGAAGTTTATGTGAATAATAAATATCTCCAGACCTTCAATACGACACATTATAAGGAAGAAGCTGGAAAATCCATCAAAGGGTTTGCGGCTGTGTCCCATAGAAGACCTTGTTCGCTACGTGATATTAAGTTACATAAACTCAATGTTTAATAAATGTTTGCAGCGCAACTTACAATGAGATTCATAATTGAAATGTGAGGGATATTATGAAAGAGAGATTACAGCGTCTTTTCGGCGGAAATCTGGATATGTATAAATCCATACCTTTTTGGTCGTGGAATAATAATTTGGATGAAGCTGAATTGATAAGGCAGATCGAGCAGATGAAATCGGCCGGCATTGGTGGCTTTATTATGCATGCCCGTACCGGTTTGAAAGAGGAATACTTGGGAGAAAAATGGTTTTCCTGTGTAAAATCCTGTTTGGATAAGGCAAGAGAGCTGGGGATGCAGGCGTGGATTTATGATGAAAATGGCTGGCCCAGCGGATTTGTTGGCGGAAAGCTGTTAGAGATAGAACGGTATCGTGCGCGCTATTTGGAGTATAGTGTCGGCCCGTTCGATTCTGGAGCATATGCGGTCTATGTCACTGAGCAGAGTGGCTATCGATTGGTGGATACGAAACAACCGGAGATCGAGGAATATCATCGGATCTATTTGCGTGTTAGCCCCTCCAATACGGATATTTTGAATGATAAAGTGGTAGATGCGTTCATTCAGGAAACCCATGAGCAATATTATAAGCGTTTCCCAGAAAGCTTCGGCAGAGAGCTTGCAGGCTTTTTTACGGACGAGCCGCAATATTATCGCTGGGCAACACCGTTTTCATCGGCAGCGGCAGAGCAATTTGCTGCAGAAGGAGAGGATATCCGAGAGGGCCTTATTTGGCTCTTTGTACAAGATGAGGCAGGTTATCCCTTCCGTGTAAAGTATTACAACACATTAAATAAACTCTATACTGAGAACTTCTATAAAAAATTATACGATTGGTGCGAAGCACATCATTGCCAGCTTACCGGTCATAGCGTAGAAGAAATGAATCTGCCCGGACAGATGTGGGGTGGAGCCAATGTAATGCCCTCCTATGGTTATGAGCATATACCCGGAATGGACTGGTTAGGCAGAGGAAATGGTACAGAAATTCCACCAAAGCAGGTTAGCAGTGTTGCCAGCCAGTTGGGAATCAAGCAGGTGCTGACAGAAACCTTTGGCTGCAGCGGATATGATGTGACGCCAAAGGAATTAAAAGGCATTGCCGATTACCAATATTTTAACGGTGTGAATCTGATGTGCCACCATTTGTATCCCTATTCTTTGGCTGCTGGTGGTAAGACGGATTATCCTCCGGTATTTTCCCACCACTCCAATTGGTTTGACCATTTTAAAACATTTAATGACTACTTTACCCGTCTGGGATGTCTGATTGCCAATACAGAAGAAGTGTATGATGTGGCGATCATTCATCCGATCCGTGGGGCATGGTTAGATTACCTTCGCAGTCAAGATGCGGAAAGTGTTGAGGCAATACAGAAAGCTTTTGATACACTGATCCAAGGACTGCGTAAGCATGGCGTTTTGTTCCAATTTGTAGATGAAACCCTGCTGGAAAAGCATGGC
>JAZOTM010000039.1:0-3518 GCA_045657625.1 Lachnospiraceae bacterium
TCGCTTTCAGCCACCATAGCATCATGATTTTTCAGTTTGGTTGTCAGAGCACTTGTTAAAACGGCAATGCCGATCATAATAACACCGGAAATCAGATTTACCGGTATGGTGAAATTCAGTGAAAAATATGGAAATGTAAAGGCATAATTCACTGCAATCGTTGCAAGAAAAGCGCCCAAGACCCCGAACATATATCCTTTCGTTAATAACGAAATCAGAAATACCGCAAACACAAAAATGGTGGTAATATGCTCTTGAACGTTAAATATGTATTGAAAAAGTAAGCTTAATCCAAAGGCGCAAACCAAAGATATAATTGTTATTGCGATATTTTTAAAACATTTTGAAAAAATCCGCACCGAAACACCACCTTTAATCTATCGTGATAATTATACAATTATTTGAGTAAAGAAATAGCAAATAGTAAGTTTGAATTGCATCAAAACAAACTAATTACACTTCATATTGGATTTTATTATTCTTCAACGGACCTACAACAACACAGCCAGTCCGCCTGAATAACCGCTTGTAACTACGTTTATCTTCCGCTGATCTGACGGCGACAATATATACGGCTTCCGAGGAATGCCATCAGCGATGCGACGACAATGTAGATCAAAGGAACGATTTGATATGAGGTAAAATACGTTCCGAACAGAGAAACCAACCGAAGGTCAAAAGTGTTCCACATGGACAGAAAGCAGGTGGGCAGATAATCCCATATCTGTCCCAATATGCGATACTGTGCCGGTATCAGAATAATCATTCCTGCAAGGATCATGCCGGTGGTAACTGACATTGCGGCAATACTGCTACTAAAAAGCTCGGACAAAAGCATGACGAATACGCTGATAAAAATCGCAGTCACAATCAGACATCCGTATGCAACAAGACATGCTTGTCCTATAGTGATATTGCCAGCGTAGCCGGTATAAAATAGCTGTATTGCGGCATCAAAACCCTCCGAACCGTATACCCGCAGACTCAGCACCCAGGTCAGCAATGCCATAAGCAATGCACCCACACAGCCAACTGTGATTCCTGAAAGCAGCTTGACCCAATAGAGCCGTTTTTTACCGTTCGAGGTGCATAAAACAAGCTGATCAGTTCGGTGAGTATGCTCATCGGGAAAGCTACTTGAAAGGGTGATAGCGACATAAATCAGCATCATAAAGCCTACGGTGAGAAAGGTTTCTAAGATGCATCCGTATCCTTCGTGGAACTGATATACAATAGGAGTTTCAAGACTATCTGCATGACTTTGCCAATATGAAATCTCAGCCTCAGTCAGATAGTTTTTAACAGCCGATTCTTCAAAGCGTTCTCTCATGGCAGCATATAACGCAGCTTCATCAGGAGACCACTGCTGGGCGGTTCCTTTGTCCATACCGGTCCATGACCTGATCAAATTGAAGATATCGCTGTACGGACGGGCATAGGTCTGGTATTCTTCAGTTAAAACATAGTTGGTGTCTATGGGCAAATCCTTGTAGGCGGCAATGGTTTCCTCCAGTAGAGCTTGGTCTATGGATTTGCCGCTAAGTGCTTTGCGGTATTCTTGATTGATTAGATGCTCTTCATAGTTTGTACCTACATACGTGCCGTTTACCGAATAACTGCCCATTAAAGGAAAAAGTATCGAAAAGGCAATGACCGCCATACAAACAAAAAGAGCGATCCAAACTAGCTTCTTCTGCATCAGCTTTTTAAGCTCATAGCCGTATAGAGTAAACAGATTATTCATGGCTCCCCTCCTCGAATTGTGCAAGATAGAATCTCTCTAAATCACCCATTTGTTCGTCCCATGTTCCGTTATAAATCAAGGTTCCATCTTTCATCATGAGTACCTCATCGGCAATATGCTCTATGTCGGAAACGATATGGGTGGACAGAAGTACGATGCTCTCTTTACCGAGTTGTTGGATAAGGTTTCGGAAACGCACCCGTTCTTTAGGATCCAGTCCGGCGGTAGGTTCGTCAAGGATCAGCAGTTTCGGGTTGTTCAGCAATGCTTGCGCGATCCCCAGTCGCTGCTTCATACCGCCCGAAAATGTTTTAATCTTTTTGCGGGCCATGCCTTGCAGGCCGACCAATTCCAGAAGTTCATTTGCTCGCCGTTTAGCTGACTGCTTGGGTAGCCCCTTCAATGCAGCCATATACAACAGAAAATCCATAGCAGTAAATTCCGGATAATAGCCGAAGTCCTGGGGTAAATACCCTAATATTGCTCGATAGCCTTCATCACGGACATCCATACCGTCGAAAGCGATAGTACCGCTTGTGGGTTGCAGGATGCCACAGAGCATACGCATAAGGGTGGTTTTCCCAGCACCGTTCGTGCCTAAAAGGCCAAAAACTCCGCTATGCAAACGCAGACTGACACGGTCTACTGCGATTTTGTTTTGGAATTGCTTTGTTAGTCTGTCAATGATAAGTTCCATGTGTATTCCTCCGTTCGCTTTATCGTGCAATGTATTTCATATGCCAACTCTACGAGTAAGAGAATTGACAAAACAAGCCACCAACTGATGTAAATTTCTTGATATATGAGGTCTGTTACAAAATGCAGGCCGGTATTGATCCCGCTGACAATTGTTGCAACACACATACATCCATAAATAATTTCCTTATCATTGGTGCGGCGGGCAATCCATAAGCTGAAGTTCACAGTTAAAAGATATGGAACAAGAAGGTACATCCCCGTTTGAAGAAGAGAAAAGTCATTGCCAATACGGCATAGGGGTGCAAGGACGGCAATCATAGCAAAATTTATCGCCCCAAAAATACTCATTCTTGCGAGAACCACGCTTTTCAACGAAAATCGAGTAGACATTTCAAGTTCACTCATTCCATACATCATTGAGCGATTGCTTTCTGTAACCGTCAAAAGACCTAATGTCGGAACAAATGCAGAGACAACCCATAAAGTATCTTGGCTGATATTGTAGGCACAGAACAGCGCAAGTAATAATATCAAGCTGGATATCAAACTGAACAGAACCCATGATAATTTTCTCACGTATGATGCCTGTACTAATATAAACCGGAACATACCGATCTGCGGCTGGGGCAATGATCTTAAAAAGCTTACCTTTTCCTGTTGATCTGGTTTAGGAGCTGCAAATGCTTTTTGAATGTTTCGTTTTAGTTGATTATTCATTCTGAAAAGCCCTCCTTTTTTAATTCTTCTTTGAGCCATTTCAAAGATTTTGATAACCTGCGATAAACTGCAAAGCGGGATAATCCGGTGATTTTGCAGATAGAGGTAATCGGAAGTTCATTTGCGTATCGTAAAAACAGCAGTTCTTTTTCATCGTTTGGGAGTTTGGATACGATAGATCTCAACACCAATGCATCTATCCATTCTTCCGACGGGTCAGAATTTGCTTCGTTTTCAAGTTCCGCAATGCTATCAACGGTTTGTTTCCGAAATTCATCTATACACAGATTTTTGGCAATTGTATATAAGTACGGCAGCTCTTTCCCATTATCAAAACTCAATCCCTGTCGGTAAAACC
>JAZOTM010000040.1:0-85809 GCA_045657625.1 Lachnospiraceae bacterium
GATCTCCATGGGCTTTAAGAAATTAATCTCGGACTGGGCTTCCTGGAGTGTTTCTTCATCCTCCAGTTCCTCCTCCAGGATATCTGCACAAATGTCCACACACTCGTCACAGATGTATACCCCGGCGGGTCCGGCGATCAATTTGCGAACCTGACCCTGAGTCTTGTTGCAAAAAGAACATCTAATATCATTACCGGAAATCTTTCCTGCCATAATCTACTCCTGTCATTTTTCTTCTTTGGGACAAAATTGCTTCTGTCTCCTTTCCAGTCTTTACTCTTAAGCGTGGGAAGTGATCACCTTGTCGATCAGTCCGTACTCGCAAGCCTCCTGGGCACTCTTCCAATTATCGCGCTCAGTATCTGCGCAGATAACATCATAATCTCTGCCGGTATTCTCAGACAGAATACGGTTCAGTTTTTCTTTGGTCTTTAAAATATGTCTTGCGGCGATCTCAATCTCGGTAGCCTGACCCTGGGTACCGCCCAGAGGCTGGTGGATCATGATCTCTGCATTGGGAAGAGCATATCTCTTGCCCTTTGCACCGCCTGCCAGCAGGAACGCGCCCATGCTTGCAGCCATACCGATACATACGGTAGATACATCACACTTGATGTACTGCATGGTATCATAAATAGCCATACCTGCGGTAACACTTCCGCCGGGGCTGTTGATATACAGATGGATATCCTTCTCAGGATCCTCTGCCTCCAGGAAAAGCAGCTGTGCCACAACGATGCTGGCACTGACATCATTCACTTCTTCTCCCAGGAAAATGATTCTATCCTTTAACAATCTGGAATAAATATCGTAAGATCTCTCGCCTTTGCTTGTCTGCTCAATGACGTAAGGTACTAAACTCATAGTTTTTCGCCTCCCAAATTATTTTTCTTTTTATGCTCAAACAGACCGGCCCCTTGGAACCGGTCTGAATCAGTATCTTATTCGTTGTCTTCTGCTGCCTCAGCTTCTTTTTCTTTCTTTGACTTTGGCTTAGCACGTTCTTTGATGTTTTCCATAACGAAGTCAGCGGCTTTCTGGATTGCCAAGTCTCTCTTCATGCTTTCAACTTCTGCATCACCCATGAATTCTTTCAACTTATCAGCTTCCATTCCATACATCTGAGCCATCTTTTCAACTTCTGCATCAACATCTGCATCAGATACTTCAATGTTCTCTTCCTTAGCGATTTGCTCTAATACGAGAGAGCTCTGAATTCTCTGAAGTGCTTCCGGACGAACCTGATCACGAAGCATATCTAAAGTAGTGCCTGTGAACTGCATGTACTGTTCCATGCTAAGTCCCTGCTGCATCATTCTGTTTGCGAAATCGTTGATCATGGAATTTACCTGAGTATCAACCATTGCATCCGGAATTTCCATCTTAGACTTATCAATAATCTTCTGAATTGCTTCGTCTTCTTTTGTTCTTCTAGCTTCGTTTTCTTTATTCTTTTCAAGGTTCTTGCGAACGCTTTCTTTGTATTCAGCTAATGTATCGAATTCAGATACATCCTGTGCAAATTCATCATCCAATTCCGGAAGTTCTTTTGCTTTTACTTCATTTACTTTTACTTTGAACAATGCTTTCTGTCCAGCAAGTTCTTTTGCCTGATATTCTTCTGGGAAAGTAACGTTTACGTCAACTTCTTCTCCGGCTTTCTTTCCTACTAACTGATCTTCGAAAGTATCGATAAAGCTATGAGATCCGATTTCTAATGGATGATTTTCACCCTTTCCACCTTCGAAAGCGACTCCGTCAACAAATCCTTCGAAATCGATTACTGCGGTATCACCGTTTTCGATTGCACGTTCAACAGTAACCATTCTTCCGTTTCTCTGACGTTCTGCTTCTACTGCTTCATCAACTTCTGCATCAGTAACAGTTGTATCAATCTTTGTAACAGTCACACCGTTGTATTTTCCAAGGGTTACTTCCGGACGTACAGCAACTTCTGCTGTAAAGATAAAGGATTTTCCTTTTTCAATCTGTACAACATCAACAGTCGGCTGAGAAACAACGTCAACACCGCTTTCATCAACAGCTGCTGCATAATTTTCCTGCATAAGAGTATTTGCTGCTTCTTCGTAGAAGATTTCAGGTCCATACATCTTTTCAATCATGTTTCTCGGAACTTTTCCCTTACGGAATCCCGGAACACTAATTTTATTTCTCTGTTTCATATATGCCTGCTGAAGGGCATCCTCAACCTTATCCTCAGAAACTTCGATGGTAAGTTTTACCATATTCTTCTCAAGATTTTCTACCTGTACACTCATCGTTTCTATTATCCTCCTTAATATTCAGATGTACATTAATCCGTAGCCGATTATGGTGATCTAAGATGCTTCCATAGGCTACAGCAGTCATTTTCTGATTACACCATTTCATGCTACTTTGCGCATTATACACGCTAAGCAGATGATATTATATCACAGCGTTTTGAAAAAATCTACCACTTATTTTGCGACAATATTGGAAATTGTCACTATTCACTTTATTTTAGTAAACCAAGTGTTTTCTTACATCCATTACCAATGCATCATCCCCAAAATAGCGAACAATTGCAAGGGCAAATTCCAAAGCAGTTCCCATGCCGCGACTGGTGATAATATTTCCATCTCGTACCACCGGCAATGCTGTAGTCGGAGTAGCCCCGATTAATTTTTCTTCGAATCCCGGATGGCAAGTCGCCTGTTTTCCTTCCAGCAAACCTGCTGCCCCAAGAACAGATGGTGCCGCACAAATCGCAGCCACCATTTTTCCATCCTTATGAAATTCTTTGATGATACGATTTACGCCTTCGTGTTCCCCTAAATGCAAAGTTCCCGGCATACCCCCCGGCAGAACAACACCATCTAATGTTGAAAAATCCACTTCTTCAAATAGTTTTTCTGCAAAGAATACAATATTGTGGGAACCGGTAATTTCCTTCTTTCCGGTGATACTAATCATTTCTATCTCCATTTTGGCTCTACGAAGTGTATCCACAACAGTCAATGCCTCGATTTCTTCGCAGGAATCAGCCAAAAAAATTCCAATTTTACTCATAGGTCCTCCTCGTTTGCTATAATATAGTAGTCAAATGTTTGCGCACACCGTTGTGGGCGCTCACAGTCACGATACAATTATACAATAAAGGAGACTGAAAATGGAAATCGAACGCAAATTTTTAATAAAATCTTTACCGGAAAATCTAACTTCCTATCCGTCTTACCACATTACACAGGGCTACTTGTGTACCAACCCTGTGGTTCGCGTCAGAGATTCCGGGGATCATTGCACCCTCACCTATAAAGGCAGTGGCCTTATGGCAAGAGAAGAATACAATCTCCCCCTCACAAAAGAGGGCTTTGAACATCTCATCCAAAAAGCAGATGGTCGTATCATTCGCAAAACACGGTATAAAATTCCCTACGGGGACTACACCATAGAATTGGATCTTTTCGAAGACGACTTGTCTTCTTTAATTATGGCAGAAGTGGAATTCCCTTCCCTAGAAGAAGCAAACGCCTTTTGCCCACCGGATTGGTTTGCAAAAGACGTTACTGAAGATTCCCATTTTCATAACAGCACTATGAGTGCCGGCGATACTTTTTTTAACGGAGTCGAGTGGTCTCGTATCTCATCATAAGAGATAATGCATTTTTCAATTTCTGCATTTTCATATCCATATTTCCGTCCGGAAGCACAATATCTAAGGATGCAGCCATACTATCTAAGACCTGTTCCTTAATATCCTGCTCATTTTTGCGAAGGATATTATACTTATCTTCGGTGGTATCTGCATCCAAAAACTGTAACAATACCGGATCTGCACCCAGATATTCTTCGTTCTCAGAAACTACCTGTATCTCCGGAACCTCTTCCGAAACACTCTCAATCGGTCTTACATTGGTAGCGGAAGCCTGTTCTGCGATACCATTTCCTGCGTTTCCAATATGTGTAAAACGATATTTGGTGGCAACATCCGGATATTTCACACGATCCACTTCACTCACAAACATATCGTACGGTCTTACATACAAACCATAATCTCCATACAAAGCACGATAGATTACCATTTTCTCTTTTGTTTCGGAGTGTACTGCAATCCCTTCGATGATATAATCCTTATTTTTAAAATGACGGTATAATTCTCCCGCCTCTGGTCTTCCCTGTGGCATATTCTTCCCTCTTCTCTTTTCTTTTTCTATTGTTACATTTCCAAGCAAAACAAACTACAAATATTTATCTTAAGGTAGTAACGTATACTGTGCCAGCATATCCTCCGCTTCTGCAATGAAATCTCTTTGTTTTGGCAAGGTGACTTGATAGCCGCAAGCCAGGATATCTTCTACTTCTTTTAGAAAAACACCTTCTTCCGGTTCCATCGCACATATTTCCTCTTTGTCTACCATGCGAACCGTTTTCTTGTCTTCATCAAAGACCTTAGACACATGATCACAAACAGGAATTTTCTCCTCTTTGTGTGCGCTATGATTCACAGCCTGTTTCACATTTCGTTTTGCACGATTTAAAATATCTGACTCTGTGCTTGACTTTGCTGTTGAATTTGTCGTGCGTTGCAAATTCTCTGCTCTAGCCCTTCGATATCCCTCTACTTGTTTTTTGTCGTTATCCAGTGCGAATTTCTGAGCCCATTCTCCGGCCCGTTCTTTCCACTTTGGATCTTTTTTCACTCGTTTTACAATCCAAAAAATGATTACAATCCAAAACAGTAAATTTCCCATACTTTTTCTCCTTTAGAACCTATTATAACGGTTTCTATCATCAAAAAAAAGAGTTGCAAGCCAAAGGCTCGCAACTCTTTCCATTAGGATTCCGCATTAAACAATGCCGAAAGCACATCTTCATATTCTTCAAAAATCTTCAATATATACTTATTCCAATGCCTTGCATCCGAATCCGAATCACCAAATTCATAGTCTTCCTGTCCGTAATCCATTACATCAAATCCAGGAACTGCCTTACTAGAACCTGCAGAACGATAAGAAACTGCATCTGCTAAGGTTACGGAAACATTTGTAATATCACTGGAATCAACCCAACTACTGATATCTGTTCCGGTTGCTTCTGTCGCAGTACCGTTTGTGGTCTGCTGTTCTGCTTCCGGTGTTTCAATGGTTGTGCCATTTACATATTCTCCATACATCTGATCTACATATAAGGAGAAAGAACTACTTAATGTTTCAGAAGGAACATGTCCACCATCCCACTGCCATTCGATAGTTGCATCAATGCCTGCATTCAATGCAGCAATCTGAATATTTAAGGAGTTAAACATAGAGATGTCTCCTTCTGCCGCACCGTTTACAATACGAATCCAAGTTACATCATCCGTATCCTCATCGCCAATGTAGTTTAATGGGTTATACAATTCTACAATGTTATTACCATACTTATCACCAGCTTCGATTTCTGCAATATCTTCTTCGTATGCTTCTAACATTTCTTCAAAAGTTTCATAATTTGCAGAGTCTGTTGTACTACTTGCAGACTGTGTAGTACCTGCATCCGGTGTTCCTACTTCTTCCTCTTCGCTATCAGAAGTATCCGTAGCATCACTTGGGCCTCCGCCCATACCACCGGTCATTTCACCATCTGCATCATCCGGCAAATCACCCATGTCGCCCATGTCTCCACCTGGGCCACCTGTCATGTCACCACTTGGAGCACCATCCATACCACCGGTAGATGTACTCTTTGCATAACGGCCTTCCAAGAACGCTTCTGCTTTATCTTCCGTAGTCATTGCGGCTACTTCTTCATCACTCAAAGCATTTCCATCTTCGTCAAACCATGTCCAACCATCTGCATAATCTAAGTTGTCCAAGTACCACTGTAAGTTTTCTGTAAACTCAGCCAAATACAAATCCACATAGGTTCCACCATAACCATGAGTATCTGCATAAAGATCTTCGTCATATTCAATGGTTAAGGAAATCACGTCATCCGTGTCCCCATCTCCATTTAAGTCAAATCCAACAGCTGATTCTTCTACCGTAAGATTCTGTTCATTGATGTATTCCATGTATTCTGCTGCAAGATATTCTGCCATCTGAGCCTGGAAGTCTGTATTGTATTCATAATCCACATCCAAATAATACTCAAATGCCATTGCCATATCCGCTTCTGCTAAAGAAGTGATTGCACTGTAGGCAATGCATCCCCATACGCCATCAGAAAGTTCATAGTCTACACCATCAACCGTTACTGTTGTGCTATAGCTTCCATCTTCATTTTGATATACACCTACAGCACCGGCTTCGATTTCATAGTTATAGAAATCAGAATTGTTAGAAGTAGCTGCTACCATGGTTGCATGTGCACCACCGCCTGATCCACCGGTAGATACAAAATATTCTGTGTTACCAGGAAGATTTCCAAGTAAAATATTATATTTTACGTAACGAATGGCATTTTTCTGGTCTACCAAACAATCCGGAGCATCGCCGGTATAGTATTCGTTACCATCCTCATCTGTCGCAACAGACTGTTTTCCTCTATTGCCACATGCAATATTGATATATCCCTCAGAGGCATATTCGGTGGATGCCAACTGATTTTCCTGCTCGCTATAACCTGCTGCACCGGTATTTAAAATACATGGTGCGGTTGCTGCAGTATAAGTTTGTCCATTGGAACTTACGATTTCTGCTTCGTAATCAATGACAAGGGATCCCTGCACTGCGTCTTCGCCTGCATCTTCTGCAGTCACATCTGCTTCGCCATCACCATCTGTATCAATTCCTGTTACATAAGCTCCCGGCACACAAACAGATACGCCCTGTTCATCTTCCACTTCCGGATAAGCCACTGCCATAACGATAGACAGTGTCCATGCATCCGCATCCGCGGAGTAGGTCCATTCCTGCTCTTCATTGTTTGCCAAATTCAATGTTTCTTCAATGTAGTCTTGATCGTAGTCATCGCTGACATCAGCGTAAACCACATCTTCTTCATCGGAGGTTGCTTCTGCAGATTCTGTACTTTCTACGGAATCTGAAGTAGTCGTACCACACCCAGCCATACTTACCACTAAGGAAGCTGACAAAAGTGCTGCCATTACTTTTCTTTTCATAGCGTTTCCTTTCTTATTCGTTTATTCTCTCCGAACCTTATGTTATGCCTCCTACCTTGAATAAACCTTGAAAAACCTTTAAAGTTTTGTGAAACCCTAAGCTTTAGGTATTTCAATATAAAATACGGTCCAGCCATTTTCACAGCTTACACCGATATTTCCCTTTAATTCCTCTGCCAAATTTTTTGCAATGGATAGCCCCAATCCAAAACGTCCTTCCTTTCGATTTCGCGCTTTATCTACGCGATAGAACTTCTCAAAAATCTTTTTTTGCTCCTCTGTCGGTATAGGTTCCCCCTGATTTTTAACAGAAATTCGAATTTTATGATCTTTTACTGGGATTGTTTCAACGCATACTTTTCCACCAGGCTCTGTATGGTGAATTCCATTATCCACAAAAATGCCAATTAATTCCTGTAGTTTTGCACCATGAGTTTTTCCATATATTTTTTCTTCTTGACTCACTTCCAAGGACACACCCTTTTCATAAGCCATAGCTTCAAACGGCAAAACCGCACCTTCCAGTAAGCCCAAAAGTTCCTGTTCTTCCAGCACAACCCCTTGTTTTCCTTCTGTTTCCAAGGATGCCACTTCTATGATTTCTTCTACCAATTCTGTCATCTTTTTGTTTTCTTCTAAGGAATAATCCAAATACTTTCCACGAATTCCTTGTTGTTCCAACATACGCAAGGAAGTTTCCATCACCGTCAAAGGGGTTTTCAATTCGTGACCGGCCATCATCAAAAATTCTTTTTGTTTTTCCATGGCATCCTTTGCCGGTTTTAAAAGCCACGTTGATAAAGGCCACAAAAACAACATCCATAAAAGCACGGAGACACCAAAAATCGCCGCCAGTACTCCAACTTCCTTCTTCCATTCCCCATAAATATTTTCTAGAGAAAGAAAACAAACCGCCACACCGGCATCACTGACGGGCATAACTACATATTGATAATGCTGATAGGTACCGCTTTTTTCATCTAGTTCCAAAATTGTTTCCGCCACCACCATGGTTTCTTGATCCACATCGTCCGAAACACAAGTGTCGTTTTCAAAAAGGACCACACGTACCTCTCCCATGTAATGGTCTTCTGTTTGAGGATTTCCTCTGGGACTCAGTTCTTCGCTTTTTTCCGTAATGGTAAAATAATAATTTTCCAGCAGTTTTTCATTTTCCAATAAATCTCCGCGAATCTGAATATAAGCGGCCAATGATAACACCAAAGAAATCGTCAGCACATATAAAATTGTTAAAACCAATAAAATATTACGCCTGGTCTGCTTCATGCTTCTTTCCTTCCCTCAGCTGATATCCAATACCTCGCAAGGTTGCAATTTCTGCCCGGGTTTCCAAATAGCGAAATTTTTTTCGTAAAAAAGAAATATAAACTTCTATATTATTGTAAGCAACTTCACTGTCATATCCCCAAATGCGTTCTTCCAATTGTTCCTTCGAAAGAATTTGTTTTTGATTTTTCATAAACAACTCCATCAACCGATATTCCTTGGCAGATAAACGAATCTCAGTATTCTTCTCTGCATTTCGGAGCAAGTATTCCCCTTCCGGAAGTTCTAAATCTAAAAACTGATTTCCAAACTTCCGATTCTCCACAGCTATTTGCTTTCCTGCCAACACCCGCAAGCGTAAATACAGTTCCCGCAAATCAAAGGGCTTTGTCATATAATCCTGCGCCCCATCCTGAAGTCCCTGCACTTTATCTTCAATATGATTTTTCGCAGAAAGAATCAAAATCGGCACACGGTTTCCTTCCCGGCGTAAAGTCTTTAATATCGTCATCCCGTCCATATCCGGCAACATCAAATCTAAAATCAACGCATCGTATACCCCTTGCCCTGCTCGTTCCAGTCCCACTGCGCCATTTGTCACAAACTCCACTTCATCTCCCTGCAATTCCAGGTAATCCTTGATGGAATCTGCAATCTTAAATTCGTCTTCTATTACAAGTATCCTCATGTTGTCGCCTCCTATCCCCCATTTTACCACTCCTGACTTTTCTACAAATTTTTTTTAGAAAAAAATCATAATTTTCTTGTAAATTTGTACATTATTTGGTAGGATATAAAAGTTCTATCTTTTAGATAAGAAGTCACGCGGGTGTGGCGGAATTGGCAGACGCGCTAGATTTAGGTTCTAGTGTCCCCGACGTGCAGGTTCAAGTCCTGTCACCCGCATAAAAAAACATCATGGTCATTGACCATGATGTTTTTTTATTTATCTTCCCTTAATCATCTTCTTTTTTCTTCTTCGGAAGCGCATATTTCTTTTCGTATTTTTCTACACGCATCTGGAATTCTTTTTCATCTGCTTTCTTTGCTCGCTCTAAATATTCATGTGTATCGAAGTTTTCATCTTCTGCACCCAGGGAATATACTGCAATATTCGAACAATGATCTGCCACACGCTCTAAGTCTACGGTTAAATCAGACAACGGTATTCCCAAATCAATGGTACATTTTCCTTTCCGTAAACGTTTTACATGGCGTTTCTTAATTTCCATATTTAAACCATCGATTACTTCTTCCAATGGCTCTACTTCTTTCGCCAAGATCATATCGTCTTCCGCAAAGAACTTCACAGTAATATCCAAGATTTCTCGAACTGCACCGGTAAATACCAACAACTCTTCTTCTGCTTTGCTGGAGAACTTTTGCTTTTTCTCTGCCATCTCTGAAGAAATCTGCATAATATTTAATGCATGATCTGTGATACGTTCAAAATCATTAATGCTGTGTAACAACAAGGATAAATCACGACTATCCTTTGCAGAAAGGCTCTTTCCACCAAGTTCTACCAAATATGCATTTAACTGATCTTCATACTCATCTACCTGGATTTCTAATTTTGAAACTGTTTCTACCTTCTTTTCATCATATTCCAAAATCAAATCCATAGCATTCATCATGGCCTTCTTTGCCATCTTCGCCATCTGTACGGTAGCTGTTTTACACTGTTGCAAACCGAATGCCGGAGATGCCAAATATCTAGTATCCAAAATCTGCAATGTTTTCTTGCTCTCTGCTTCTTCCTGCTCCTGTAAAGTAGTTGGAATTGTATTTTCTACTAACTTTACTAATACCTCTGAGAACGGAAGCATAATAATAACTGCAGTCAAGTTAAATATGGTATGGAATGCAGCAATCAAAACCGGTGTTGCCAAATCATCCATAAATGCAAAATTTACAATTGCATTTGCAGCATAGAAAATAATCATAAATGTAAAAGTCTTAATAATACAGAAGTACATCTGCATCATGGCTGCTCTCTTCGCATTTCTGGAACCTGCCACAGAAGAAAGCACACCGGTAATGGCACTACCAATATTTTCACCCATTAAAATCGGAATTGCCGTTCCAATAGTCAAAGTACCGCTCATGGAAAGTGCCTGTAAAATACCAATAGAAGCAGATGAGCTCTGTAAAATTGCGGTCATTACAAGACCTGCCAATACACCCAAAAGTGGATTTTGGAATAATGTCAAAATACTGATAAACGCTTCATCCTCCGCTAAGGGTGATGTAGCGCTACTCATGGCGCTCATTCCCAACATCAAAACCGCAAAGGCTACTAAAATACCACCCACGTCTTTTCTGCGTTCTGATTTTCCCAGCATAACCATAATCAATCCAATCAAACCAACGATTGGTGAAAAATATGCCGGTTTAAAAAGCTGAATAATTACGTTATCACTGGTAATTCCAGTCAAGCTCAGGAGCCATGCTGTAATTGTGGTACCTACATTGGCACCTAAGATAACACCTACTGCCTGACTTAAAGACATAATCTGAGAGTTTACAAAACCGACTACCATTACAATGGTAGCACCGGATGACTGAATCACTGCTGTTACAAGGGCTCCCAAAAGTACTGCCTTTATTTTGTTTGAAGTAAGTTTTGCTAAAATGCCTTCCAACTTACCTCCGGAAACCTTTTTCAGTCCATCGCCCATTACCTGTATTCCATACAGGAATAAAACGAGACCTCCTAACATTTCCAAGATTATTAATATGTCCATATAATCCTCCTGATGGATTTTCATGCAGTTCTTTGCAAAATCGTTCATGCGGCTTAGGCCGCATGAGCAATCTGCTTAGCGAGCCCATATTCAAACACGTTTGAAATATGGGCTCCTATGCAGATTTTACATGCCACCTTCGGTGGCACGAAAGATTTTGCAAAAAACCGTAATTCCCACATTTATCGCATTCTATCAAAATCACAAATGCTCTAAAATTGTACAATATAGATTTCCATTCATCAAGGGGTTTCCTCAACAATTATCATGGCACGTACCACCCCCGGACCATCGTACTCTCTTTTTCCTGCTCCAACACCTACTTTTTTGATTTGAAGCCCCTTAGGAAGCGGCTTTTGGTTGGATACCGCTGCTACAAATGCAGCACCGGTAGGTGTCACAAATTCACCCTCCAAAGGTAGAAAAGACATAGAAATTTCATACTTTTCAGCAATCGCTAGCACTGCCGGTACCGGTACCGGCAAAACTCCATGCTGGCATCGCACCGTGCCATGCCCTTCATAAATTGTCGGCACATATGCTTCCATAAAACCCAAGGCATCCATACAATAAGCAATTGCTACAATATCTACAATGGAATCCACTGCACCCACCTCATGGAAATGGACTTCTTCCATCGGTCTTTCGTGCACCTTTCCTTCTGCTTCTGCCAAAATATGAAAAATCTTCTTTGCCAGTTTTTTTGTATTGTCTGTTAAAGCTCCGGCATCAATAATATCCTCGATTTCCTTCAATCCACGATGCACATGTGTATGCCCTGCTTCCTGTACCTGATGATGTTCATGTGTATGTTCATGTGCTTGCCCATGATCATGCTCATGAACATGTTCTACTTCTTGCTTTTCATGTCTTCCATATAAGTATTGCATATCATGGTCAAAATTCTGTGTCCTCAACTGCACATCAAAATCTTTTGCATGTACTCCGGACTTCATTACATCCGAAATAACAATTTCATACTCTGTCAACGGCAAACTGTGCAGTGCATCTAACAGTCCCTGCTCTTCTACACCTAAATCCAGCAATGCCCCAACTGTCATATCTCCACTAATTCCGGAAGAACATTCTATATATAAATTTTGTACTTTCATTTTTTCTCCGCCAAACGATTTATTTGAGTTGCTACGTACCCTGCGCCATATCCATTATCTATATTTACCACCGTAATTCCATTAGCGCAGGAATTAATCATTGTCATCAACGCTGACAAGCCATGAAAAGATGCCCCATATCCTACGGAAGTAGGCACTGCAATCACCGGATTATACACAAGACCGCCCAGTACACTTGCCAATGCGCCTTCCATGCCGGCTACCGCAATCACTGCATTTGCCTTTCGGATTTCGTCCATATGCTGGTAAAGCCGATGTATCCCACTGACTCCCACATCATAAAAACGATGCACCTTTGCCCCAAAATATTCTGCAGTTTGCGCGGCCTCTTCTGCCACGGGAATATCCGAAGTTCCCGCTGTACATACTGCAATATTTCCGATTCCCTCCGGCATTTCTTCCTTCTCAATTTTTAAAATATGAGAAACCGGATCATACTTGGTGTAAATAAAATGAGACTTCAATAACTGATACTGTTCCTCGGATGCTCTGGTACCAAAGGCTCTTCCATCTTTTTCATATAGCTTTCGATAAATTTCCAACAAATATTCATCCCGTTTTCCGGCACAATAAATCACCTCCGGAAACCCGGTACGTTGTTCGCGATCCAAATCCAAATTTGCAAATTCCATTTCTGCAATGGCTGCTTTTCGAATTTCTTCTTCTGCCTCTTCGATTGTCAATTGTCCCTGCTGTACTTTTTTTAATATTTCTTGCATAAATCCCCCTTTTCCTTTATTTTATCTATTCCCTATACGTTCTTCAAGATATCCGCCTTCTTTTCAAATGATTTTCTACCTAAAAAATAAGAACCGAGTACTTACTCGGTTCTTGGAGAATTGGGAGAGTGACTGTCTTTCGTTTGTAAGGGGAGGAGAAAGACAGTCGTTGTTATGAAAAAGTTTTATCAGCGTTTCAAAAGGGGGTTCCTTTTGATAGTCTTATAATACAACCGGATTATGACCAAATTTTGTTTTTCATGTTAACGGTTTGTGACGAAACCGAAAAAAAACAATAAATGATTTCTTGCCAAAATATGCCCTAATTTTTGATTTTTTCTAAATAAGCTAACCCAATTTTCTGGTTTGTAAAGACAACGGAAGCTCTAAACTATGGGCTTTCAGAAGTTTCTCATTTGTTAATATTTCTTCTGTTTTTCCATCCGCCACAATTTTTCCGTCATCCATAAGTATCGTTCGTTCACAAGTATCCCAAATAAAATCCAGATCGTGACTGGTCACAATTTTCAAATGCGAAAACTTTTGCAATATTCGAATCAGATTTCTTCTGTTTTTCGGATCCAGTGCCACTGATGGCTCATCCAGTAGCAAAATGTCCGGATTCATAGATAAAATCGTTGCTATACTTGCCAACTTTTTTTCTCCACCGGATAATTTATAAATCTGTTTCTCTTTTAAATGGGTAATCCCGGTACTTTCTAAAGCCCAAGCCACTCTCTTTTCTACTTCCTCCTCCGGTAACCCATAATTTCGTGGCGCAAAAGCCACATCTTCTTCCACCGTAGTCATAAAAAGTTGGCTGTCTGCATCTTGAAACACATAACCGATTTTCTCCCGTATTTTCGAAAGAGTCTGTTTTTCCAAGGGGATTTCCTCCACACGAATATGTCCGGAATCTGCTATTTCCAGTCCTACCAAAAGTTTTAGCAAGGTGGATTTTCCGGCTCCGTTTGCTCCAATAATTCCAATCGAATCCTGTTCTTTTCCAAAAAAGGAAACTTCCTTTAATATCTCTCTTCCGTTTTCATAGGAAAACCTTATATTTTCCACTTCTACATGTATATGGCTCATAGAAAAAGACCTCCCACCACTTCAAAAATCGGTACAAACCGTAACATCAGAATCAGTACAATCATAAGAATGGTATAAAAATAATCTCCTGTTGTCGCTTTTTTCTTTGTAAAATACTGGAAATTTCCATCAAATCCACGTAACAGCATACTTTGATACACGTGATCCGCACGATCCATACTTCTTAATAATAGTTGGCCCACAAAGGATCCCCAGGCCGAAAAAGCAATTCCCTTTTGTCCGGGTGCCCGCAATCTGTAGGCTGCTGCCATTCGTCTAGCTTCCTTAAGTAACACGGTTATGTAGCGATAAATCAATAAAATTTGCAAAACAAATGTTTTTGGCAAATGGAATAATTGTAATGCATAGCATATTTTTTCCATGGTGGTTGTGGCAATCAATAAATAAGAAGCAAAAACCGTAAGAACACCCTTCCACATCAAACTAATCATAGAAAGGACACCGCCGGATATTTCCAGTGTACCGATAGTTGCCACGATTTCTCGATCAAACAATGGATTAAAAATGCCCACAACACATACCAAGGGCAACACAAAACGTACCCGATAAAGCCCTTCTCGGAAAGAAATCTCACCAACCACAAAAAGGATTACCGGGTATAAAATCATACCCAGTAATCCCATAAAGTCGTACTTGTCAAAAGAAACCACATTCCATATATAAAATATGGTAATCAATAACTTTGGCAAAGGATGTATCTCGTTAATCCATTTCTTTTCCCTTGCCACACGATCAAGAGATTGTATCTCATGAAGCGCTGAATCTATCTTACTCATTCACTCTTCTCTTGCGATAAAAGCGGAACAACATAGAGGCTCCAACACACACTGCACATACAATCAAAGCTCCCAACAAACCGGAAACCGTTGTCCCTACCGCACTTTCTGTATTTTTAAATGCATAATCCGGTAAAAAAGAGGTCGCATTCTGAATGCTTTCCACCCAAGAATAAATACCACCGCTTGCTTCCAATTCTGAAGTACCGGCTACCTGTTCCATAGACCATTCCAAACCGTCCGGAAAAGCAGATGCAAATAAGGAAATAACACCGCCAATTACTGCTGCCAACACAGCAACAATTCCAACTGTCTTTTTAAAAGAAAATCTTCCTTCTTTATCTATTTCTCCATTATGCCATAAAAGTTCCGGTCTTGCCTCATAAATAAAGCACAAAACAGCTGCAGTAATAAGTCCCTCAACAAAACCAATCGCCAAATGGATTGGAAGCATGGTAAGTAAAAAGGTAGTGAAAGGAAGTTCTGAAACACCGGAAGCATAAGTTTCTATACAAACTGATAAAGCTCCCATTTCCAAAGTAACCATGCTTCCCAATATAGAAGCAATTGTAATTTTCTTTTTATTGATTCCCTTTTTCATCATTTGATTCCAAATGACAAAAGAACCGATAAAGCAGCCATAAAAAGCCATATTCCATATATTTGCCCCAAGCGCCAACAAACCACCGTCAGCAAAGAACAAACATTGAATCAATAACACACCAATCATGGTTAAAAAACCACCATAGGGGCCTAAAAGAGAGGATAATAACATTCCTCCACATAAATGTCCGGAAGAACCTGTACCGGGAATTGTAAAGTTAATCATCTGGGTTGCAAACACAAATGCTCCCATAACTCCCATCACCGGTACCTTCTTCGGATCATCTTCTTCCTTTAATTTTTTAACGGATACAGCCATCGCTGCACCTGAACAGGCATACATGGTTCCTGCCACTGCCGGCGCCAATAAGGCATCTGCCATATGCATAACTTTGTCCTCACTCTCTCATTTTTTCTGTCCATTTGAGAACAGAGAATTCCCTTCTCCGTTCTCTTCCTGTTCCATAGTAACAATGAAAAAACACACCCACAAGCCTCCCGGGGGGTTATTTTTACTGGTTTTTTCACACTTTTGAAAAACTGTGTTTTTTCATTTTTTTTATCTATTTGTGATACAATAAGAAAAACGAGTTGGAGGAGGGTTTTATGTACACAGAAAACAAAATCTGGGTTGCTACCACAGAAGAAAACAACCCACTTTATCTTTTACCCAAAATGGCAAATCGACATGGTTTAATTGCCGGCGCCACCGGTACAGGAAAAACCATCACCTTAAAGGTTCTTGCCGAATCCTTTAGTGATATGGGGGTTCCTGTTTTTCTGGCTGATGTAAAGGGGGACTTAGCCGGAATGGTAAACCTGGGAGAAGATAATGAAAACATGCAAAAACGTATAGAAAAATTCGGATTAAAGGATACTTCCTTTTCTTATCACGGCTATCCCACCGTATTCTGGGATATCTATGGCCAAAAAGGAATTCCTCTCCGCACCACGATTTCCGAAATCGGTCCGCTACTTCTTTCCCGCATTTTAGGTTTAAATGAATTACAAAGCGATTTATTGACAATCACTTTTAAAATCGCAGATGATCAAAATCTAATCCTAACAGATACCAAAGATTTAAAAGCAATGTTGAATTATATTTCCGAAAACCGTGCTGAATTTACTGCTTCTTACGGCAATATCGCACCGGCATCTATCAATGCCATGATTCGTGCCGTTGTAGCTTTGGAATCAGCCGGCGCAGATCAATTCTTTGGAGAACCGGCCTTAAATATCACCGATTGGTTCCAGACCGATACCACCGGAAAGGGTATGATTCACATTTTGGATAGCCAGACTTTAATTCAAAATGGTACATTATATTCCATTTTCCTATTATGGATGATGTCCGAATTATTTGAAACTTTGCCGGAAGTCGGCGATTTAGAGAAACCCAAAATGGTATTTTTCTTCGATGAAGCCCATCTTTTATTTCATGGCGCTTCCAAATTATTGATAGAAAAAATTGAACAGGTTGTAAAACTCATTCGTTCCAAGGGCGTAGGCATTTACTTTATCACGCAAAATCCCAAGGACATCCCGGACGGCGTATTATCTCAATTAGGCAACAAAATACAGCATGCACTTCATGCTTACACTCCGGCCGACCAAAAGGGTGTAAAGGCAGCTGCAGACTCCTTCCGCATCAATCCAAACTTCAAAACAGCCGATGCTATCCAAAATTTAGGAACCGGTGAAGCAGTCGTTTCTCTTTTACAGGAGGACGGAACTCCTGCCATTGTGGAAATTGCATCCATTCTTCCACCCCAAAGTCAAATGGGCAGTATTTCAGACTCTGTCCGAGATACGCAAATAAAAAGTTCACTCCTCTACAGCAAATATGCGACACCTGTAGATAACGACTCCGCCTATGAATTCTTAGAACGTATGGGCCTTTCCAAACAAGCGGACGCTGCTAGCGTCAAGCAAAAAGAAGCAGATAGTAAACTACTAAAAAAAGAAGCGAAAAAAGTAGGTTCTTCTGTAGCCGGCACCGTTGGACGCGAAGTAGGCAAAAACATTGGTAGCCAATTTGGTACCTTCGGGAAAACCTTAGGTGGCAATCTCGGTGCCTCCCTCGGTCGCGGCCTGTTATCTACACTCTTCAAATCTTAAAAAAAGAATGCCTCGCGGCATTCTTTTTTACTTTTCTTATAATATCTTATAATAAATCCTGGAATCCCGGTTTGTACAAGTGTCTCGGAATACCATCTACCATGATTGGAGATACATCACCCTGAATCAATGGTCTTACATATGTAATGAAATCATCCGTCACATAAGTACCATCCTTTGTAATCCAATCTCTTGGTACCAATCTCTCATCATTTGCAATCTTATGAACATCTTTTACTTCCGTTCCAGCCTGATATGGATCATCAGAAATACGGTTAATAACAACCATCTTTCCGGAATCTCCTTCATCTGCTGCCTTCATAGCTGCACCACCTACTTCATAGGCTTCCAAAATATCGACACGGGAAGCGCAATGGGAAGCAGCTCTCTGCAAAGTAGAAAGCTCAATAGCTCTGGTCTTGCATCCAATTTCTCTGGATACTACATTGCAAAGATATCTGGCAGTTCCTGTCAACTGCTGATGTCCAAAAGCATCTACATAAGTCGGGGATTCTTCCAAATCGCTGACATATTTTCCATCTGCTGTACGAATACCTTCGGAAATAGCAATTACGATAGAAGCTTTCTTTTTCAACAGGTCTTTACATTTCTTCACGAATTTATCCACATCAAACGGGATTTCCGGTAGATAAATAGCATCCGGGCCATCGCAATCTTCACTCTTTGCCAAAGCTGCTGCACCGGTCAACCAACCTGCATTTCTACCCATAACTTCAATAATGATAACCTGTCCATGGGAAGTCTCCAAACTCCATCCATCACGAATAATTTCTTTTGTAGAGGTACCAATGTATTTTGCTGCTGAACCGTAGCCGGGAGTATGATCGGTCAATGCCAAATCATTATCAATGGTCTTCGGGCAACCAACAAAACGAATTTCTGAGCCTGTCACAATGGCATAATCAGAAAGTTTCTTGATAGTATCCATGGAATCATTTCCACCGATATAAATCAAGCAATCGATTTCCAATTCTTCCAAAATACGGAAGATTTTTTCGTATAATTCCTGGTTTTCGTGAATATCCGGTAATTTGTATCTACAAGACCCCAGATAAGCTGATGGGGTTCTTTTCAAAAGTTCCGCATCCAACCCATTTTGTATGTGTTCTGATAAGTCCACATATCTGCCTTCAATCAGTCCTTGAATACCGTGTAACATACCATACACTTTTTTGTACCCACGATCTTTCGCGGTACGATAAACCCCTGCCAAAGAAGAATTGATGGCTGCTGTAGGACCGCCTGATTGTCCTACGATTACATTACGCTTAGTCTTATTCATGATGAATACCCTCCCTAATCATTCTGTAGTCAAAGATGTCAACCAACGATGTCTCATACAACTATTTTAGCACACTTCAATAAAAATACATGAAAAATATTCAGATTTTTTCAAACATTTTTACAACCAATTCTGTCTACTTACTCTGCAAAATGCACAGTCATTAAAATCGGATTGTGATCCGAACTTACAAAATCGTAATCTAATGTTTCCATAGAATCTACTGTCAAATTAGAGGAAACAATAAATCCATCAATAATGTAATACTGGAATGTCTCTGTGTCAGCTCCTGCATACGGCTGATCTAAAGAACGACAGCTTGCTACCGAATTATCCATCAACATTTGCCAACCTTCAAAATCATCCACGTCAATCACGCCCGGTTCCCACATACCGTCATATATCGGATAAGCGGAATCATCCACATTGGAGAAAATCTGATTGAAATCTCCACCCGCAATTACATAATTTCCGGCTTCTACTTCTGCATTCAAGATTTCCTTCAGCATCTTGGTCTGTGCTATCTTTCCTTCTCCGCTGTCATAAGCTTCTAAATGCAAGTTTACAATGACAAGTTCTTTATCGCTGTCTTCCAATGGAATACGATTAACTACCAAGCAACGTTTTAAATTTCCAAGACTCATAGGCCAACTATAAGGAGATGGCAACTGATAACGAGTGGCTTCTGAAATTTCATAGACACTGGTTGTCAAAAGTCCCGCATTTACCGTTCCGATTGGTGGAATCGGATAAGGTACGAACAAACTTCTATAATTGTATGCAAAAGAAGAATCTACGTATCCAAGCCCATCCAATAAGTAATCTGCCTCATCAATCTTGTGGGATCTTGTACTGTTACGATCCACCTCTTGGAATAACATAATATCCGGAGACACTTCCTCTACCGCACTCAAAATTCCTGCCATATTTTCATAAACACGCTCTTCATCGGCAGTCATCACACTGTCTCCACCATCTAAGAAAAAGTCTGCATTATCTCCCAACGCTCCATATCCAATATTCCAACTCATCACCGTAAATGTATCGGTGGTGGTCAGATTTTTTGTCGCCTTGGTATCTACCGCCACTGTTTCCACATCATCCGGTTTAAATTCCGTAATGGTAAGCACTGCTACCATGCCCACAAACGCAATGACTAAAACAAGTAAAACAATTAGAATTCCTTTTACAACTTTTTTCATCCTATTTTACCGCCTTTTTCTCCAACTTTTTTTCAATCCGGATAAACACTTGATAGACAATCACGCTGATACAAATACCACTGATTGTCCCGCAAATCACATCTGTAGGATAATGAACTCCCACATACAAGCGAGATAACGCAATCAATCCTGCAAATATCATCAGGCAAATTCCCGGTTTTTTGTTTTTCGATGCCCACGTAATGGCACTGGCCACTACAAAGGAATTACAAGAATGTCCCGATGGGAAAGAATAATCCGGTTGTGCTTCAATCAAGCGGGTCAATCCCTCCACCACTTCATATGGTCGCGTTCTCGCTACTACATTTTTTAAAAATACATTGTTAAACAGAAAACTTACCAACAGAGAAATCATGGCAATCACACCAATTCTTCGGGTCTTCTTGGGGATTAAAAGAGCAACAATAAGTCCCATCCAAAAATAACCACCATCTCCAAATCTAGTAATGAGAATCACAAGTGGTGTCAAAAAATCCTGTCGCACATTTTCCTGTATCCAGAGTAGAATTTGACCATCTAGTTCCAACAAAGCCTGCATATTCGTACTCCCTTCTATCTTTTCTTTCTATTTTATCATAGAAGGCCACTCTTCGGTTGTTTCTCCTGGCAAAAATATTCTTATTCGGTATATTCTCCGTATTCGCATCCCACATGGCTGCAGGTAATCTCATCCACCAGTTTCCCCTTGTGATACAGTTTTACGGTCCCCACCCCATTTCCGCCGTTCCATAGACGATTATGTCTTTTTCGTCCGTTCGGTGCTTCGTAATTTACCAAAAGCATATCCTTCTTTTTACAAGAAATATCCGTAACCATGCGTTGCGTCCAGTTCTTTTGTTCTACATGCCATATAATATCTTCTTTTGTCTCACGACACGCAAACTTTGTCCTGGTAAAAGTCCAAAATTTTGAAAAATTAAACTCATAAGGAGTTCCTTCATACCAAAAAGCAGATAGTAACTTACGTTTCAAAGCAATAGGTCCCACCTTCGGACAACCTCCCCCTATGTCAAATACGCTATTCTCTAATCTTTTTCCGTTTTTGGAAACCAAATCGTTCGAAGATAACCACACCCAAGGAGAAGTAAAATCCTTCCCCCAATTCTTATCTGCATAACCAAAACATTTCTCCGGTTTTACCAAATAGGTTTTTCCGGCAAATACCACTTCTCCTTGATAATAAGTTTTCATACCCTGTACATGCCAAAACATTTCAAAAAGTTGCAAGGAACGAAAGAGACGTCCTGCACCATACCCTACTTGAAAGGCGATATCCTTACGAATCTCCAGATTCCAAGACATTTCTCCTGCGTCACACAAATACTCCGGGTGTTGCTTAATGGTTTCTGCTTCGCATTTCACATGCCCCCAAGTCTTATTTTCATCTAAATAACAGTCCTCCGCCTCTATAAAAAAAGGAGTCCCTTTTGTATAAGAAACCTGACTCCAAGAGAAAAAACGATGCAGCTGTACCGCATCTTCTCCCCAGGCTCCCACCTTCACCATGCAGTAAGAAGGTTTTTTCCCCTGTCTTTTATTCTCCGGTTTTTGACCAAGTACCGGCTCTCTTTCCGCTCTGGCAGGATTACACAGAAAAAACTCAATAAAAAAACTTTTTTCTTCTCCCGTCTCCTTTTCATAACCGGTAAAAGAATGCCACCACCAATCATATCCTTGTTTGGCTTGTCCTCCGGTCAGCATAAATGCATTTCTTGCATAGTCCTGTTTGTTGAATCCCTGTTTCACTGAATCACTCCCATTCAATTTCTTTGATATCTTTCATAATAACAAGAAAAAAGCAACAATTCAAAAAAACACCCTGTGAAGATTCTTTCTCACAGGGTGTCATACTCAGACTTTAATTCTTTAATTCAAACTTCTGTACCAATTCCTTCAAAGAATTTGCATGCTCACTCATTTCATAGCTAAGTGCCAAGGATTCTTCTGAAGTCGCTGCATTATTCTGACCAACAGAAGCAATTTCTCCAATATTAGAAGACATTTCTTTTACAGAAGTCGCTTGTGAAGAGGAAGCGTCTGCTATGCTCTTTACCTTTTCCGCAATTCCCTGTACCTGTGCCACCATATCATTCAGCTTTGCTGCTGTTTCACTGGCAATATTAATACCATGCTCCACATTTCGAAGAGAAGTATGGATTAACTCAGCTGTACTCTGCGCAGCCTCTACTGTTTGACCTGCCAATTGTGATACTTCCGTAGCTACCACGGCAAAACCTTTACCGGCTTCTCCGGCTCTGGCTGCTTCAATAGACGCATTTAAGGAAAGTAAATTGGTCTGATCTGCTATACCATTAATGGTATCAATAATCTTTGAAATTTCCTGAGACGAAGTAGAAATTGCATCCATGGCATCCACCACATCCTGCATCCGTTTATTTCCTTCTACAATATTCTCAGCAACCACTTCCACCTCTTTCGAGATATCCGTAGCATCTGTAGAGTTACCGGAAATCTGTGTAGTGATATCCCGCACAGTCACAGACAAATCATCCACAATATTTGCCTGTGAAGTCACTGTATCTGCCAGATTCTGTCCTGCATCCGCAATCTGAGACGCTCCACTGGATACCATATCCGACACTTCCATAATTTCTGTCATAGATTGAGAAATTTCCTGTGAGAAACTCTCAATGGAACTCTGTATCTGTTTGAAATCACCAATAAACTCCTTGTGGAAAGAGATATTAAAGTTCCCTCCTGCCATGGTGGACATAATCTCTGCAATGTCATCAATATAACTCTCCAATGCCTGCACTGCAATTCGTAGTTGATTTGCCACCTGTCCGATTTCATTGTCTGCTTCATAGTCTATATTTACATGTACATTTCCTCTGGCAATTTCTTCTGCGGCCTTTTCCAAAACATCCAAGTCTTCTTCGATATCATTCACCAATTCCATCCTGCGTTGTTTGCTAATCATAATAATCACGATTAATGCAACTACAAGTACTACAACTGCTGCCACGATAATCACAAGAATCGTCTCGTACTTGGTTTTTGCCGCATCTTCTGCTAAATTACCGGTTTCATCCAACGCATCAGCCAAGGTTTCCGATACCTCATTCAAGGTGGAATTATAGTATTCCAAAGCACCTTCCGTATCTCCGGCTTCCACCATTTCAAGCATTTCAAAGGATGCTTCCTCAAAAGCATTCCATTCCTCTGTCAGCTGACTTCCCAAGGCCTCATTATTTAAGTTCTTTGAAATAGTTTCAAAATATCCCTCAATTTTTGGGAAACGCTCAGTTAAATCTTCTACCTGTTCTGCCGTCACATTGGAGTCATCTGACGCCACTGCAAGAAGCAAGCGCTTATTTATGGTTTGCACATCTTTACGAATTTCCAACTGATAAGTTTCAGTTACAAACTGAACATTATAAAAATTATACACATTCAGAAAAATAACAACCAGAAATACTACCATAACAATGGTACTTCCTAAAAACATTTTCACAATAAAAGAAGAAAATCCGGCCAATTCCGCTTTTATGGTTTCATCCTTTTTACTTTTCATAGGACACACCTCCAGAGTACATATCTTATACTCTATATTTTACGTCATGGCACCCGGAAAAAGACGTTTTTTATTCTTTTTTCAGAAAAATTCATAGCAAACTTTCTATTTTAACCGCAAGCGTCTTGCCATGGCTCTCTTAGAAACCGGTTTCTTATAAAACAACCGCAAAGAAAGATACATCATTATAATCCCCACCAGTAAAATCACATAGGATAAAATCAGAATCTGTGTAAGTCCTAATCCCAACCCCATGAAACGTGCTTCTAAAACAGCTTGCCAAAATACAATAAAAGGAACCATCGCTCCACAAAAAACAATTCCTCCCAAAAGCGGAAACTTATAAGCCACACTGAAATACAAGGAAGAAACCGCCAGCACCACACCGGTCATAAATATCTGTGTTGTTTGAATATAATTATTCTCTTCTACTGTATAATCTGCAACACCGACTTTCATATAATACAAATGAAAGGCCACCACAACTGTATATAAGAGTATAATTGCGATACCCAAAAATAATGCCGGTATTTCCACCTGCAGTTTTCTCCGATAAGGAGAAATCACCACCAGGTCAGATGCTGCAAACATCATATAAAACTGCATAATAAAGGTAGTGGGAAGCACCATATAAAAACCTCCCAAAAACTCAGTCCCGGAGCTACCAACCATGAGAAATACCCCTGCTGCAAAAAGAATTACAGCAACTGCCAACTGTGTTTTTAACTGATATGAATAACGCAACATACGAGTTGCTATTTTAAAATCCTTCATAAGTCATCCGCCCTTTTATTTTGTTATAAAATTCTTTTGATAGATTTTATTTGCTATCCAAATTCCCAGCATCGTCAATGTAATTGCCAGTATAATCACAACTCCATTGCAAAGATATGGAATCGTATAATGCTTTTCCTCTAATTTAAAAAGTAAATATCCTATACCGGTAAAGGAAGCTGTACCTAAAAAACCACAAATTAACCAATGGATCATCATATTATCCAAGAAACGCAATCCCGTCATAATCAAGGCTTCCAATACATATAATGTGAAAAAGAAAAACAAGGTAGTCTGTAGGAAAAATCCATGCTCCGCGCCGGAAGACACCTGCAGCAAACGGGAAAATCCAATGATTGTAGCCAAGAAAAGATCTGCAAAACGTATGGCATAATCTACGCCTATTCCCTGAAGAAAAACGTTCCTTCCATTTTCTGAACTTCTTAGAATAGCCGCATCATTTCCCCGTTTATATGCACCGCTAAATACAAAATAATCACCGATTAAATGAGCATAAGCCATAATCACTCCGGGGAAAAAAACCAGTAATAATCCAGCCTCTATATGTATAAACGCTTGCAATCCAATAGTTAGCAGAAGTATGCCAAGAATCACGACACGATAGAGCAAACTATGGAATACTTTGTATTCTTTCCATACCCTATTCATGAAACTCTCCTCTCTTCCTGCTTTGCACTTCGCATAGCTGAAACAGCAATTTGTGTTAAAGTTGGTCTTTCCAAGCAAAAAGCAGCATCTCCGTTTTCAAAATTCTCTGCAAGACCCATTCCTTCAAAGCCAAATTGATGTACCGAAACATCCATTAGTATATCTTCCACATCTGCTAATTGCTGCTTTTCACCCTTTACTACCACATATTTTTCCTTTAATTCTTCCACGAATCCCTGTTCAATCATACGACCGTTTTCCATAATGATACAGTAATCCGTCACATTTTCCATATCCGCAATATTATGCGTAGAAAAAAGTACGCTCCGCTGTCCTTCCTTTTCCATTAAATATGTGCGAATCAAATCACACAACTTTTCTCTCATTAAAGGATCCAAGGGAGACGCCGGCTCATCCATTAATAGCAAGTCTGTCTCTCTGGATAGAACACCAGCCAACATCAATTTAATCTTGGTACCATCAGATAAATCGCAGACTTTCTTGTTTTTTTCCAATAATCCATCTTTATAAATGCCTAAATCCTTGCAGTAGGATTCATATCTATCTTTATGAAAGTCATCAAATAAGAGCTCCTGTACTTCTTCCACCTGTTTTAAGGTCCATTGTGGCAAATAATAGTTGCCGGTTCCGGTATACCCGATTCTTTCTTTTATAGCCCCTTCCGTTTTCAGATTTTTGCTGGAATACTGATTAAAATAGGTAAACTCTCCCTTATAATCCAACTGAATCCCGGCCATCATATGTAATAACGTAGTTTTACCGGCACCATTTTCTCCAATCAAAGCTGTGGCAAATCCCTTGGGAATCTGCAATTCCGGTACATTTAACTCAAACCCCTTATATTTTTTTCGTAATTGATTTCCTAAAATCACACTTTCAAATTTCATATCTCATCCTCCTTTTTCTGCCTCTTCCTGATGTTCTAAATTTCTTTTTCCTCTAAATTACACAAAGCCTTGAGCATTTCAAACAATTCCTCTTTGTCGATACCGGCGATTTTGGCTGATTGAATCGCCTGAAGCAAAGATTCTTCCACTTTACGAATATGCTGCTCTGTCAGCATCTCTGCATCCTGAGCATTTATATAGTAGCCCTTTCCCTGAACTGCCGTAATTAAACCTTCCTGGTCCAAAAGTTCATATGCCTTCAATGTGGTAATCACGCTGATTTTTAATTCCTTTGCTAAGCCTCGAATGGATGGCAAATATTCTCCTTCCTTTCGCTTACCTTCTAATATTTCTCCACGAAAAAAATCTGCAATCTGCTGATAAATCGGTACTCCGGATGTCTGTGATAATTTCATTGTTTCCTCCTTTCCTCTAGCATTTCTCATCTTTCTACTGACACATCCATTTTTCTGCGCCATAACTGTTTATATGTTATATATACACTATTAACTGTATATTGTCAACTACTGAACATAGGATTCACAAGATTCGTGACATACCATACACAGTCGTACACTTCCATAACGGAAGGAATCTTTATATCTTAAGGAAAAAATTCCTAAGATATAAAAAAAAGCAGAATCATACGATTCTGCTTTTTAATGAGACACGGGGGATTCGAACCCCCGACAACTTGATTAAAAGTCAAGTGCTCTACCAACTGAGCTAGTATCCCATATTATATTGTTTGAAACTGGGCTAACCAGATTCGAACTGGTGAATGCAGGAGTCAAAGTCCTGTGCCTTACCGCTTGGCGATAGCCCATTACTGGCCTGCTTACTCATCAGCCAAGGTGGATACAGGGATTCGAACCCTGGGCCTCCAGAGCCACAATCTGGCGCGCTAACCAACTGCGCTATACCCACCATACTGTGCTCGAAGGGATTCGAACCCCCGACCCACGGCTTAGAAGGCCGTTGCTCTATCCAGCTGAGCTACGAACACATACATGTTCATGTGAAACATGAGAGCGGGTGATGGGAATCGAACCCACGTATCCAGCTTGGAAGGCTGGTGTTCTACCATTGAACTACACCCGCGAGGTGTAACGCGATGCTTAAAAAGTCGGGGTGACAGGATTCGAACCTGCGGCCTCCTGGTCCCAAACCAGGCGCTCTAGCCAAGCTGAGCCACACCCCGGCATCTGCATTTGTGTCGTCATCACCGCGACGACAAGATGTATTATAGTACACAGATTTATCAATGTCAACACATTTTTTTAAATTCTAACAGACTTTTTATTTTCAACCTTTTTTCTGATAAATTTCTCATTTTCTCTTTATTATCTATTTTAATTTTTCTGCCAATAATGCCCGCATTTCTCGCAATGCTTTGCCTCTGTGGCTAATTGCATTCTTCTGTTCCGGGGTCAACGTTGCGGAAGAACAACCATATTCCTCCACCTGAAAAATAGGATCATAACCAAATCCATTAGCTCCTTCCGGTTCATAACCAATATAACCTTCGAAAGTTCCTCTTACCACATATTCTTCTTTATTTGGAAGAACTGCTGCCACGGCACATACAAATCGTGCTGTTCTTTTTTCTTTTGGAACGCCCTCTAAACGTGCAATCAAATTTTTGTTTTTCTCTTCATAGGAAGTATCATGTCCCATATAACGCGCAGAATATATACCCGGTTCTTTATTCAAATAATCAATTTCCAAACCCGAATCATCTGCCATAATCAAATCATCCGTCAAAGCTGCAATTGCTTTTGCCTTAATCAACGCATTTTCTTCAAAAGTCGTTCCATCTTCTTCAATATCTTGGTCAAAACCAGCCTCTTTCATTGAAACGATTTCATATCCCAAGTCTCCAAAAATAGCGCGAATTTCCTTTAGTTTATTTTCATTTCCTGTTGCAAATACAATTCTCATTTAAAATCCTTCCTCAAATGCTTCCATAATGGAATTATAAATTCCCTGTGCAATTTGTTTTTGATAATCCTCTGATGTTAATCTTTCCAACTCATCTTTATTTGTCATAAAGCCGGCTTCAATCAATGCCACCGGCACTTCTGCTGTACGAATAATATAAATGCTGCTACCATCTGTAATTCCACGATTTCGACTTCCAATGGTATCACTGACTGTATTGACACATATTTCCGCCAATTGTTTGCTTCCCAGTTCTTCCACTTCTGATGTTTCATCATACAAGACAACCGTTCCGCTATAAGTAGAGCTTTTTCCGCTTCCTGTGGAATTACAATGAATACTGATAAACACATCCGCATCCGCTCCGTTTGCCAAACCAACACGATTCTCAAAAGCCGGGTTCGTATCGTCCGTTCTGGTATAGTATACCCCAATAGACTCATCTCCTGCTTCCTCGAAAATCTGTTGTAACTGCAAGGTAATCGCCAGTGTAATGTCTTTTTCCATAATGCCACCTTTAATTGCCCCCGGTGCATCTCCTCCGTGGCCGGCATCAATCACTACTACTTTGTCATAAATCTCATGAGGGGAAATAAAATCTAAGTAAATATAATTTTCATCATGAGATTCTTCCAACTCATATACCGCATCCATGGTAATTTCCAAAATACCGGTATTATCCTCACTTTCATATTGCAAATTTGCTATATGATCACTTTTTCCAATCATGGGATATAAATACATATAGTATTCATCTGCATCCGGAATCAACAATGTCACTGTTTGTGTTACATATGTATTTGTAATCTCAACATCCGTTGCCTGCACCCCTGCAGGCAATGCGATACGAATCTCTCCGGGGAAAGAAATGCCTCCCTCATCAGACTCTGCATTGTTGTAATCTAAGATCTCAAGTCCCGTTAAACTCTCTAATTTTTCCAATAAAGCCGCATCTTCCAGTCGTTCCTGCTGCCTCCGGAGTTCATATTCATGCAACTTCGGAAGAAATGCACAGGATATCACAACCAACACCATCATCCAAAAAGAGGTAATGGTTGTTAACCGTAAAACCCTATTTATCACCCTTACTTATTCCTCCACTGTCATTACCGTATATGCTTTCAAGCATAAATTGCATGCTTCTATTTCTTCCACATGCTCCCAGGTGTCCCCGGTAACGCTTATATAGCCTTCTCCATCTTCAATGGTAACACTTTCTGTCAAAGAATCTGCTTGATACTCCACTGCCAAAGGACGTTCCGAATCCGGTGTTGTAATCTGAATAATCACTGCAAAGCGATTTCCCGCAAGAAGTTCAACATCTTGATCCAATTCCACCGTATAATATCCCGCACTGACAAAGCTTCCTTCTGCCACCTTTTCCATATTATCAAAAGATTCCGTACTTTCAAAGGTGTCTACCACATATACTTTATAAGAAGTGTCTTTTGCTGTGGCATAAAAGCCAACCGCTTTTAACGTCTCATTTTCTGTGGCTGTATATACATTTGCTCCATAAGCAGTACTTTGTCCGTAACCAATTTTACCTACCATGCCGCACAAATCTGTTTGGTAAATGGAATCATAATTGTCCGTGTCCACGATTTTTGTATATACCACATTATGAATTCCAATATTGGTATCATAATAAGAGACATAAAAATATCCATTATCTCCAAAAGAACTACCCCAACTGTTCTGGCAAATAAATGCGCCATCCCCTTCCGGTTCTTCCGAAAAATTCTCTTTTGCATAATTGTCATCCCAACCTACAATCACTACGTCATGATTAGGTTTTGCAGTGCCAATATAACAATACGCCGCCTCTTGCGAATTATAATACACGGAAGAGCTCTTTGCACCGGACAAAGCATTATAAATAGAGGTCTGTACACCACCATATAAAAAGACTGCCTTCTTTATTTTTTCCAAATCCTTGCTTTCAATAAATTGCACTTCCTGCACATGTTTCACTGCTGACAAGGTATCATCACTGGTTCCATCTCCATACGGATCATCCGTTTCCAATACCGGACCCTGCCAAGCAGTCAAATAGGCAACTGCCATATTGTAATCCCCTCCGGTAGTTTGATTCCCGGAAAAACTATTGGATAAGGTCATATGATCTTCTGAAAAAACCAAATCCTCCTCTGGCAATAAAGCGCTTTCCATGGCGCTTAAAGCGGCAAACGCCCAACAGGTATCAAGAGAGCCTTGGTTTTTTACTGTAGCCACGCGATTTCTAGCACGCAAATCATAGGCAGAAGGCAAAATAGATGCCGTTTCCTCTTCACTTGCAATCTCAACGGTGTTATTTTCTGCATCGTAATTTATGGAATAACCTAAAGCCTCCACAATGGTATTCACCGATGCATAATAAACACCATCCTTTATTACAAAGGTATTCTCTGAAGAAATCGTATCACCATTCAACAAATAACTTTCTTCTTGTAGTGAAAATTCCATCATCGATGTATATTTTTCTACAAACAAAATCTGATTTCCATAGACTCTGGCACTACACTCCAAGCATTCTCGAATAAAAGGAATCTCTGCAAACAATTGCATTTCTTCATCCATATATAAATCATATTGCTTGGTCGTATAGTTTTTTCCGTCAATAGACAAGGTAATCACCTGACTATTCCAGGAGTCCGCAATATACGGATTCCAGAAATTTTCTTCCAAAGAAGCACCACGAAAAGACTCTATTTCACCAGAGTCTTTTCCAAGGGTATGTACTTGTAATATTACAGCAAATATCAAAAATACGGTCAAAAAAATGTATCTTTTGGAATACCACATTTACTCATTTCCCCTAGGTTTTTTCGGCGGTTTGGGACCCATAAACTGATAGAAATAGGTCTTAATCATTCCATTGTAGATCTTTCTGTTTTTGTCTGCTTTTCTACCAATATAGCGTTCCGCATCCTCATAACTGGTAATCATATACAAAGACCAAGAATCTAAGCCTGCATAACTCTCACCAATGGTTTTATATAAATCCGGTAAGTTCTTCTTTTCTTCAATTCTTTCACCATAAGGTGGATTGGTAATAATAAATCCATATTTTTTCGGATGATGTAACTCTGCTACCGGTCTTTGTTGAAAATGAATCAAATTTTCTACTCCGGCACGCTTTGCATTTTCTCTGGCGGCTTTAATCACTTCTCCGTCAATGTCATAACCCTGAATATCTACTTGAATATCCAGATTTATTTCTTCTTGGGCTTCTTCCACTGCATCATACCACAATTGTTTCTCTATAAAATTTGTCCAGTGTTCTGCCAAGAAAGAGCGATTTAATCCCGGCGCAATATTCGCCGCCATCATAGCTGCCTCTATCGGGAAAGTGCCACTTCCACAGAAAGGATCTACTAAAATACGGTCCTGTCTCCACGGAGTCAGCATAATCAACGCTGCCGCCAATGTTTCAGACACCGGCGCTTTACTCATCATCGTACGATAACCTCTTTTATGTAAAGATTCTCCGGTGGTGTCCAATACAACCATCGCCTCATCCTTCATAAAAAAGACGCGAATCGGATAATCCGCTCCGTCTTCCTCAAACCAATTTACTTCGTAAATACTCTTTAAGCGCTCAACAACAGCTTTTTTTACAATAGACTGAATATCTGAGGGACTAAACAATTTACTTTTCACCGAAGATGCTTTTTTTACCCAAAAACGACCATCTACCGGAATAAAATCTTCCCATGGCAAAGCCTTTACCGCTTCAAATAATTCATCAAAGGTGGTTGCTCGAAATCTTCCTACCTGAAGCAAAACACGCTCTGCTGTACGTAAATGTATATTGGCACGACAAATGGCTTCCGCATCTCCTTCAAAGGTAATGCGTCCATCTTCTACCTGTAAAATCTCGTATCCAAGATCATAAATTTCCTTCTTTAATACAGATTCTAATCCGAAATGGCATGGTGCCACTAATGTATATCTATCCATAAAACTCCTTTTTTACGCTTTACAAAACAATAGACCGAATGGTCCTCCATCGGTCTATTGTACTACAAAACCACTATTTTTACTATAATTCATAATATGCCAAAGTACGCTCAAATCCTTCTATATCTTCGCCTCCGGCATTTTTATATTTATCATATACTGCCTTGAATCTTTTCACTTCTTTTTCCTGCAACGTCAATTGCCGCTCTAATTTTTGTTGCATATTTGGATTCTGCATCAAAGCTGCTCTACACCCCTTAGAAAACGGTATATATTGGAATAAAATCTCTCTGGAAACCTTATTCAAACGCATGCTTCCTTTGGATTCAAAACGAATCCAATTGATGTAATCCTTTACAAATACTTCTCTGAAATTATTCTTAGAACGGAATAATTCTTGGCGAATCTTCTCTTTGGTCTCCGGATTCAAATCATGATTCTTGCGGTAAAACTGCAAATAATCACAATATTCTGCCGTAAGAGATTTTTCTGTAACATCATTCCATCTAGCACCCTGTACTTTTCTACAGTACTCCCAACGATAACGTCCTGCTATTTCTAAAATCATGTCTTCCATAGAAGTCTTTGTCAAAATCGGCATGGTAACTCTTGCTCGGGTATTTCTCTTGACACCTGCTGTTTCCTGCCACATCATTGCCTTTGTACCTGCATTTGGCATCAAAATAAAGTTCGGCAAAAATTCCTCTTTTAAATCTTCTGCATTGATTCCATGCGCCGGATCCGAAAACCGAACATCATGATAAAACAAGGAATAATCGATATCCGTAAGATTTCGTATTGCAACCTCAATAGCAGATGCTGTTACCACCATTTTATCTACGGTTCCAATAATATCTCCCTCTGTCAAAATTGGACAGAAGGTAGTAATACGCCCATAAGTAGTACGATTATTGGATTGGAAGAAATTGTCTATTTCAAAATCGGTCTTTCTCTTTAAATCATCCTTCCAAATTGCTTCCTCTTCCGGTTTTAAATCACCGGATTTTTTCAATTCTCTAAGATATCCCGGATAATCCAAATCAAATTCATTTTTCGATGGTTCATTTTCCCCATGTAAAACAGAACGAAGCCACGTAAAAATTGTGTATACATGATTGTTTTCACACTGTTCAATTTCCTCGGCCAAATCATATAAATCATTCGCGTTATCTTCGCCCACAAGAGACACATCCATAAAACCAAAATTTAAAAACATGCTGATAATTGGGTCCAAATCCACATCTGTGACCGCCCGATAAAATACCGGTTTGTATACTTCATAAAAATAATTCGTAATTTGTTTTCGTTGTTTTCTGGATTCATCATCCGTTGCATTTTTATCCGGAAGTTCGCGATATCGTTCAATTGCAGTACGAATCTCTTCCAGTCTTTCCGAAGGCAGTCCGGAATAACTCAAAATCGTATCTAGACAATCTGCCTCTTCTTCGTCCTCTTCGTCTGAAATCTCTGCCGCCGCTACCACAACAGAAGAAAAATCATAGTTTTCATAAGCTTCTAGCATTTCTTCCAAATTAGTCTCTTCGTAAATCTGCGCATTTTTCGCAAATGTAGTAATACGCTCTAAAATTCCAAGAATTTGCGCTTTATCTGAGCTTTCATTGGAAATAACTTTGGCCATCTCAAAGATTTGCTCAAAAATGCTATGCTCATCTGTAGAAATAAGAATAGACTGGTATTTTTCAAAGAAATCACGGAGTTCTGCACATTTCTCTGCTAAGTTCTCCATAATGGTTGCGAGATTTAAAACTCCACCTAAAAACATGGCATAATTCTTCAGAAAGCTAGGCTGCAGTTCTTGGGGTTTTAACTGTGCCATTTCTTTCAAGAAGTCTACTTGCCAAGACGGAATCATTACCGTATGATGCGCCAATGCACTATCTAACTCTACCGGTTTATGGATTACTTTTTGGTATTTTGACCCAAAACTCTTACATACCTGCATAGATTCCGTACAAAGACGTTGAAAGCCATTTTTTGCCTCCACGTAATTCTCATATAAGCGCAATACGCTTAAAGCAGTCTTTAATCCTGCCAAAAAGAATACCGGCGCATAGGCCTTTTCCTGAAAAATCTGCTTATAACTATCAAAATTTTCATAAGGAAATACATAAAACATACTATCCTCAGTGGTTACATAGTCATAAGTGAACTCTCCTCTCAAACTATCCTCAATTCCAATTAAATTTCCTTCTGTTAAAGGGATAAAATGACTCTCTGTCAAAATTGAAACATTCCCCTTTACCAACCAATAAATCTTATCAACACTATCTCCTTTATTGATAAAATGTTGATCCTTTTGAATTTTTAAGGCTTCCATTTCAGAGGTACCCCCATTTTTCATTCTATTCACTTTTCAATATAACATTTATATATGCAAAAAAAAAGAAAGTCCTAAAAATTTAAGACTTTCTTAACCGTGCATGAGAAGATTCGAACTCCCGACACCTTGGTCCGTAGCCAAGTGCTCTATCCAGCTGAGCTACATGCACACTTTATTCTTTTTTTCAAAAGAAAATGCCCATGACCGGAATCGAACCGGTACTGTATCGCTACAACAGGATTTTAAGTCCTGCGCGTCTGCCAGTTCCGCCACATGGGCAAGGTGTATAAGTGGGACCTACAGGGCTCGAACCTGTGACCCTCTGCTTGTAAGGCAGATGCTCTCCCAGCTGAGCTAAGATCCCATATTATTGCGGGCCATTTCCCTGACCCGCTTCGCTATTATACAATGATTTTTCCATCTAAGTCAACACCTATTTTTACATTTTCAAATAGTTCTAATATTTAGATGTTTCATTGCAAATTAACTGTTAATATTCCCGTTTTTAAAACTGTTATGTTTACTCTGTTTCTTTATCAGAAGCATATCCAAGAGTAACCTCTACCTGGCTCTCTACATACTGTCCATTATTGCTTGTCATAACAGTTACGGTTACAGTATCGCCACCGCTATAAGATGAAATGACGGATGCCAACTGCGTTGCGGATGTAATTTCCGTATCATCGATTGCTGTGATAATCTGACCTTCCTGTAAGCCTGCTGCTTCTGCTGCAGATCCTGATGCTACTTTTGCAATATATACACCTTCTGGCATATTGTAAGTAGAAGAGACATCAGAGCTTACATCGATACCTGAAATTCCAAGGTATCCAGCCTGTCCTTCTAAGTCTTCTAAGGTTCCATCAATAATTGCATTAATGATTTCTTTTGCGGTATTAATCGGAATTGCAAATCCCATACCTTCTACTGAGGTATCAGAATATTTTGAAGAGTTGATTCCGATAACTTCACCGTTTGCATTTAATAAAGCGCCACCACTATTACCTGGGTTAATCGCTGCATCTGTCTGAATCAAAGATGCGGTTACTGTTTCATTTGTTGTAGAGTCCGTTGTTGTTACTTCACGATTTAATGCAGAAATAACACCGGTTGTTACAGACTGTCCATATCCAAGAGCATTACCTATGGCAATGGCTGTGTCACCAACCTGAACTTCATCACTGTCACCTAAGGTTGCTACTGCTATAGAACTAATGGTATCTTCAGATAAATCGCTGATTGCCACTTGAACAACAGCTAAGTCGTTGGAAGAAGAAGTTCCTGTAATTGTTGCCGATGCTGTACTGTCATCTACAAACTGAACAGTTAAACTTGTTGATCCGCTTACCACATGGTTGTTTGTCACAATGTAAAGATACTCGTCATCCTGACCTACGATAATACCGGAACCGGCACTTTCACTTTCGTAAGTCTGTCCCTGACCAAACATGGTCTGATATTCTTCTACCGATACTGCTGTAATTGCTACAATGGATGGCATTACATTTTCTACGACGGTAGATACATCTGTTGCAGAAGTGTCAGTCGTTGCTACCACTCCTGAAGAACTTGTGCTAGAGGTAGATGTAGTTGTCAAACTGCTGTCTGATGAACTAGTCTCCTCACTTGTTGTAGTTTCTGTCTGGGTATTCCATACTTCTGTCACTCCGACAAAAGTGCTTCCTGCTACGAGTCCAAATACGGCCGCTGTTGCGGCTATCTTTATGGCTTTCTTTGCTAGATACTTTAATATACTCATGATTCATAACTCCTTTCAAATTTGAAACTAATGTAGATTCGAATCGGGTGCAGAGACATTTTTGTGTTTGTCCCCCAAGAGAAACTTCGTGATTTGTTTTTATTACTCGAAACCCTTTCACTGAAACCCTATTTCCGAAACCTTCATGCGGCTCCTGCCGCATGTTACATATGCAGAAAATTCGCTTGACAAGTTTACTTGTCAGAAGAATTTTCTGTATATGGCCATTCCACGCATGTGGGATGGAGGTTTCGGTACCGGCCATTCCACACTTGTGGGATGGTGGTTTCGGTACCGGCCATTCCACGCTTGTGGGATGGTGGTTTCAAATAAAGGTTCTCTTGAGGCGTCCACCTCACAGATGTGAGATGGAGGTTTCACGGATTGTGAAATACAAACGCGCATGCGATTCACATACAAACGTCTCTGCAGCCTACCCACAAAACTCTATACCTTTTGTTCTATGCGCATATTTTATGATGTCAATGTGTTTCAATTTTGATAAAAGTGTTAAGAATATTTGCCGTATTTGTGATAGAAATGTGAAAAGGGGAGTCTTTACGACTCCCCTAGTAAATGTTGCACCAAACGCACACAGTCTGCAGCGTCTCCGGAGTAACCATCTGCTCCGATTTCCTCTGCAAAACTTTCCGTTACTGCTGCTCCACCTATAATAATTTTTCCTGTATAATTTCGTTCCTTGGCTAACTCCACCACATCCTTCATACGCATCATAGTGGTGGTCATCAACGCCGACAAACCAATAACTGCCGCATGCTCTTCTATAGCAGTATCTAAAATAGTAGAAGCCTTTACATCCTTACCTAAATCAATCACATGGTAGCCGTAATTTTTCAACATCAAAACCACCAAGTTCTTTCCAATGTCATGAATATCGCCTTCTACCGTTGCCATAATCACTGTGGCTTTTTCCTCATCCCCATCTCCTTCCAGAAATGGTTCTAAATATTCCACCGCTGTCTTCATGGCTGTTGCACTGGAAATCAATTGCGGCAAAAAGTAAATCTTTTGCTCAAACAATTTTCCTACTTCGTTGATTCCGGGAATCAAATATTGATTGATAATATCTCCTGGTTTTTCACCCTCAGCCACCGCTTTCTTGACATGATCTACAATGGCGCCTTTATTTCCTTTTTTGACATCCTCAATAATCATCGCCGCCAAAGGCATCTCTCCTGCCTGTGCTGCCTTGCTGTTTCCGGTAGACGGTGCATCTTCTTTCGCACGCTGCACACGCTCAATATAACGAATATCACTACCTTCTTTATGCAAAAGCATATCCGTTGCAAAAGCAATACTCATCAATAGTTCCTGCGACGGATTTGCAATGGCAAGGGTCAATCCCGCAGTAATTGCCATGGTTAAAAAGGCCGAATTCACATAGGGACGTTCCGGCAACCCAAAAGAGATATTTGAAAGTCCACACACAGTTGCCACACCCAGTTCGTCTTTGCAATAAGCAATGGTTTTCAAACATTCCTTTGCTGCTTCCTTGTCTGCACCAATGGTGGCCACAAGACCATCCACAATCACGTCCTTTTTAGACAATCCCAAGGACTCTGCTCGTTCAATAATCTTTCGAATGATGGCACGTTTTTCTTCCTGATCCTTTGGCAAGCCTTCATCAGACACAGGCAAAAGCACAAACATCGCCCCATATTTTTTTGCTATCGGAAGTAATTTCTCAAACTTTTCGCTTTCCAACGAAATGGAATTGATCAATCCTCGTCCCGGATAAATACGAAGGGCTTCTTCGATTACATCCACATGACTGGAATCAATACACAACGGCAAATCCACTGTGGAAGTCACTTCGTAAATGGTATCCAACATCATCTGTTTTTCATTGATGCCGTTTAATCCCATGTTGACGTCCAAAATAGAGGCACCGTCTTCATTCTGTTGCACCGCCATGCTGCGTACCAAATCCAAACTGCCTGCACGAAGCTCCGCCTGCAGTTTCTTCTTTCCTGTCGGATTAATACGTTCTCCAATGACACGGAACGGTCCATCCAAAGGCAACTCTAAAAGTTCACGCTCAGAAGTTAAAACTCGACGTTTTTCCGTAATCGGTGCTTTTGATTCACAACCCTTTACCGCCTCCGTCAAGGCCTTTAAATGTGCCGGTGTCGTACCACAGCAACCACCGATGACATTTACTCCGGCTTCCACCAATTCTTTGCCGTAGGAAGCAAAGGTTTCCGGTTCCATTTTATAAACAGTATCTCCGTTTTCATCCAACTCCGGCAATCCGGCATTTGGCTTCGCCATAATCGGAATCCATGCATGGGCTTTCATTTTTTCTACCAAAGGCAACATCGCCTCCGGACCGGTAGAACAGTTCAATCCTACCACATCTACCCCTAAGTTCTGTAAAACTTCACAGGCAATTTCCGGTGTCGTTCCAAACAAAGTGCGACCATCGGTTTCAAAGGTCAAACTCGTCATAATCGGCTTATCACAAAGTTCCTTAATCGCTAAAACCGCTGCTCTGGTTTCCTGTAAACTCATCATGGTTTCCACTACAAATAAGTCCACATCCGCCTTTAAAATTGCGGCAACCTGTTCTTTATAAATATCTACCAATTCTTCAAAATAGGTTTCTCCAATGGGATGCAACTGCAAACCGGTCATGGTCAAATCCCCGGCCACGTATGCTTTCCCCCCGGCAGCTTCCTTGGACAACTTCACCAATTCCACGTTCATTTCTTCCAATTGTTCCCTTAAGCCATACTCCGCTAATTTCACGCGGTTGGCTGTAAAGGTAGGCGCATATAAAATATTGGTTCCGGCTTCCACGAAATCTCTCTGCAGTTCTATAAATTTTTCCTTATTTTCCAGAATCCACTTCTCCGGGCACACCCCAATCGGCATTCCCTTTTTTTGCAAGTTGGTTCCGGTTGCCCCATCCAAAATTACAATGTTTTCTTTACAATATGTTTGAAATTCTTGTTTTGTCATTACGCTTCCAAATATTCCTTCTTCACTTGTTCTATAATCGAAACCATCAATTCTCCACGGTTAAACGGTGTCATAAAATAATAGCCATCTGCAAAATCAGCAACTTTCGCTATCACTTCCAAAGCCACTTCCACCGCTACTTTTTCCGCCTCTTCTCGGCTCATATCCGGATGATAACGCTCTACCGTTTCCTCCGGCACGCGAATTCCAGGCATTTCACTCTTTAAAAAGCAGGCATTTTTATAGGAAACCAACGGCATAATTCCACAAAAGATTTTTGCCCCTGTTTTTTCTTTTAAATAGCGTACCCGTTCCACATCTTCATCCGAGTACAATGGCTGGGTCAGGAAATACTCGCAACCCACTTCCATTTTTCTTTTCATACGTTCTGCAATGGCATTCACATTGACTCCATGATAATTCAACGCACCACCCACTGCAAAATCATCTTTGCTAAACAATTCCTCTTTTATTTGTTTTACGTTTTGCATAAAACGAATGGAATTCACATTGTAAACCGGCTTCATTTTATCCACTTCATGGCTAAAAGGATCGCCCGTAATCAACAACGCCTGACGAATTCCCTGCATATAATTGGCAAGAATGGCTCCACGAAGCGCCACCACATTTTTGTCTCTGCAACACATATGCGGCATCACCGGCAAATCATATTCCAACTGTAAATAGGAAGCCAACGCACCGGCATCCATTCTTCCTCGCGCCATAGGTGAGTCCGACAGCGTAATGGCATCGACTCCCACCTCTTTATACAATTCTGCATTTTTCTTTACTTTGCTAATATCCTGATCAAAGGGCGGATCCAATTCCACGATAATGGTTTTCTTTCCCGCTCTCATTTTCTCCACAAAACTACGCTGCACCGGATGTCCTTCGTGAGATACTGCCTTCTTCAGCCTTTGCACCGCCGGCTTTTTTTCCTGCCAAGGGTAATCCTTCAATGAACTAGTCAAAAGGGCAATATATTTCGGTGTAGTACCGCAGCAACCACCCAAAAGTTCTACGCCAAGATCCGCGATATCCTTCATTTTTAAACCATAATAAGAAATATCGCTGCGGAAAACACGGCGTCCACGAAGGTCCATAGGATACCCCGCATTGGGCAATGCAATCACCGGTTTTTTGCAGGAAAAACCGGTTTTATCCATGATTTCAAACATATGAAGGGCTTCCACGCCACAGTTGCATCCAAACGCATCCACGGCATCTTCTTTTTCCACCTGTTCCATGAGTTTGGAAAAAGAAAGACCGGACTTGGTATAGCCACTCTTATCAAACCGGAAACTTGCTACGACAAATGCTTCCGGCTTTTTTTCCTTGATATAAGCGCACAAAGGAAAAGCGTAGGCTGTATCTTCAAATGTTTCCAATTGAAAAAAATCTGCGCCCTCTTCCAAAAACACATCTACGATTTCTTTTCCTTCTTTTAAAATCTCTTCCGATTCTTCCCCGGTAATGTCATAAATCGGGCCAATATCCGCTGCAACAAAAGTCTTCTGCGCCGGATGTTCTTCTGCAATGGCTTCCTGCGCCAAACGATACCCCAATCGGATACCTTCTAATACTTTCTCCTTCTTGGAAAAAAACATGGAATTACAGGCAAACGTATTGGTACGAATAATATTTGCGCCGGCTCTTAAATACTCTTTGTGAACTTCTTTCACCCGTTCCGGGTTGGTAAATAAGGCTTTTTCCGAAAGCCCCTGTTCCTCATATTTATCGTTGTAATAGGTGCCAAATGCACCATCATAAAATAGTCGTTGTTTTTTTAATTCTTCTCGTATCATCATGGGTAAATTATAGAAGATTCCGCATTTTCCCGCAACACCACTGTTATAGAGAAAAAAAATACTCTGCTATCAGAAAATCAGATAACAGAGCATTTTTCTTATTCTTCCACTTCTGTGGTTTCAATATACAATTCTTCTAATTGCTTCTTGTCTACTACACCCGGAGCTGCAGTCATTAAATCAGAAGCATCTTTGATCTTCGGGAATGCAATGACATCACGAATAGAATCCGCATGTACCATGTGCATAACCAAACGATCCAATCCATAAGCAAGTCCTGCGTGAGGAGGTACTCCATAACGGAATGCATCCAATAAGAATCCAAACTGTTCGTAAGCTCTTTCCTTTGTAAATCCTAATACTTCGAACATTTTTTCCTGGATATCATCCTGATGAATACGAACAGATCCAACACCAAGCTCGGTACCATTCAATACGATATCATAAGCCTTCGCACGAACTTCACCCGGAGCAGAATCAATCTTGTCCCAATCCTCTTCCATTGGCATGGTGAAAGGATGATGCATCGCCATATAACGATTTTCTTCGTCAGACCACTCCAACAATGGGAATTCTGTAACCCACAAGAAGTTGTACTGATTTGGATCTAACAAATCAAGCTCTTTTGCAAGTTCCAAACGAAGTGCTCCAAGTACATTCCAAACAATCTTATTCTTGTCAGCCGCGAAGAGCAATAAATCTCCCGGCTTACCATTCATAGCCTGAACTAAAGCATTCAGTTCTTCTTCTGTCATGAATTTTGCAAAGGATGATTTGTAAGAACCATCTTCTGCAATCGATAAATAAGCCAAGCCCTTCGCTCCGTAACCCTTTGCAAACTCAACCAATTTATCAATTTTCTTTCTAGGCATAGTGCCCTGGCCTTCTGCATTGATACCACGTACAGAACCACCATTTTCGAGAGCACCTGTGAAAACACCAAATCCGCAGTTTTTCACTACTTCTGATACATCACAAAGTTCCATGCCAAAACGGGTATCCGGCTTATCAGAACCAAAGCGATCCATTGCTTCCTGCCATGGCATACGCTGAATTGGAAGAGAAACCTCTACTCCAATTGCTTCTTTGAAAATATACTGTAACAATCTTTCATTAACATCGATAACATCATCGATATCTACAAAAGATAATTCCATATCTGCCTGTGTAAATTCCGGCTGACGATCTGCACGCAAATCTTCATCACGGAAACAACGTGCAATTTGGAAATAACGATCATATCCGGAGCACATCAAAAGCTGTTTGTAGATCTGCGGAGACTGTGGCAATGCATAAAAATGTCCCGGATGTACACGAGACGGTACCAAATAGTCTCTGGCACCTTCCGGTGTAGACTTGCAAAGCATTGGAGTTTCAATCTCCAAGAAGCCTTCCTTGGTCATAAATTCACGCATCAAATAAGCCACTTTGCTACGAAGCATCATATTTTTCTGGATATCCGGTCTACGTAAATCCAAGTATCTGTATTTCAAACGAATTTCGTCTTTTGTCTGGCTGTTTTCCTCAATTTGGAATGGAGGGGTATCAGATTCTGATAAAATTCTTAAGTCTGTTGCAATGACTTCAATATCACCGGTTTTTAAGTTTTCATTGATTGCTGCAGTACGCTTCTGCACCGTACCGGTTACTGCAATGACAAATTCACTACGAAGGGTTCCGGCTTTTTCAAATCCTGCTGTACCAATATTTTCTTCACCAAACACAATCTGAAGAAGTCCGGAGCGGTCTCTTAAATCAACAAAAATCAAACTTCCTAAATTTCTTCTTTTCTGTACCCATCCCATAACGGTAACAGTTTCTCCAATATTTTGATTGGAAACTTCTGTACAACGATGAGAACGATGTAATCCTACCATGGACTCTGCCATTTTTCTTTCCTCCTAAGCTTCTTCACGATTGAAGAATTCTACAAATTCCTCATATCCTTCTTTTTTCAACTGTTCCTTCTGGAACTTTTTATTCTTATTCATACGAACCACAAGAATCTGCTTGCCTTGCTGACGTTCTTCTTTGGCCTGTTCCATAACAGTCACAAGTTTTTCTACCGGGTAGTTCTTTTCTACCAAGTAAGCCACTCTTTCTTTTCTGGTTGGAATCTGGAATCCACTTTCCATTAAAAGTAAAATAATTCTTTCAAATCCAATAGAGAATCCGCAAGCCGGCACATCCTGTCCGGTAAATTTTCCAATCATCTTGTCGTAACGACCACCGCCGCCACAGCTGCCACCGAATTCCGGAATGGCAATTTCAAAAATAGTACCGGTATAATAGCTCATACCACGCACCAAGGTTGGGTCAAATACCAATGTAAAATCTGCTGCCTTTGCCGCATTTACAGCTACTGCGATTTCCTGCAAGTTCTTTGCTGCATCCGCATCCAAGTGTTCTCCCAAGACTTCTGTCAAATAGGCAACACCTTCTGCCACATCCTTCTTGTCCGCTAAGGCTTCGAATAATCCCAAATATTTATCAACGGCTTCTTTTGCATAGCCATCTTCTAAAAGTTCAGAGGCTACACCTTCCAAGCCGATTTTATCCATCTTGTCCAATGTGATAAAGACTGCATCATAATCTGCTTCTGCAAAACCACTGTAGGCTGCCATTGCTTTTAAAATACGTCTCTCATTGATACGAATTTCAAACTTAGAAAATCCTAATTTTCCAAGCGTTGTGGTGGTCGCCAAAATAAGCTCAATTTCTGCTAAATTGGTCGGCTCGCCTAAAATATCGATATCACACTGTGTAAACTGGCGATACCGTCCTCTCTGTGGACGATCTGCTCTCCAAACATTTCCGATTTGCAATGCCTTGAACGGATTTGGCAAATCATTGGAATGGTTGGCATAATAGCGGGAAAGAGGCACTGTCAAATCATAACGCATGCCGAAGTCTACCACATCCAGTTCTTCTTTCGCCGTTTCCAAATTTAATTTTTCACCGCGTTTCAACACTTTGAAGATTAACTTCTCATTTTCTCCCCCCTGTTTATTGGAAAGATTTGCAATATTTTCCATACAAGGGGTTTCGATTGGTGTAAAACCGAAACTGCGATAGGTTTCCTTAATAACATTTGTCACATAATCTCGAATTTCCATTTCCGATGGCATAATATCCTTCATGCCGTTTACCGGTTTTTTACTTAATGACATTCTTTTTCCTCTTTTCTAATTTTGCTCGCTAAACCGACAATAGTATACCACTTAGGCCCTTTCTCTTCAAGTATATGACTTCGTCATGCTCGCATTTTGATTTATGACAATATAATATTTTTATATGATATACGAATTGCTCCATGACTTCGTCATTCCCGCAATTCTACATATAAAAATCCCCGGAATGAATCATTCCGGGGAAGCTTTTATTTTGCTACTGCTTTTAAACAAGCAACAATTTCTTCTTCTGTTGTGAGAGATAATACTTTTTCTGCTAAAGCATCTGCCTCTGCCTTTGACCACTTGGAAATAATACACCGTGCGGTCAAAACTAAAACAGGATTTACGCTATATTCGGTCAAGCCGAAGGAAATCAAAAGCGGAATCATCAGTGGATCAGCTGCTGCCTCTCCGCACATTCCTACAGGAATTCCTGCTTCATTTGCATTTTCAATAATGTTCTTAATAGAACGAAGCACTGCCGGCTGGAATGCAGAATAAAGATATGCCACATTTGCGTTACCGCGGTCAACGCTCATGGTATACTGTGTCAAATCGTTGGTTCCAATTGAGAAGAAATCCGCTTCTTTCGCCAACATATCTGAAATCAAAGAAGCTGCTGCAGTTTCAATCATACAACCCACTTCAATATTTTCATCAAAGGCAACGCCTTCTTTTCTCAATTCCTCCTTGCATTCTTCTACCAATGCTTTTGCTTTGCGCATTTCATCCACACAAGTCACAAGTGGCACCATAATCTTCACTTTTCCAAAAGCGCTTGCTCTTAAAATTCCGCGAAGCTGTACTTTATACATATCAGTATTGCCCAAGCAATAACGCACGGCACGATAACCCAAAAATGGATTTTCTTCCTTTTCCAGGTTCAAATAAGGAATATCCTTATCCCCACCGATATCCAAGGTACGAATAATTACGGTTTTGCCTTGCATGGCCTCTACTGCTTCTTTGTAAGCTTCAAACTGCTCATCTTCGGATGGCAAATGAGGCTTATCCATAAATAAGAATTCAGAACGGAAAAGTCCAATTCCTTCTCCATCACATTCAATGGCTTTTTTTGCATCCTTTGGTGTACCAATGTTGCAAAAAAGTTCTACTTCTTTTCCATCTGCTGTCTTTGTTTCTTTTCCAAGAAAATTCTTTAATTCTGCCTGGGCACGAATAAATTCTTCTCTTTTTCGAACATACAAAGACAGAACCTCTCCGTCAGGATTGATGTAAACATCCCCCTCTGTACCATCTACAATTGCCGTATCCTTGTTTTTTACAAGTTCGGTAATATTCGGTACGCTCAGCACAGCAGGAATTTCCAAAGCTCTTGCTAAAATTGCGGAATGTGAAGTTTTACCTCCTACTTCCGTAATAATTCCAACCACGTTTTCTTTTACAATCTGAGAAGTCATGGATGGAGTCAGATCATGAGCGACTAACACGGTACCAGGGGCTACCTTACTAATATCAATATCCTCTACCTGCAATAAAATCTTTAACAGACTGACTTTGATATCGGAAATATCAGATGCACGCTGACGCATCATATCGTCTTCCATCTTGGAAAACATTCCGATAAACATATCACATACCGCCGTTACAGCACTTTCTGCACACTGGCCGGCTTCAATCATTTTTGTCATTTCCCCTGCCATTGTAGGGTCAGCGATCATAGCCAAATGACCTTCCATGATTTCTGCTTCCTTCGGTCCAATATTCTTACGAATATTTTCTGCCATTTCTGCAGTCTCTGCTTTAAATTTTTCAATGGCGTCTCCAAAACGTTTCTTTTCTGCTTCTTTGTCTGAAACCGGAGTCGCTTCAAAACTCAAATCATGCTCAACAATCAGGCAAATACTGCCTATTCCGATTCCTCTGGATGCTTCAATACCCTTGTACATAAGGTTTCCTCCTAAGTGTCTTAGTCTCCTAATCCGCTTTCTACGATTTCAACAGCTGTCTTTAAAGCTTCCTCTTCATCCGGTCCGTCACATTGAATTTCGAATTCAGCGCCACATTTGATACATGCTGCCATAAGCATCATGACACTCTTTCCATCAAAGGAATTGCCGTTAAATAAAATCTTAACGTCGCTTTCATACTTTGTTACCGCCTGACTAAAAACGGTTGCCGGGCGCATATGCATACCCTGTTCATTTGTTACTTTTACTGTTTGAGATACCATCTCGTACTCCTTTCTTCGAGCTCCAAAAGCCCAGGGATAGAATTATCCCCAGGCTCCCAGTCTCATTTCATCCTTTTATTCTTCAACCGGTCTTTTAATAAAACCAAGCATGAATGCAGTTACAAGTGAACCAATCAGCCATGCCACGATGTAAAGCAATGGATGTCCAACCGTTGCAAATACGAAGATTCCACCGTGAGGTGCCATCAATGTGCAACCGAAGAGTGCTGATAAAAGTCCTGCAACTCCGGCACCTACCATTGTGCATGGAATTACATGAGCCGGATCTGCTGCTGCGAATGGAATTGCACCTTCTGTAATGAATGAGCAACCCATAACGATATTGGTAATTTTTGTTTCGCGTTCTGCCTTTGTAAACTTATTCGGGAAGAACTGGCAAGCAAAGGCAATACCGATTGGAGGAACCATTCCACCTACCATGATTGCTGCCATTGCAATGTAGCAAGCCTGTACGGTTGCATCTGTAGAAGCAACTCCACTTGCCATTAAATCAGAAGCAGTTGCAAGCATACCTGTTCCGAATACATAAGCAGCTTTATTGATTGGGCCACCCATATCAATTGCCATCATAGCTCCTAAAATAAGTCCAAGTAATGTCAACATTCCTGCTGCTGACAAAGCAGTAAGCATTGCGCTTAAACCTGTATTAATTAAACCAATGATTGGGTTTAATACGAAGCACATAATCACACCAACAAGGAATACACCAAGTAATGGATAAATAAGTACCGGTTTGATACCTTCTAAGGATTCCGGAAGATTTGCAAATACTTTCTTTAACCAAAGAACAATTGCACCTGCTAAGAATCCGGCTGCAATACCACCCAAGAATCCGGAAACTGTGTTTCCACTTCCCTGGAATGCAAAGTTTGCAATAAATCCGTTGAATGCATCTAACTGTTCTACTTTTTCGCCCCATGTTGCAGCATAATCTGCGATTGGAGCATTTCCGCTGGCTGCTAAAAGACCACCTGCAAAACCAACTGCAAGACCCGGTCTGTCAGCGATGGAGTAAGCAATGTATCCCGCAAGTACAGGAACCATTAAGCCCATAGCGAGTCCACCGACATATTTAAAGAATGCAGACAATGGTAACATGGTACCGAAGTTTCCACCACCGGTTGCACCATATCCTGCAATTGTATCAATCAAGAATGCAAGTGCAATCATAATACCGCCACCAATAACGAATGGAAGCATATGAGATACACCGTTCATCAAATGTTTGTAGAACTTACGTCCAATGGTTTCGTTTTCAGCTACATCTGCTGCAACTGTCTTGCCACCGTCATGATGATATACCGCTACGTTTCCGGATACTGCCTTTTCAATCAAGGTTTCTGGATTATGAATTGCATCTGCAGTAGAGGCTTTGATCACCTTCGCCCCATCAAAACGACCCATTTCTACATTTTTGTCACAAGCCAAAATAACAGCTTCTGCTTCTTCAATCTCCTTGGCTGTCAAAACATTTTTTGCTCCGCCGGATCCGTCTGTTTCTACCTTAATGGCATACCCTAATTCCTCAGCTTTTTTCTGCAAAGATTCTGCTGCCATATAAGTATGTGCAATACCTGTTGGGCAAGCAGTTACCGCTACGATCTTCTTTGTGGAAGCTGCTGGTTTTGCTGCAGTAGCACCTGCTGTTTCCAGATCTTTTTCTGTTTCCTTCTTATCAATCAATGCTAAGAATTCATCTACGGTCTTCGCTTCCACTAATGTCTTGCAGAAGTTTGTATCCATAAGCATCATCATCAATTTGGATAATACTTCCAAATGTGTATCTGCTCCACCTTCCGGCGCTGCAATCATGAATAACAAGTTGCTTGGATTTCCATCCATAGCCTTGTAATCCACACCACTTGGGCAAGTCATTGCTACAAGCCCTGCCTGCTTAACTGCTGCTGACTTTCCGTGTGGTACTGCGATACCATTTCCAATAGCCGTTGAACCCTTTGCTTCTCTTGCTAAAATTGTTTCTTTGAACGCTGCAGTGTCATTTAAATTTCCTACCAAATCATGTAATGCAATCAATTCATCAATTGCTGCATTCTGATCTGCCAAAGTTACCTGCAATTTGACTCCCTTTGGATTGATAAATTCTGAAATTCTCATAGTCCCTCCTACATATTTAAATTTAAAATTTATCATCAGATGCCGTTTCTCCGTACGGCATTTGATTTTAGTTTATAAGGTTTGAAGCAATGCTTCGATGTCTGCTGCCTTTGCCAATCCATCTGAAAAGGCTGTTGCACTTCCTGATGCAGTTCCCATCTTCAAGGCTGTTTCATAATCCTTGGTCTTCATGTATCCTGCTACAAATCCGGCTACCATGGAGTCACCGGCACCAACGGAGTTCTTTACCTGTCCCTTCGGCACTCCAATACGGTGTCTTCCACCATTTTCATCAATCAACATCGCTCCATCTTTTGCCATAGATACCAGTACATTTCTGGCGCCCATTTTCTGAAGCTCTGTAGCCGCATCATAAATTTCATCGTCGGTCCATAATACTCTGCCGAAGATTTCACCCAACTCATGATTATTTGGTTTAATCAGGAATGGATGATATTTTAAAACGTTCTTTAACAAATCCTTGGTGGCATCCACCACGGTCAATACTTGTTTTCCTTGAATATGAGATAAAATTCTCTCATATACATCATCCGGCAAGGAGTTTGGAATACTTCCCGCCAAAATCAAAACGTCTCCATCTTCCAATTTTGACAACTTATCAAACAATGCTTTCTGAGACTCTTCGTCAATCTTTGGTCCCTGTGCGTTAATTTCGGTTTCTTCTTTCGATTTGATTTTTACATTAATTCTGGAAAGTCCCTCTTTTAATGTAATAAAGTCTGAATCAATCCCTGCTGCTTTCACTCCATCAATAATGGCTTTTCCTGTAAACCCAGCTACAAATCCAAGAGCTGTACTCTTCAATCCCAGTTCGGAAAGCACCATAGATACATTGATACCCTTTCCGCCGTAGTAACACTCCTCACCGGCAGAACGGTTTGTCATTCCCGGCTCCAAATCTCCATCCATATGCACTACATAATCCAGTGCCGGATTAAAGGTAACCGTATAAATCATTGCACTACCTCCTATTTTTCCTCACACACCTTTACCACTGTGTGATTTGTATATGATTTCGCAGGTGCTGCATCTGTAATAATGCAACAACTGGATATATCTGCAAATGTCACTGAGCTAATTTGCTCAAATTTTGTATGGTCCGCTAAAATATAAGACATGTATGCATGTCGAATGGCTTCCGTCTTAATCATGGCTTCGTCAGAATCCGGTGTCGTAAATCCCGCTTGTACGGAAATGCCATTGGTTCCCATAAAGGCTTTTGTAAAATGGTATTTTCGGATAAAATCCACACAATCCGGTCCAACCACTGCTTCTGTGGAAAGCTTCAAGCGGCCACCAATCATAATGGTTTCTAACCCTTTATCCATCATTTTCTTGGCATGTACTACACCATTGGTAATATATTTTGCTTTTTTATTTTGAATGTACTCAATCATACGCAAAGTGGTGGTTCCTGCATCTATATACACAAAATCACCGTCTTGAATCAGCTCTGCAGCATAACGGCTAATATTATCTTTTTCCGTCACGTTCTTCTTTGCTTTCATGCCCACAGCATCTTCTTTTGTATTTACATCCAACGAAGTAAGCGCTGTGGCTCCGCCAAACACTTTTACCAATTGATGTTTTTTACTTAAAGCGTTGATATCGCGGCGAACGGTCGCTGCTGAAGTATCCAACACTTCCACTAATTCATTTACTGAAACCGCCTTTTTTTCATTGACGATTTCCAAGATTTTTGCACGTCGTTCTTCTGTCAACATATAAAACCCACCCGTCCTATTTGCTTATCTTAATCAAACTATAACATCTTATATACCTACAGTCAATCAAAAATAATCAAAAGCAATCATTTTAAATCAAAAAAGAGAATGCAACCTGAAATTGCATTCTCTTCCCTCGTTTGTTAACTGTTTTCCCATTCTTTTTTCAAGCGTTCCTGCTCATCCGGTGGCAATTGTGCGTAAATCTCTTTTGCCATCTCATAAGTCTGCGCGAATCCCTTCACTGCAAAGAGCCACAAAGAAAACTCCATGGTGTTCTTTTTGAATGGTTGTTCCTCTTTTACTTCTATAATATGTAAGTCCGGATCAAAAAAACGCACATAGCGTCGTCCGGTATTATCAAAAGCAATGTTGTTTAAAAACTCCGTATCCGGATATAACTTCTTGACGCGATCCAAAAAAGTGTCTAAATTCTTCTCTTCGAAATAAAGTTCTGACCCCATGTGTCCCACCGGAACGCGGTCCCCAATGGCGCCTTCCCATTCATCCAAATCCTGAAGCACCAAACCTTCTGTCATAATGGCGTTTTTTCCTTGGTTCTGAACAGTATCCAAGTAAAACAGTTCATGATAAAACCGCATAGATATGCTTACATTTTGTACTACTAAAACGATGTTTTTTAGCATAACTTCTCACCACACTCTCATTGTAATCGCTGTATTTTCATTATATTTTTCACAGAAGTTTTTTTCAATGCGTGCCTAAAGAGTTTAAGGAATTTTTAAGGATTTTTATTTTTCAAAAAACAACTTTTGCTTACGGGCAATCATTTCGTCAATACGTTCCATGTACTGTGTCACATCTTTTACATTATCGCAGCGTTCAATGCGTCCATCTCCAAATACACGTTTCGTTACAGTTCCTGCTCCCAAAGCAACAATCGACTGTACTTCTTCCATAATCAGGATATTGTAAATGCCTGCCTTACCCGGTGCTGCATAACCCACATTTTCAAAATTTCCTGCCATATTTTTCTGGCGATATAAATAATAAGGTGTCAGCCCCATTTCTTTACAGACTTCTTCACAATGATTCATCTGTTCGGTGGTATTTGCCATCTGATATTTTTTGTAAGAATCCCATTCGATATTCAATCGCGATGCCCGCTTCAGCGCCAAGGAATGCACCGTCACGTCATCCGGTTCATACTTGCGAACCATTTCCATGGTATGCTTTACGGTTTCTAGGTCTTCCCCCGGTAATCCCATAATGAGATCCATATTGATATTATCAAAACCTTCCTCTCTAGCCATTTGGAAGCATTCCACAGTCTGTTCCACCGTATGATGTCTTCCAATCAGCTTTAAGGTCTCATCAGAAAAAGTCTGCGGATTAATGGAAATACGTGTTACCCCGTGGCGTTTCAATACCTGCAATTTTTCTCTGGTAATACTATCCGGTCTACCGGCTTCCACCGTGAACTCCTGCACATACTTTAAATTAAAACTGCATTTTATTTTTCTAATCAATCTGTCCAGTTGTTGAGCCGATAACGTAGTTGGCGTACCGCCACCAATATAGATGGTATTCAACTTCTTATTTGCAAACTTCGTGGCAGTATAGGTAATCTCCTTTTCCAACGCATCCAAGTACAAATCCACTTTACTCTTCCATCCTGCCAAAGGATAAGAAGTAAAAGAACAATACAGACATGTACTGGGGCAGAAGGGAATCCCCACATAAAGGCTGTATCCCTCTTCATAGTCAATCTGCTCCAAAATCTGTAATTCTCTCTTCGCAATTTCTGTAGCGAGAGTTGCTTTCTCTTCCGAGCAGAAATAATGTTCCTTCATATAGGAAAGAATTTCTTGTTCCTGTGTGCCTTCCTCCAACATCTTCATTGGAATCTTGGTAGGACGAATTCCCGTCAGGTTTCCCCAAGGCAATTCTTTTCCGGTCTTTTCTACCAATACTTGATAGAGACCTTGTTTCAATGCATCCTTCACAACACTACGTTGTTCATTTTTGAGATCCACGGTTATTCCCGTCTCTTTTCCATCTAATTTAATGATGATTTTATTTTCTTGATATTCTACTTCCATTGTAAAATCAATGGATTCCTTGATTTCTTTTTCTCCGGCAAACACAGAAACATCCATTCCCGGGTAAAAGGCTTTTACCAAAGAATGGATGTCATATTCAAAATTTGCCTCATTCAAATGCACTACGATCATATTCTTTTCCTTTTTTCATACCCTATCAAAAATAAGGGTTGTAGGTTTTTTCATCTCCAATTGTGGTCACTCCCTCGTGTCCCGGAAATACATCCACATAATCCGGCAACACCAGAAGCTTTTCTTTTATGGAACGCACCAATTGAGACATGCTTCCTCTTGGAAAATCCGTTCTTCCTACCGACTGGCAAAAAAGCGTATCTCCGCTAAACAATGTATGTTCAAATTCCTCATAATAGCACACTCCTCCCGGTGTATGGCCCGGCGTGTGCAATACTTTAAAATGAAAACCTGCAAAATCCAACACATCTCCATCTTTTACATACTTGGTTGCAAAATAGGTTTCGTGTCTTCCAATCATGCCGCAAGCATTGATTTCCGGATTTTCCATAGTTTCTTTTTCTGCTTCGTGGGCATAAATATCAATATTATATTTTTTGTGCAAATCCGCTGCCGCCATAACATGATCAAAATGACCATGCGTCAACAGAATTGCCACAGGAACATAGCCTTCCCGATCAATGAAGCCACTGACTTTCTCCGCTTCATCACCCGGATCCACAATCACAAGTTTCTTGGTTTCTTTATTGGTCACCAAATAACAATTGGTCTGTATCATGCCTAAACGCAAGTGAAAAATTTCCATTTTTCCCATAACTAGCCTGTTGTCCTTTCAATATCAATAATGCCTTCAATCTGACGAATCTTGGAAACAAGCAAGGTCAACTGGTCCTTATTGCGAACCGCAAAAGATACAGAGATTGTGGCAATCCCCTGTTTGCTGGTCTTGGAATTGATTCCGCGAATGCTGATTCCCTGCTCTGTAAAAATCTTGGTCAAATCCACAAGCAAACCGGTTCGATCGTGGCAGAATACTTTTACTTCTGCCTGATACAAGCCATGCGCATTTTCCTCTGAATCATCCGCCTGCCATTCCGCATCAATCAAACGACTTTTTTCCAACTCCGAAAGATTCATGACGTTGATGCAGTCCGTACGATGAATGGAAATACCTCTTCCTCTGGTTACAAAACCGATGATTTCGTCTCCCGGTACCGGACTGCAGCACTTGGAAAAATGTACTGCCACGTCGTAAATACCTTTTACGATAATTCCGCTCTTGGAACGGTTCATCTCCGATCTTTGTTTTCCTTCGTTGACACTTTCCAATACTTCTTCATCCGTCACTTGAATCGGATGATCTTTGTTGTATTCTTCCAACATCTTATTGACGATTTGGCCTTCTTTCAGTCCACCACGTCCCACTGATGCTAAAACCGCATTCCAATCATGATAACCATATTTACGAATTACCTTTTGCTGATATTCCGGCTTATTGATGTCCGCCATATTGATGCCCTTACTCTTCACGTAAGCCTGCATCATTTCTTTTCCTTTGGTAACGTTCTCTTCCTTTAATTCACTACGGAACCACTGATTGATTTTATTCTTTGCCTGGGTACTTTTTACCACATGCAACCAATCACGGCTAGGGCCCTTAGAATTCTGAGAAGTCACAATTTCGATACGATCTCCATTGTGAATTTCGTAATCAATTGGAACTAATTTTCCATTTACTTTCGCCCCAACCATTTTATTTCCAACTGCAGAATGAATGCTATAAGCAAAATCCACCGGAGTAGAACCCATAGGCAAATTTTTTACATCTCCAGTCGGGGTAAAACAGAATACTGTGTCGGAGAACAAATTTAAATCACTCTTTAACAATGACATAAATTCCCCATTATCCGACATATCTTGCTGCCATTCCAAAATCTGGCGCAACCAGGAAAGTTTTTCCTCTTCCTGCATCTCCACTGTTTTGCCATTGCTTTCTTCTTTGTATTTCCAGTGGGCTGCGATACCATATTCTGCGGTTCTATGCATTTCATAAGTACGAATCTGAATTTCAAAAGGCTGACCGGTAGGTCCAATCAAAGTCGTATGCAAAGATTGATACATATTCGGCTTGGGCATAGCGATGTAATCTTTGAAACGTCCCGGAATCGGCTTATACATTTCATGAATTACACCAAGTGCTGCATAACAATCCTTGACACTTTCCACGATAATACGAATCGCAAACAAATCGTAAATCTGATCAATGGTCTTATCCTGATTCACCATTTTCTTGTAAATACTAAAGAAATGTTTTGCACGTCCCTCGATATCTGCCTTGATGTCTGCTTCTTCGATTGCTTCCTTCACAGCTTCTACCAAGCGCCCTACATATTCTTCACGTACTTCTTTACGAAGTGCAACTTTTTCCACCAAGTCATAATAAGCTTCCGGCTCTAAGTATTTCAAAGACAAATCATCTAATTCAATCTTAATCTTACTAATACCAAGACGCTGTGCAATCGGAGAATAAATCTCTTGTGTCTCCTTTGCAATACGAATCTGGGATTCTCTCGGCTGATACTGTAACGTACGCATATTGTGAAGACGATCTGCCAGTTTGATAATAATGACACGAATATCCTTTGCCATAGCAAGAAACATTTTTCGCAAATTCTCTGCCTGCATTTCAAAACGATCCTGCTGACTCTTGTCCTTCGTACCATCACTCTTTAAATGTAAATGTTTTAACTTTGTAACACCATCTACCAACAACGCCACTTCTGCATTGAAATCCTCTTGGATTTCTTCCGTTGTCATAACCGTATCTTCTACAACGTCATGTAAAAGTCCTGCCGCAATGGTTTCCTTATCCATTTCCAGTTCTGCCAAAATGATGGCAACACACAATGGATGTATAATATAAGGCTCACCAGATTTGCGCACTTGTCCCCTATGGGCCTCATCCGCAATGTGATAAGCCTTTTCAATCATGGAAAGATCATCCGATGGATGATACTTTCTCACACTTGTAACCAAAAAATCATATAATTCCTCCGGAGAAAGATGATCCTTCATTTTTGTCAGATGACCTTCCAATCCGGCTTGGACTTTATTTTCAAGTTCTTCTATCTTTGAAGCATTCGCCATAACCATCCCATTCCTTACTACAACACAGTCTGCACCAATTATTTATAATTGATTATTATAATAAAACCATGGGATAAATGCAACCACATCCCCTGCTGTCTATCAACCATTTTTCGCCGTAATATAATAGTTTCTCAATTGTTTTTCTTGTGCCCTGTGGGCAGTATTCACGTGATCCAAGACTCCATAAAAGTTTCTACTGTGGTTCGCCTCCACAAAATGGGCTAGTTCATGATAAATCACATATTCTTGGCACTCCTTTGGTACCAACTTTAGCATCTTATTGAGAACGATTCTCTTTTCCCCTTTCATGCAATAGCCCCATTTGGCCTTCATATAACGGAATCCAATCTTGGGATATGGGATTTTATATTCCTGAAACGCCGGAAAAATGCGATCTACCAAATAGCAAAAATACTCTTCATCCCCTTGATTCCACTTTAATTCCTCTTTATATAAAGGTGTTTTCTTTTGATTTTTCTCCAAGTGTTTTCGCACCCATTCTCTTCTCTCCCAAAGCATATTCTCTGCTTCTTCCAGTCTGCCATTCCAAGGATACGCCACCTCCACTTCCCCGGTGGGCTTTACTTTTATCTCATAACTCTTTCTTTTTCGTCTTTGAATTGTATAGGTAAAACCAAGTTCTTGTTTCTCTTTTTCTGTCATTTCTTCGTTCCTTTTTCAAATCTTACTTCTTTTTTAAATCGTATTGACACCGATGTGCATATATAGTATCATATTTTTTGTCGTTAAGACATGCGATAGTGGCGTAGTTGGTAACGCGCGACCTTGCCAAGGTCGAGACCGCGGGTTCGAGCCCCGTCTATCGCTCTGATATAAGAAAAAGACCATACCAAGCGGTATGGTCTTTTTCTTATATAGCGAAGACGAAGTACTCACCCACGGTGTGGGTTCGTTCTACTCGTTATGAGCACTTAGATGGCGCAAGCAAAGCGAAGCGGCATCTTACGTGCGATAATTGTCCATTTTTTATCCGTTTGTACCATCAACTCGGTTTCGTCCTATGCTTGCATATTCTTCAGCACTTCGATTGTTTCCAAATCATCTTCGGTCACGCGAATATTACATACCGATTCTGTTCCTTCCGGTGAAGTCAATTTTATTTCTAAAACGCTTCCTGCCTGAACACCATCTCTGGCAGCCTTTTGAAAGAATGGTACCACCTTCGGATGCTGACTATTAAATATTTTAAAGCGATTTCCTAATTGCATTAACTGCATGGGATTCATTGCCATCTTTTCTTCCTCCTAAAATCATTTCCACCCATTATAACATATTTTCGATTTCTTTTTTCTATGTATCATTTCTATCACGCCTAATGGGATTCCTCCACAAAATCTTTTTTGAGGCACAAAAAAAGACTGCAATGCAGCCTTCTTTTGTAGTTAAGTAAATTTATATTTTTTGGTAGTACGCATAAAATGCGAACAATTTCCGTTTTATGCGAAGAAGTTTTTAAACTTGGTTTCCTCGTTCTCCATCTTCTTCTTTTGCATCATCAAAGCATATGCCTGCTGTGCCTGTTTTTTCTTTAATTCTTCTACTGCCTGCGGATAATCCGTATCCTCAATGTTGCTCACCGCGCTGGTCAAATTATAAGCGGTGTATGAATTATAATTGTAAGCATATTCCAAAGCATTGCTCTGAGCGCCAATACTGCTTCTGGATGATGTAATAGACTCTAAAGCAGAATCAATCGTGGAAAGTGCATCTGCACTGGTAATATCTAAGTCAGTCAATCCCAAAGCATCTAAGGTTGCATTGGTCGTGGTAACTGTGGTTCCATTTCCATTTGCATCTGTCGCAATGGAATAAGAAGTATTGGTACCATCCAATAAATTCTGGGTATTGTATGTCGTCTGTTCTGTTACATCCTGAATACCCTGCAAGTACTGATTTGCCTGCTCTTGTAATGCAGCTAAATCAGAAGAACTGTAAAGTGCACTATTCTGTGCCTGCAAAGCCAGTTCGCGTAAACTTTGCAAATAATCGGTAATACTGGATAACGCCGAATCAGAAATATTAAGTAATGACTGAGCTGACGCAATATTATCATTTCCCACTTCGTATCCAGTGATTTGCGCGTTTTCTTCTTCTGCAATCGTTAATTCTGCGGCTCCGTCCGCAGCTGAATTCAATGATGTCCCGCTAGCAATGGATGTGTATAAAGAAGAAACACTACTAATTGAAGATATACTACTCATATTTAAATTCCTTTTCTACCTACTGTTTACGGGTTACCATAAAGATATCAAGTAGCGTTAAAAAAGTCAACCTTTTTCTTCTTTATTAATATTTATTAACGTTTTCCACTAAATTGTGTGGATAATTCCGCAAATCCTTGTGAATTGTAGAAAAATGATAAATTCATTCAAACATTTTTCCTGTGATACAAGAAAGAATGTCGCATGCGACATTCTCGCGCCAAGCGATTTCTCGCTCAGCGGATTCTAAGTACATGATTAATTTTTCCAATTATCATCATAAATATCAAGAATTCTCTGAAGTTCTGCGCCTTCCACCGGTGCTTCTCCAAAATCTTCTCTACCGTTTGGTGTGAAACGGCTCATATGATGTTCTCCTGCTTTTCCGGCGTATTCGATGGTATAGTAATCTGCTCTGTTTTGTTCTTCGTCATATAAAACATATGCACGGAAAGCCACCGGAATTGGCTTCTTTTCTTCCGGTAAATCAATGCGAACCAATTGCAAATCTTCGCGAATGTTCAAGACCATAGTAGAAAAAGCATCTTCCTTGAATGGGCACTGCTCCGGATTCTGGAAGTTCTTTGCATAGAAGTTGCATAAATACTGTTCGCCTTCTTCTACCACTGCATCCATAAATGCCTTTGGATCCTGATAAAGTGCCTTTGGAATCACATCAAACTCTGTCTTTTGACGTAATAATACCTTCGCCTGTTCTCCTGTCACGCGAATGGTCTTTGGTTTCTGCTGTCTTCTCTTCTGATCCTGTTCCTTTAATGCTTGCAGCATTTTCTGTTTAATTAAAACATTCTGGGTATGTGGATTTACCGCCATACCATCCAAATGTAGTTTTTCATTTAAAGCCATATTTACAAGGGCCATAAAAGGCATGTTCATGACTACCTGTGGCTTCATTTCCGCAGGAATTAATGTCTGATCGGTATAGACCGGTAAAAATAAACTACCTTCTTTATTTTTCAATAATGCAGGCAATGGTTTTACATCTGCCGGCAAAGGCTTTGTCTCCCCCGGTTTTGTCGGTTTAAATTGAGATAAATCCGTCCCATCCGGAAATTTCCCAGGCACAAACAATCTTGTTTTTACTAAAACATTTATCATTTCAGCCTTTTTTTCATTGGTCTGTTCCTTTAAAAAGGCATCCAAAACCTGATTTAATTGCTCTCTGGACTCCTGTCCCGTTAACTTCTTCTCTTCACTCACGAAAGCCCCTCCTTCTTGCGTGTTTCCATATTTCCACGCCCTTCCATCTTACCACGGATTGCCTCAAAAGTACATGACCCAAGAAAGAATGTCGCATGCAACATTCTCGCGCCAAGCGCGGTTGCATTTATGCAACATTTACATCTCGCGCGCGTGCGCTTCCATAGTGGAGCGCTTTTTATATCATAGGAATGAAATTTCCTATGATATAAAAAAGGATGTGACTTTCGTCACATCCCAATAAGCAATTCTTTTATACCACCATGATAATACCGCCATCATTTGCATACATGCTGCTGACACCGGCTGTATCCAATACCACGATTTCTTTGAACATATTCAAATCTTCCAATTTCTTCTTTACGAACTCTGCACGTTCCGGGCAGTTGCAGTGAGAAACAGCAATGATCTTTTCCTTGCTATCTGTCACACGTTCTACCATAGTCTCTACCATTTTTCCAAGGGCTTTGTTGATTCCACGCGCCTGTCCAAGTTGGCAAATATTTCCTTCCGGTGTAGAACCCATGATTGGCTTGATATTTAATACGTTTGCCACTTTTTCCTTTAAATGGCTCAAACGACCTGCTTTACGCAAGGTTTCCAATGTTTCCAGTACAAAATAGGTATGCTGACTTTCAATATAAGCCTCTGTTTGTTCCACCACTTCTTCAAAGGAAAGTCCCTGTTTTTCCAACTCTTCTGCCTTCATGCCAATCAAAGTCTGTCCAATAGAAGCAGAACGAGAATTGAAAATATAAATCTTCTTGTCTTCCCCGTTTTCTTCTTCGTACAAATTCTTTGCTAAAACAGCACTGTTATAGGAGCCGGAAAGCTGTGCGGATAAGGTCACAACATAAATGTGATCTACATCACCCTGAAATTTTTCCATAAAAGCTTCCGGAGACGGACATGAAGACTTTGGACTATTCGGGCTCTCTTTTACTCTGCGTAAAAAATCAGCCTGATCAAAACTTTCATCATCCACAATACGGCAATTATCTACTTCTAATTCCAACGGCACATTCACGTAATTGCCGGTCTTCTTCAATTCTTCCGGTATTTCTCCACAACTATCGATTACAATTCTGTAACTCATTGATTTATTCCTCCTAAAAATCAAAAAATGTTTTGATTATCAAATCTTATGTTTTTCTTTTCGATTAGACGTAGTATTGAATACTACATACGGTATACTATCACTTTTCTATCTAATTGAAAAGACTAATTTTTGAAATTCTTATGAATTTTTAAAACCAAACCACCAAACATAAAGAATTATCACTGTTTACATAGTAATAACGATAGGTTCCGGAAATATATGTTTCCATTCCTTTTCCTTCTATAAAAAAAGAAATTGCCTGTCGATACAATTCCTCTGTAGCAAATTGAATCTGCACCGGATTTCCAATACCCATTTTGGCATCTGCCAGCATTTGGCCAATTTCATCCGGATTCCACTCCGTATAATAGAGGCCTTCTACAATAAAGTAGGATTCCTCCGTATGCGTGCACTCCGGAACTTCATAGGATACATCAATGGTATGATCCTTTAAAATCTGCTCTGTGGTGACATTCAGATAAGAATAATCAATATACCCTTCTATTTGCTGATTATCATCAAATTCCACATCGCCCCAGGTCACATCACAATAGTAATAATTGCCGTCTATACGAACCACATTCCAAGCATGGCCTTCTCCCTGCGAATAACCGGACACCAAAAAACTTTGTACACCCAATTCCTGCAACATATATTGCATTGCTTCCGCATATCCCTTGCACACCGATCTATGATTGATAAAAACACTCAAAATATTTTGATTGTTATCAGACTCGGTATCATAGGTCACATTTTCGCAAATAATCTCGTAGACATACTTTACCTTTTCATAATCGGAATCGGAAATGGAAATGCCGGAAAGCCAACTATCCACTTCTGCATCAATAGCCGCCTGTTCCTCATTTTTTTCCAATTCTGTCATGGTATAAGAAGGATAAATAGTGGCATAAATCACTGTTTTTCCTTTACTGGTCAACGTATAAGAATAGCCACCCACCCAGAAAATTCCACCATAATCCGCCATGACAGAATCATAGACCAACAGTACCTCTGCTGCTTCTGTCGCCGGAATTTGCACGGAATCATCCATATTTAACATACAATTTAAAAGCAAATCGTAGCAGGTTTGCAAATCTTCCGATAGGGTGTTGTATACATACTGGTTTTCAGAGATACTCACCACTTCTGCCGTGGTATCGTCCTCCGCCCAAAGCGACGGTGCTTCTCCATCGATCAAAACCTGCACCGTACTTTCTGCTTCCTGTAATAAATTTACCAGAATCTCTTGTCCCGCATCGGAATAACAAAAGATTACCGCAAACGCCGCTACACTAATTGCAAAAATACTACCCAAAAATTTTTTCATACATCACCTAAACATATGCAAAAAACTCTTTTACGCATCTTTCCAAAGCTACATAATCACCATATCCCATAACTTCTCTTGCAGAATGCATCGCCAAAATCGGCACGCCCACATCAATTACCTGGATTGGTAAAAAGCTACCCGCAATCGCTCCTAATGTGCTTCCTCCCGGAATATCCGAGCGATTCATGTAAATCTGATAAGGAATTTCTTTTTCTATGCAAAGTCCCAATAAAATGGCCTGGGTCTGCACATCTGTAATATAACTTTGATTGTTGGCCTTTTTTATACAAAAACCATGGGTCAAAACCGGACGGTTGGTTAAATCCGCCTTTTCTTCATGATTCGGATGTAAACCATGCGCCACATCCACCGACAAAAGCATGGATTGATATAAAATACGATCACGCTCTTCGTTGTTTATCTTTAATTCCCGAAAAATACGATTCAACAATTCATGCAAAAAGAAGGAACCGGCACCTTGCTTGGTCTTGCTGCCAATTTCCTCATGGTCAAAGCCAATGGCCATTTGCAAACAAGAATCACTTTCTTTCTCAAAAATTCCTTCTAAAACCGCAGCCACTCCGGTTAAATTATCCAATCTCGGGGAAGATAAAAACTCCTGATCTCTTCCGAGGAGTACTGGTTTTTCATAACAATAAACCGATAAATCAAAATCCAAAATATCCTCTTTTTCGATATGCAGTTCCTCTGCCAAGAAGGACAAGAAATCCTCCTCTTCCCCTAAATCTACGGAAAACAGAGGCAGCATATCCAATTGCCGATTCAGTTCGACCCCTTTATTGATTTCACGATTCATATGAATCGCCAAATTCGGGATTGTTAAAATCGGTCTGCCGGAATCATAGGACAAAGCCTTTGGATGAAAGGCATCCTTTCCTTTCAAAGCAACCACGCCGGAAATGCCTAACGGGCGATCCAACCAAGTGTTTAAAATTGCGCCACCATATACTTCTGTATTCAATCGCACATAGGTCTTTTTCAAATCCGGATCCGCTTTAATCTTTAAACACGGATAATCCGTATGCGCTGCCGCAATACGTACTGTTTTTACGTCCTTGGGAATGCGGAAGGCAAAAAAACTGGTACCATGATGTCTGATAAAGTAGGATTTATTTCCTTTCAAGGTCCATTTTTTATCGTAATATAATTCTTCAAACCCCGCCTTTTTTAATTTTTCTGCGCAAAACTTTACGGTTTTGGCTGGGGATGTTCCCATTTCTAATAAGTCAAACAAAAAATCTTCTTTCATTCTATTCCTCCGATACGTCTCCATTTTACTATAGACAAGGGATTTTTTCCACTTCACAGAAAGGGCAAACCCTTTTATAATACCTATGGGAGGATACTATGATTGCACTAAAAATTAATAAAGTTAAAGATTTTATGAATTGCCTTTTGCGTACGGAATTGTTCGATTCCTTCCTTTTAGCAGAGGCAACCATTACCACGAATGTGACCTACACGATAGAAGGTGAACTCCAAAAAGATTTTTATTCTCAAGAAGAATTAGAATCCTTAATTTTTTATAAAGAAGCCTATGTCCCTTATGGACTACTTCGCAACAACTGTTTTCAACTGATCAAAGGCTCTCATACGCCTTTGTCTTTTCGCTTTATTTTCCATTTACCTGCAAAATTAAAGGAAGCCCTGATAAACCAAGGAGAATTCGGCTTTTCCAACGAAGAAGTGCGGTCTTTACATATGATTTTGCAGTTTCAAAATGGTACCCTTCAGGTGACTTCCGGCATATCTTACAATACGTTTCGGTTAGACCATGACTTAGACCAATATTTTGACCATTGGATTAAGCAATTTTTATCAAAAAACCAATTAGAATTTGAAGAAATTTAGTTTACTTTCCCAATTGGTTATGCTATGCTGAATTTGTGCAGGTTTTGCACAATTATTATTTATTTATATGTTTTCGGAGGTACGTTATGAAAAAAGGTACAGTAAAATGGTTCAGCAACCAGAAGGGGTATGGATTCATCTCAGATGAAGAAGGAAAGGACATTTTCGTTCATTTCACAGCTTTAAACATGGAAGGATTCAAAACACTCGAGGAGGGTGCTAACGTAGAATTTGAAGTTACCGATGGTGCAAAAGGACCACAGGCAGCAAATGTACTTGTTGTTAAGTAATTCATCAGTTGTCTCGGCTACCTTTTTTTCTGAAATAACTTTTATTTAGATAAAGAGATTACTAGACGCAGAAGAATGAACAGCAAAAGCCCAACCAATTGGTTGGGCTTTTTTCTGTCTCTTTTTCTTTTTTAACCCGGAAGAGCCTCTGCACCTCTCATGGTGATTAACGGGCCACCGTTCTTATTGATGTATTCCTCAGTAATGGTGACTTCACCAATATTCTCATCCTTTGGAATTTCATACATAATATCCAGCATATACTCTTCAATAATGGCGCGAAGAGCTCTGGCTCCGGTCTTTTCTTCCTTCGCTTTTTCTGCGATGGCACGCACCGCACCATCTGTAAAGTTCAATTTTACTTCATCCAGTTCCAATAACTTTTGGTACTGTTTCAAAATCGCATTACGCGGCTCTGTTAAAATCTTGCACAGCATATCTACAGTCAATGCTTCCATAGAGAATAAAATCGGTAAACGTCCAACGAATTCCGGAATCATACCAAATTTCTTGACATCTTCCACAGTCACCTGCTGCAACAAATTCTCTTCATGATCATATTTATCCTTCAAGTCTGCCTTAAATCCAATGGAAGATTCCTTATTCAAACGTTCCTTTATGATATCCTCAATATCCGGGAACGCACCACCACAAATAAATAAGATATTTCTGGTGTTTACCGTAGTCATAGGCACCATAGCATTTTTGCTGGTAGCCCCTACAGGCACTTCAATCTCAGCGCCCTCTAAAAGCTTTAACATACCCTGCTGTACGCTTTCACCGCTGACATCTCTTTGATTGGTATTTTTCTTTTTTGCAATCTTATCAATTTCATCGATAAAAATAATACCCTGTTCTGCGCGTTCCACATCATTATCTGCTGCCGCAAGCAACTTGGAAACCACGCTTTCAATGTCATCACCAATATAGCCGGCCTCTGTCAAAGAGGTAGCATCGGTAATGGCAAGCGGCACATCCAAAAGTCTTGCTAATGTCTGTACCAAATAGGTCTTACCACAACCGGTAGGTCCTATCATCAACATATTGGACTTTTCAATCTCGATATCATTCATATGGCCGGTTGCCACGCGTTTGTAATGATTATATACCGCAACGGACATTACTTTTTTTGCATAATCCTGCCCTATTACATATTCGTCCAAACGTTCTTTTATGATATGCGGTGCAGGAATGTCCTTTAAATCCAAAATCGGTTTCAACTTTCCTTTTTTCTTTTTCACCCGCTGATTCTGCTGCGGCATCATGCGCTGCAAATCAGAAAGAGAAATCATACTGATATTTGGCATATTGGAAAAAGAATGGGTGGATTCTTTCTTTTCCGTTTCTTCTTCCTCACTATCTGCCACTGCATCCGATGTTTTCGAAGCAGTCGGCATGCTGCCGCTTCCCAGGAAGGGACTTAAATCAAAACTATTATCGCCAAACATACTAGTCATTGAATCAAAGGTTTGTTGCATACAATCCGGGCAAATCCACATATTGTCCTGCACTTTGATCATTTTTCCTGCTTTGCTTTCCGGTCTTCGACATGCAAAACAGATTTTTTCATATTCATCGAAGTCTTCCTCCGATGTTACTTCTCTAAATTCCTCGTCTGCCATGTTATCCTCACGTTCTATAAAATCTCAAATCTGGGGAAATATTTAAAAATCGCTTTTCCTAAAATTTCATCCTTGGTCACATAAGCGTAGCTCATCGCTTCTTCATAAGAAGATGCAAGTCCTGCCTCTAAGGCCTTCGATGGCCAATAACGCGCATCCAAAGAATCATTGCGATTGTCCCCAAGCACCAAATAACTATCCTCCGGAACTTCAAAAGTGAAGCCATCATTGTTGACTAACCACTCCTCCGACAAATAATCCTCCTCCAAGGGTTCGGTGCTACCATCAATATAAATCTTGCCGTCCTTTATTTCCACTGTTTCTCCCGGAAGACCAATGACACGTTTGATAAAACTCTGTGACTCGTCTACCGGATATTTGAAAATAATAACGTCATAGCGTTCCGGTTCTGAAAACACATAAGCCAAGCGAAAACCAATCAAACGATCTCCCGGCTCGATTAACGTCTCCATAGAACCTGTCGGCACTTCTGCATTCACAATGACGAAATGACGCACAAGAAAGGTTAACACTAATGCAAATACAATAATCTTAACCCAACTGAGGATTTCCATTATAACAGCATGTTTTTTCTTTTCCATGCATGTGGTCCTCCACTTTCCATACTTAACAGTATTTCTCACCCTTTTAATGATAACATAAAACAGTAGGAAACCCCTATGAAAATTTTTGCCAAAAAACCTTATTTTGAAAGCATTTCTTTTAGTAATTCATTTACCTTTCCGGGGTTGGCTTTTCCTTGCATTGCCTTCATGGTTTGACCCACTAAAAAGCCAATGGCCTTTTCTTTTCCGTTTCGATAATCTTCCACGGATTTCGGATTTTGTTCCAATACCTGTTTTACTACTTCCTGCAAAGCGCCATCATCACTTACCATCGCAAGCCCCTGTTCTTCCACATAAGCCTTGGGTGCAAAATCTGATTCAAACATTTTCTCGTAAATTTCTTTTGCAATCGTTCCGGTAATCAAACCCTCTTCCACAATAGAAATAAGTTCCACTAAATGTGACGGAGAAACAGGCAAATAATCGGCATCCTTTTCCTTGGCATTTTGCAAACGCAACGTCTCACCCATCAGCCAATTGCTAACTTTTTTCGGTGTTGCACCCAAAGAAACCGCCTCTTCAAAATAATCAGCCAGTTTTTTCACGGAAGTCAATATGGACGCATCATATTCCGGCAAGCCAAAGGTTTCCATATAACGTACCTTTTTTGCTTCCTGAAATTCCGGCTGTCGTTCCTTCATTTCCTGCACCCATTCCTCAGAAATATGCACCGGTGGAATATCCGGATCCGGAAAATAACGATAATCCTTGGCATCTTCCTTGGAACGCATAGAGTAAGACATTCCCTTTGTGTCATCCCATCTTCTGGTTTCCTGCTGCACTTCTTTTCCTTCTTCCAGCAAGTCCATCTGTCGATTGGTTTCTCCCTCAATGGCATGCATAATGGCCTTAAAAGAATTTAAGTTTTTCATTTCCGTACGAGTTCCGAAAGCCTTACTTCCCACCGGCCGTAAAGACAGATTCACGTCTGCACGCATGGAACCCTCATTTAATTTACAATCAGAGGCACCCAAATACTGAATCAACATACGTAATTTTTCCAAATACGCCACGACTTCTTCTCCGGAACGCATATCCGGTTCCGAAACAATTTCAATCAAAGGCACGCCGGAACGATTGTAATCCACATAAGATACTTCTTCGATTTCATCATGAATCAATTTACCGGCATCCTCTTCCATGTGGATTTCATGAATACGAACCTTCTTTTTTCCAAAGGAGCCCTCGATTTTCACATACCCATTTTGGCAAATCGGTTGATAAAGTTGCGAAATTTGGTAATTTTGTGGATTATCCGGATAAAAATAGTTCTTTCGGTCAAAACAAAAATCTCTGGTAATTGCGCAATTAGTAGCCAAGCCCACTGCCATAGCGTATTCCACAACCTTTTTATTTAACACCGGCAAAGAACCGGGTTGCCCCGTACAAACCGGACAAATATGTGTATTTGGTTTCCCACCAAATTTTGTACTACATCCGCAAAATATTTTCGTTTGAGTGGCCAGTTCCACATGAACTTCCAACCCAATGACTGTTTCATATTGTGTTCCCATTTCCTAGTCCTCCAAACATTTCTTTGAAAGTTCCATTTTCTGCGTTTGTTCCCAAGCATACGCTGCACGAAAGAGTTTTTTCTCTTCGAACTCTTTTGCCATAAACTGAACACCAATTGGCATACCGGAATGATCCAATCCCGCCGGCACAGAAATTCCGGGCAATCCCGCCAAGTTTGCTGAAATGGTGTATATATCTCCCAAGTACATCTGCATAGGATCTTGCAAGGATTTTCCAAGTTCCATTGCGGTAGTTGGAGCAACTGGACCTAAAATTAAATCATATTTTAAAAATGCCTTATCGAAACTTTCTTTAATTAAATGCTTTACACGCAACGCTTTCAAATAATAAGCATCATAATAACCGGCACTTAATACAAAAGAACCTAACATAATACGTCTTTTTACTTCTTCTCCAAAACCTTCGGAACGGGTAAATTTATACATTTCATGTAACCCATCCCCCTCTGCACTGCGATATCCGTATTTTACCCCGTCAAAACGAGATAAATTGCTGCTGGCCTCTGCAGAAGCAATGGTGTAATAAGCAGGTACCCCATAGGACACCAATCCCAGATCAAACAATTCTACCTGCGCCCCTTTTTCCTTTAAGGTATCTGCCACTTTTAAAACTGCTTCTTTTACATCTTCCTGTAAACCTTCCCCAAAATAATCCTTCGGAATTCCAATACGTAATCCCTGTACCTCTTCCTGCAAAGCATCTACAAAGGATTCCTTGGATCTCTTTACCGAGGTGCCATCCTTTTTATCATGCCCCACAAGCGCTTCAAAAATATACGCCACATCCTCTACGCTCTTTGCCATAGGCCCAATTTGATCCAAAGAAGAGCCATAAGCAATGAGCCCATTTCTGGAAACACGACCATAAGTAGGCTTTAATCCCACAATACCGCAGAAGGAACTGGGCTGACGAATGGAACCACCGGTATCGCTTCCCAACGCATACGGCACCTCTCCTGCCGCAACCACTGCTGCACTTCCGCCGGAAGAGCCTCCGGGCACCTTCCTCACATCCCATGGATTTTTTGTCACTTTATAATAAGAAGTTTCTGTCGTACTTCCCATGGCAAATTCATCCATATTGGTTTTTCCAATGCAAATCGCTCCGGCTTTTTCCAATCGCTCCACCGCAAAGGCATTATACGTAGGATAAAATCCCTGCAGGATTTTGGAACCACAAGTCGTTTCCACACCCTTCATGCAAATATTATCCTTAATCGCCACCGGCACCCCGGCCAAAGGGCCGGTATACTCACCGGATGTTATTTTCTGCTCTACTTCCTCTATACGTTTTGCCAGTTGTTCCTCCGACAAAACCGTAAGAAAGCCACCGATTTCTGAATCCTTTTTCTCAATCTGTTGTAAAAAATAGGTGACTGTTTCCTTTACGCTTCTTTTTCCTTCTTGGATTTCTTTTCCAATTTCTATCGCTGTCATTTGTTTCATGTCATCACCTACCCAATGGTACGAGGCACTTCAAATCCCTCGTCCTTTCTTGCCGGCGCATTTTCCAAAATGCCGTCCATATCCTCATACTCTTCTACTTCATCCTCGCGAAACACATTCCCCTCCATAGGAAAATGTGTAAAAGGAGTCACTTGAGAAGTGTCTAATTCATCCATAATCTCAATATAGGAAAGCATTTTTTCCATGTCCTGCTTTGCCTTTTCTTTTTCCGCTTCCGTCAATTCCAGTTTTGCCAAAATACTGACGTTTTCCATAATCTCATCTGTGATTTGTTTCATCCCGTACCTCATTTTCTTTGTTTTATCTTAATTTCACATGTACTTCTCGTAATTGTTTTTCCGTCACTGCACAAGGAGCCTGACACATAACATCTTCTCCGTTTCCGTTTAACGGGAAAACCACCACTTCACGAATGTTTTCTTCTTCTCGAAGTAACATAATCATACGGTCAATGCCCGGTGCCATCCCTGCATGTGGCGGCGCACCATAATGGAAGGCTTGATACAAACTACCAAATTTTTCCTCCAATTCCTCTTCTGTATAACCAGCCAAGGCAAAGGCTTTTACCATAATGTCCAAATCGTGATTTCTCACCGCTCCGGAGGACAATTCCACTCCATTACATACTATATCATACTGATATGCCAAAATAGAAAGGGGATCTTCCTCTTCCAACGCTTTCAAGCCCCCTTGCGGCATAGAGAAGGGGTTGTGGGTAAAAATCAGCTTACCCTCCTCATCCTTTTCATACATAGGAAAATCACACACATAGCAAAAACGAAAGGCTTTCTTTTCCAACAACCCCAGCTTCTCTCCCAATTCCTGGCGAATCTTTCCGGCATATTCATTGGCTTTTGCTTCCTTATCTGCGATAAAGAAAATCGTATCTCCTACTTTTAGGCCGGTTAACTCCTTTAAAGTATCCTTTTTTTCTTCCGGAATAAATTTATCAATGGGCCCTTTGAAGCTTCCATCCTCCAAGACTTCTAAATATCCCAATCCTCCCATTCCAATGGATGTGGCAAATTTCAAAAGTTTTTCATGAAAGCCTTTGCTCATTGGGGCAGATACCACGATTCCCCGCACTGTTCTTTTTAAGAAAGGAGCAAAAGTACAACTCTGGAAAAATTCGGTCACATCCTGAATCAACAAGGGGTTCCGCAAATCCGGTTTATCTGTACCATACCGTAGCATAGCCTCTTTGTATGTGATGACCGGGAAATGACCTTCCGTCACCTGATAACCTTCCGGTGCAAACTTCCGAAAGGTTTTTGCCAAAATTTCTTCCCCTACTGCAAACACATCTTCTTGTGTGGCATAGCTCATTTCAAAGTCCAGTTGGTAAAATTCTCCGGGAGAACGATCTGCTCTGGCATCCTCATCTCGGAAACAGGGTGCCACCTGGAAGTAACGATCAATGCCGGATACCATGAGTAACTGCTTATACTGTTGCGGTGCCTGAGGTAAGGCATAAAATTTTCCTTTATGTTTTCTGGATGGAACCAAAAAATCTCTGGCACCCTCCGGAGAAGACGCGCACAAAATCGGGGTCTGCATTTCCACGAATCCCATTTCTGTCATTTGTTGCCGTAAGTAAGCAATGACTTTCGAACGGAACAACATGGTATCCAGCACCTTTCTATTACGCATATCCAAATAGCGATATTTGAGTCTCACATCTTCTCGCACTTCCTTTGAAGTCTGCACTTCAAACGGTAAGGTCTTTTTTACATCTCCTAATACCTGAATTTCCGAAGCGCGCAATTCAATGGTGCCACTTGGAATCTTTTCATTGATGGTCTCCTCATCACGAAGTTCCATTTCTCCAAAAATAGTTACAGACTGTTCTTTTCGGAGTCCCTCCAGTAAAGAAGTGTCTGATAAAACCACCTGTAACACACCATACATGTCACGCAAATCCAAAAAAGATACCCCGCCATGGTCTCGAATGTTTTCAATCCATCCGGCCACACGAACTTTTCTTCCAACGTCCTCCTCCGTTAATTTTTCCAATGTGATGTCTCTGTAGATGTTTTTCATAAGTGTTCTCCTTTCCGGACAAGTGCGGAAGCATTCTTGTCCTAGCAGTTACCTGCTGCAAAAATACTTCCGGGGCTTCCTTTCTGGTCGAACCTTTGTCACATCTACCTATAGATGCAAGTAGAAGAATAAATCTCCCACATACAAGAATGTTCTGTAGAAAATAAAAGAAGCCCCGGAATACTAAAAGTATCCCGGGGCGAATATGTCATATCCGCGGTACCACCCGCTTCAAAAAGTGAAAATCACTTTTCCTCATAAGCACTTAACGCGTGCACACGTATATGCCTACCCTGTTTCCAGCTCAGCATATCAGCTCCGGAGCGTTCCCATACTTTTCTCTTCCAAGCAGCGCTCTCAGTCGGTGACGCTACATTCCTGTCGGCCTCTAAAAAGTTGAGTCTCCTTCAATGCCTTTTTTATTTGTTTGCAATATTATCATGTTTCTTTTGCGGATGCAATACCATTTTTCTACTCCTTTTGGATGATTTTTTCTTTTTCCCCAATTTTTCTGTGAAAAAATACTTCTCTGTGCTATACTTTTAAAGTACGAAATTTTAGAACGAGGGCAAAAAAATGAGTGAACATTTACAAATCCCCAGCGGATATCATTCCGAACTGAATCTGCACGACACGCAGATTGCTATAAAGACCGTAAAGGACTTTTTTCAAAATCAATTATCTCAGGTGTTGAATTTACAGCGTGTATCTGCACCTCTTTTTGTAGATCCAAATACAGGACTCAATGACAACTTAAGCGGTTGGGAACGTCCGGTGGCATTCGGCATCAAAGAACAAGGCGACAAGGAAGCTCAGGTTGTACAATCCTTAGCAAAATGGAAACGTTACGCCTTAGACAAATATGATTTCACTGTAGGCGAGGGTTTATATACGGATATGAATGCCATTCGTCGTGATGAAACCACGGACAACATCCATTCCATTTTTGTAGATCAATGGGATTGGGAAAAAGTCATGACCAAAGAAGAACGTACTATAGATTATTTAAAAGAAACGGTACGTTCCGTATACAAGGCATTGCGCCGCACCGAAAAATTCATGGCTATTCAATACGATTACATTGACGAAATCCTGCCACATGATATTTATTTTATTACAACCCAGGAATTGGAAGACCTCTATCCGGAGGCTAGTCATAAAGAACGCGAACGCTTAATTACAAAAGAAAAAGGTGCCGTTTGCCTCATGCAAATCGGAGACAAATTAGCATCTGGGGAACCGCACGATTCTCGTTCTCCTGACTATGATGATTGGGCCTTAAATGCAGATATCCTGGTTTGGTTCCCAGTCCTTGAAATCGCATTAGAGCTTTCTTCCATGGGTATCCGCGTAGACAAAGAGGCACTTGCCAGCCAGTTAGAAAAATCCGGTTGTCAAGATCGTGCCACCTTACCTTTCCAGAAGGCTATCTTAGAAGAAAAACTGCCTTTCACCATTGGTGGTGGTATCGGGCAATCCCGCATCTGTATGTTTTTCTTAAGAAAAGCACATATTGGAGAAGTGCAGTCCTCTCTTTGGCCGGAAGAAACTGTAAAGATTTGTAAAGAAAACGGCATCGAATTATTGTAGTTATTATAATGATATAAAAATTTCCAAATTGCAAAAAAGGAGTGAATCCCAAAGGTTCACTCCTTTTTCTTAATATCTTTTTATCCGCGTATAATAATGGTCTTCATCTTCATGATGAACATATGCTCCATTTTTGATTTGTACTTGCAACGAATAATCATTTTCTTTTCGAACCGACATATAAATCTCATCTTCTTTTATAATTTTCCAGGCTTTTTCAATCGTCAGTTTCAACCCTTTCGTGGCATATCCCCTATTTCGATATTCCTTTGCTATTCCATATCCAATATGACCGCTACCATTTCGCAAAGCATCATTCAATTCATGCCTTATACGAAACAGGCCAACGATTTTATCATCATCCCAAAGAAAATATTCTGTCGAAGGTACAAAACCCTTCGGCAAATTATGTCCCTTTGCATAATCTTTTAATTTCGGATAAACCTCCTGTATAAACTGCTGATGTGTTACGCCAAAATATGGATTTGTAAAACCATTTTCATTTTCCGGTAAATCCCTTATATAAAGATATTCTTTTTCTATATCCTGGTCATTTAATTCTCTCAATTCTAGCATTCTGTCATTCCTTCTAGTCCATTCAATCTAAAAAATCTATTGCGAAATCACATCTTTCATATCGTACATACCGGCCGGTTTCCCTGCCAAAAATTTGGCTGCTTCAATGGCTCCTTTTCCAAAGACTCCTCTGGAATATGCGGTATGTTTTAATTCAATAACTTCATCTACGCCGGCAAAAATCACTTCATGTTCCCCAACAATGGTGCCACCACGTACTGCAGAAATGCCGAGTTCCTTCTTATCTCTCTTCTGACGCACTTGGCTTCTGTCATAGACATACTCAAAAGAATGATCCATGACTTCGTTCATAGAATCTGCTAGAGCAATGGCTGTTCCACTCGGTGCATCGAGTTTCTGATTATGATGTTTTTCTACAATTTCCACATCAAAGCCTGCCGGTGCAAATACCTGTACGGCCTTCTGGAGCAAATCCATCAAGGTATTGATACCTAAGGACATATTTGCTGATTTCAAAATTGCGATTCTTTCAGATGTAGCCTGCACCTTTGCCAACTGTTCTTCCGAAAGACCTGTTGTACAAAGAACTACCGGTAAATTCTTTTCTGCGCATACATCCAACAATTCATCTACTACTTTTGCGTTGGAAAAATCAATGACTACGTCTGCTTCTACAGTACACTCTTTGATAGACGCAAATACCGGATAATCATTTTTCTGCTCTGTATATACATCTACTCCGGCTACGATTGTTGCATTTTCATCCTGGCTTACAAGGTTACTGATCATTTGACCCATTTTCCCATTGCAGCCATGCATAATGATACGAACCATTTTCTTACCTCTTTTTCTATTCTTCTATCAGTATTTGTCTTATTTTAATAAACCATAATTGCGAAGGGCATTCTCTAATCTCTTACGGTTTGGCTCTTCCATTTCACACAAAGGTGCACGAAGCGGTCCCACTTCCATACCCATCATATTAAGAGCTTCCTTGACCGGTGTCGGGCTGACTTCACAGAACAAAGCATCCACAAGATCCAATCCCTTGAACTGAATTTCACGCGCTTTTGCATGGTCTCCATCCAAGTAGCTGCGAACCATAGTATGTACATCTGCCGGTGCGATATTTGCCCATACGGAAATGACACCAATGGCGCCAATAGACATCAAAGGCACTACCAATCCATCTTCTCCGGAATATAATTCCAATTTTCCATCTGTAAGCATCATGGTACGAGATGCCTGTGCAAAATTGCCACTTGCTTCTTTTAATCCGACCAAATTGGATTTTGCATGGAACAATTCTGCAATGGTATCTGCCTGTAAACAGGTACCTGTACGGCCCGGTACATTGTACATAATAATCGGCAATTTGGTTTCATCCGCAATACGACTGTAATGCTTGATTAACCCCTTCTGTGTGGCCTTATTGTAATAAGGAGTCACAATCAATGCTGCATCCGCGCCGGCTTCTTCGGCCTCTTTGGTAAGCTGCACTGCTGTATCTGTGGCATTGCTACCGGTTCCTGCAACTACCGGAATTCTACCCTTAGTAAAAGCAACTGCTGCTTCGATTACCTTCTTGTGTTCTTCCATAGAAAGCGTTGCACTTTCTCCTGTGGTACCAGCAATAATAATACTGTCTGTTCCTTCTTTGATATGAAACTCAATTAATTCCTCCAGTTTATCATAATTCACTGCTCCATCTGCCTTCATTGGTGTAATAATTGCTACACCGGATCCTTCAAAAATAGCCATATTTTCCTCCTATAATGTAAAAAAAGAATGTCGCTTGCAACATTCTCGCGCCGAGCGCGGTTGACTCTCGTCAACATATTCCTCTCGCGCGAGTGCGCATCCTTAGCGGAGCGCTTTTTTATATAATAGGAAATTCAAAGGAATTTCCTATTTATATAAAAAAACCAGCTTCGAAAAGCTGGTCTTGTAGTTCTCTATGCTACGAAAATCACAAGATAGCTCCCCATTCATACGAATGACAGTCATAACCTTCTTCAAGTCATGCCCAGGAAAAACATTCCAGAATCTTTTTCCTTCGGCGTTCACCCTTTCAAGATTCCTCTTCTGTGTCTGGCACATCAGAACCTCTACTCATGCTTCACGCAACCTCTATCTTTTCAAATATACAATATTCAAATCCATTTCCACAGCAATCATACCATTCTAATACACTGCTGTCAATTAACAATTTACTTCTCTGCTTCAATGTCGTAAATTTCATCCACCAAATCACGCAGTTCCTCTTTTAATACGCGACCGGTAATTACAATTTCCGCTTCCTCATCCTTGGCATCCATGACTGCCTGCAACTCTTCCACCGTAATCAATTCGTTGTCTAAAAGTCCCAGCACTTCATCCAATACCAGCATATCACATTCCCCGGTAAGCAATACCTTTCTGGCATATGCCATACCATTTTTGATGTTCAACAATTCCTCTCTTTTTTCTTCCTCTGAGAGACTATCGTAACACTCTGCCAGTTTCTCAAAACGGAAGAACTTAATTTCCGGTTCCAGTCTTTGAAAAATACTATTTTCAATATCTGCTTTTCCTTTTAAAAATTGAATGATATATACGGTCTTTCCTTCACTGGCCGCGCGTAATGCGGAACCATATGCAGCTGTGGTTTTACCACGGCCTTCTCCGTAATAGATCTGTATCATTCCTTTCATTGCAGATTGCCCTCCTCGCAAAAAATCAGTCACAATATTCACGTCACAAATCTTCTATCTGCCCTTAACGTATCACACTTCCTATTAAAAAGCAAACTTCTCTTGTGTTTTTAAGAAAATGTGATAGAATAAGACAGTTAGTTATTTATAGACAAAAACATTGTAAACATAGACCCTTTAACCCCCCAATACAGAAAGGAATTTTCAATGAAAACACAAAGAAAAGACATTCGTAACATTGCGATTATCGCCCACGTCGATCATGGTAAAACCACTTTGGTAGACGAACTCTTAAAGCAGAGTGGCGTTTTCCGCGAAAATCAGGAAGTACAGGAACGTGTCATGGACTCCAACGACATCGAGCGTGAACGTGGTATTACCATTCTTTCCAAGAACACAGCTGTCTTCTACAAAGATGTAAAAATCAACATCATCGACACCCCGGGACATGCGGACTTCGGTGGCGAAGTAGAGCGTATCTTAAAAATGGTAGATGGTGCCGTATTATTGGTTGATGCCTTTGAAGGTGTTATGCCACAGACAAAGTTCGTACTTATGAAAGCTTTGGATTTAAAACTCCCGGTTATTGTATGTATCAACAAAATCGATAGACCGGAAGCTCGTCCAAATGAAGTTATCGACGAAGTATTAGAGCTTTTCATGGACTTAGATGCATCCGAAGAACAATTGGATTGCCCATTCATCTTTGCATCTGCAAGAGATGGTTATGCCATGAGAGAATTAACAGACGAACACAAGGACATGTCTGCTTTATTTGAAACAATCGTAGATTACATTCCTGCTCCGGAAGGTGATCCGGAAGCCAATACACAGGTTTTAATCAGTACTATCGATTACAACGAATACGTAGGACGCATCGGTATCGGTAAAATTGATAACGGTTCCTTGAAGGTAAATCAGGAAGCTGTTGTAGTAAACCATCACGATCCGGACAAACACGAAAAAGTACGTATCAGTAAATTATATGAATTTGACGGCCTTTCAAAGGTAGATGTTGATCAGGCAGAAATCGGATCCATCGTAGCGATTTCCGGTATTGCTGATATCCACATCGGAGATACCATCTGTGCACCGGAAAATCCGGAAGCGATTCCATTCCAGAAGATTTCCGAGCCGACCATCTCCATGAACTTTATCGTAAATGATTCTCCGCTTGCCGGACAGGAAGGAAAGTTCGTTACCTCCCGTCATTTACGTGATCGTTTATTCCGCGAATTGAATACAGACGTTTCTCTTCGTGTAGAAGAAGGCGAAACTCCGGACACTTACAAAGTATCCGGCCGTGGAGAACTTCATTTATCTGTATTAATTGAGAACATGAGACGTGAAGGCTTCGAATTTGCAGTCAGCAAAGCAGAAGTTTTATATAAGAAAGATGAAAATGGCAAGACCTTAGAGCCTATGGAAATTGCCTACGTAGATGTTCCGGATGAATTTACCGGTGCTGTTATCAGCAAGCTTCAGCAGCGTAAAGGAGAACTTCGCAACATGGGTTCCATCGCAGGTGGTTATACCCGTGTAGAATTCCGTATCCCATCCCGTGGATTAATCGGATATCGTGGAGAATTCATGACCGATACCAAGGGTAACGGTATCTTAAATACCATTTTTGACGGCTACGATCTTTATAAGGGAGATATTGCTTACCGTGCAACCGGTTCTTTGATTGCTTTCGAAACCGGCGAATCTGTAACTTACGGACTCTTCTCTGCTCAGGATCGTGGTACCTTATTCATCGGTGCAGGTGAAAAGGTATATGCCGGAATGGTTATCGGACAGTCCAGCCGTGCAGAAGACATTGAAATCAACGTATGTAAAAAGAAACACTTAACCAACACACGTTCTTCTTCTGCAGACGAAGCCTTAACCTTGGTTCCACCAAAGGTATTAAGTTTGGAACAGGCTATCGATTTCATCGATGTAGACGAACTCTTAGAGGTTACTCCGGAGAACTTACGTATCCGTAAGAGAATCTTGGATCCAACCATGAGAAAACGTGCAAATTTCAAAAAATAAAATTTTGATTTAAAAAAGAGGTTTTACCGCATTGCTCGGTAAAACCTCTTTTTTCTATCTCTTTTATGTTTCACTAAAATCAAAATCTGCCGCGATCTGGTACTGGTACTCCGGCAAAACCTCCTGTACTGCATCCAAAATCTGCTGAAATGTCTCGTTTCGATTCGGGGAATCAAAGCTAATCACCGCATCAAAACGAATCACTTTTTTCTCCTCATGCACATAAAATCCATGCATCTGTAATACGTAAGGGACTTCTAATACCACATCCTTAATCTTTTTCCGTAGCGTAATAATATGCTCATCTGTGGTATTCATGGAATAAACCCCAATGGCTGTCAACAGAACCTGATGTTCCTGATAAACCGCCACCTGAATCTGGCGCAACAAATCATCCACTTCATTTACCGTCAATGTATCCGGTATTTCTATATGTAAAGAGCCATTAAAAGTATCCGGGCCATAATTGTTTAATACCAAATCATAGACACCCTTTACCTCCGGAAATTGCATCACTGTGCGTTTGATGCCCAGCACGGTTTCTTTATCCACACGTTCTCCCAGCAATTCTGACACCGTTTCCCTTAACATCTCAATGCCTGATTTGATAATCACAAGAGAAATAATCGCACCCAAAATTGCTTCTAAGGAAATTCCAAACTGCATGTAAAGAATGGCTGCCACTACCGTGGCTGCGGAAATAACCGCATCCAACCTAGCATCTTCACCGGAATTTACAAGAGATGCAGAATTCACCTCTTCTCCTTTTTTCTTTACATATTGTCCCAAAATAATTTTGGTCACAACTGCAACTACGATAATGGCTAGTGTTAATGTGCTATACTCCGGTGTCACAGGATCTATAATCTTTCGCACAGATTCCACAAAGGATGTGGTACCGGCATATAAAACAATCACTGCAATCACCATGGCCGTAAGATATTCCACTCTTCCATGACCATAAGGATGCTTTTTATCCGGAGCTTTCCCAGCCAAATGGGTACCAACAATAGTAATAATGGAGGATGCCGCATCCGAAAAGTTGTTTACTGCATCCAAGGTAATGGCTATCGAATTCGATAAAATACCAACCAAAGCCTTAAAAGCTGCCAGCAGAATATTTACTACGATTCCCACGACACTCGTGCGAATAATAATCCCTCTGCGATTCACTTCCCCGGAAGTTTCTCTTTCCATATTTTTCATAATTCACTGTCCCTCACTTTTTACAACTACATTTTTTCAATGCGTGCAAGTGCTGCCAATGTATTCTCATAAGAACCAAAGGCTGTCAGTCTAAAGTAGCCTTCTCCGCTTGGGCCAAATCCGGATCCCGGTGTACCAACTACCTGTACTTCCTGCAATAAGTAGTCAAAGAAATCCCAAGAAGTCATCTTTTCCGGTGTTTTCAACCAAATATAAGGTGCATTCACACCACCGTATACTTCATATCCGGCTTTTTGCAAACCTTCCTTGATGGTTTTTGCATTATTCATGTAGTAGGCAATCTGCTCTTTGATTTCTTTTTGTCCAACCTCTGTGTAAACCGCTTCGCCTGCTCTTTGAATAATGTAAGGCGCCCCATTGAATTTGGTACCATGACGTCTTGCCCACAAACTGTGGAGAGAAACATCTTTGCACTTTAATTCCTTTGGTACTACTGTAAACCCTAAACGTACTCCTGTAAATCCTGCATTTTTGGAAAAACTGCGAAGTTCAATGGCACAGGTCTTTGCTCCTTCACATTCATAAATAGAATGTGCCACATTTTCCTCTGAAATATAGGCTTCATAAGCAGCATCATATAAAATCACCGCGCCAATACGATTTGCATAATCTACCCACTCCTGTAATTTATCCTTGGGAATGGTAGTTCCTGTTGGATTATTCGGAAGACAAAGGTAAATCATGTCCGGGTTTTCCTTTGGAAACTCCGGTACAAACCCATTTTCTCTGGTACATGGCATATATACCACTTTGCTCCACATACCGGTCTTTTCATCATATTCTCCGGTACGACCAGCCATTACATTGGAATCCACATAAACCGGATACACCGGATCGCATACGGCAATCACGTTGTTGGCACCGAAGATTTCCTGGATATTTCCGGAATCACTCTTTGCTCCATCAGATACAAAGATTTCATCTGCAGAAATATCACATCCTCTTTGTTTATAATCTTTTTCTGCAATTGCAGAACGTAAAAATTCATAACCCAAATCCGGTGCATATCCACGGAAGGTCTCCGCCTGTCCCATTTCATCCACAGCTTTATGCATTGCCTGTATGATAGATGGTGCAATCGGCTGTGTCACATCACCAATTCCTAAACGGATAATCTCCTTTTCCGGATTTGCTTCTGCATATGCATTTACTTTTTTCGCAATGGTGCTGAAAAGATAGCTTCCCGGCAACTTTAAATAATTCTCATTTACCTGAAACATAATCATTCTCCTTTTATAGTGTTTCTACATAGAACTACTATAAAAATTCTTTTCTAACTTGTCAATAAAAAACCCAAGATTCAATTGCACTATTTTTCTCAATGGTATTCAACGATCCATCAGGCTCAAAATCATTTGCGCTGTTTCCACCAAATTCACACCGTTTTCCATGCTACGTCGTTGCATATAACGATGAGCTTCCTCCTCAGACATTTGATTTCTTTCCATTAATACACCCTTCGCCCGAAGAATGAGTGCCTCATCGTCCTTGGAACGAATTTTCGGTTTCTTCTTTAAACGTCGTTTCCGTTCCTGTAAACGTTCCCCCATCATTTCCATGGTCTGTACCAACTCATGAACCTTCAAGGGCATATTCAAACAAATAATTTGGCCTTCCGCGCTTTCAGTCATAGTTGGCGACGCAATCAAGAGCATTTCAAAGGTTTCCGGCAAATATTCTCGAATTTCATCGAACATCATATCCGGAAACTTGGCACTGCAAACCAAAACGCCACTTTGCAGTTCTTCCGCTGCCTGTAAAATCTGGGCACCGGTAATACAGCAACTACTTACATGAAAGCCTGTCCGGTTTAGAATACTTTTGATGTTATTTGCATTTTCAAGCTTGGGAAAAGCAACAATAACATTCATGCATACTCCTCAACCTTAAATCTTATATAAATACTCAGAAAGTTCCCATTCAGTTACCTGAGTACGATAAGCTACCCAATCTTTTCTACCTGCTTCAATAATTTTTTCCGTCACTTCTTCGCCAATTACCTTTACCAAAAATTCATCACGTTCCAGTTCATCCAAAGCATCGCTTAAGTTTTCCGGTAAAGATGCAATTCCCAAGGAACGAATTTCTCCCGGTGTCAATTCAAACAAGTTCATATCCATGCTATCCGGTGCACTTTCCCCATTTCGAATACCTTCCAAACCTGCTGCCAAACATACTGCTAAAGCGAGGTACGGATTTGCAGAAGGATCCGGACAACGAAGCTCAATTTTTGTATGTTCGCCACCTTCCGCCGGAATACGAATCAACGGGCTCTTACTAACCTTGGACCAAGCAATATAAATCGGCGCTTCATACCCCGGTACCAAACGCTTGTAAGAATTTACAAGTGGATTGGTAATGGCGCTAATTCCCTTGATATGGCGCAATAATCCGCCGATAAACGCATAAGCTTCCTTACTCAGTCCATTCTTATCCTTCTCATCATAAAAGACGTTTTTTCCGTCCTTTGTCAAAGACATATTGATATGCATACCGGAACCATTTACGCCGGACTTTGGTTTTGGCATAAAACTGGCAAATAAACCATGACGTTTCGCTATGGTTTTTACTGCCAATTTGAAGGTCATGATATTGTCCGCTGTCTTTAAAGCTTCGTCATAACGGAAATCAATTTCATGCTGTGCCGGTGCTTTTTCGTGATGTGATGCTTGGATTTCAAAATCCATATCTTCCAAAGTAAGCACCATATCTCTTCTTGCATTTTCTCCTAAATCCACAGGACCTAAATCAAAATAACCTGCCTTTTCATGAGACACAGTAGTAGGCTGTCCATTATCATCTGTATGAAATAGGAAGAATTCCAATTCCGGTCCAACCTGAAAAGCATAACCCATATCTGCTGCTTCCTTCATTACCTTCTTTAAAATCTGTCTTGGATCCCCAAAGAAAGGAGTCCGATCCGGATAATACACATCGCAAATAATACGTGCTACTTTTCCTTGCTGTGGTCTCCATGGGAAAATGGTAAAGGTATCAAAATCCGGATACAAATACATATCCGTTTCTGCCAAGGATGCAAATCCTTCAATGGCAGAACCATCAAACATACAATTATTATTTAACGCTTTTGATAACTGGCTGCTGGTCACTGCCACATTTTTCATGGTTCCAAAAATATCGGTAAACTGAAGACGGATAAATTCCACATCCTCTTCCTCTACAATTCGAAAAATATCCTCTTTCGTTAACTTACTCATTTCGTATCCTCCTTCATAAAATCCAATACATTCTGATAAGGCATATTTCCGCCAAACAAATCCAACGCACTTCCTATTGTTGCATTCACTTTATTTTTTCCTAATTTTCTTAGTAATTCCAAATCCGCAAAACTAGATATCCCGCCGGCATAGGTGGTGGTCACTCCCTCTAGATTTCCCAGCATTTCTGCCAAAGGTTCTTCTATTCCGGAAGCCTTTCCTTCCACATCTACGGCATGGATTAAAAATTCATCTGCATAATCCTGTAAACGAGCAAACAAGGCTTCATTCACCATTTCTTCCGTGAATTTCTGCCAACGGTCTGTCACCACGTAATATTGATTTCCTTTTTTTCGACAGCTAAGATCTAACACCAAATGTTCTTTTCCTACAGCCGCCCTTAATTTTTCCAGGTTTTCCCAGAAAATCACGCCATCTCGAAAAACAAAAGACGTGGTAATCACATGGCTGGCACCTGCCTCCAAAAAATCCTTGGCATTTTCATCTGTAATACCGCCTCCCACTTGGAAACCACCGGGATAAGAACGCAACGCCAAAAGTGCTTGTTCTTTGGTGGCTTGATAGTAAGGGGAATCTTTGGCATTTAACAAAATAATATGTCCGCCCTTTACCCCATCCTTTTTGTAGAAGTCTGCGTAAAAGGATGCATCTTGATCGGAAACAAAGTTTTCTTTTGCAAAATCTCCTTGATCCTTAAGACTGCTTCCTACAATCTGTTTTACTTTTCCATTATGAATATCAATACACGGTCGAAACTCCATTTTGCCCTCCTATAAAAAAAGACGGTATTCGGCCACTGCCAAACACCGTCGTTCAGAGAAATCATAGCACATCTATCCTTGCTTTGTAAACCACTATCTAGGATTCCTAAATAGGAACCTTTTATTTATCTTGGACGCAAAGAAGATGGATGATTTCTACCTCTTAACACGTAGTATACAACGGATAATACCGTCGCAAATGCTACAATCACAAACATATTTTTATAACCAAAGGCTGCAATTAACACACCGGCAATACCGCCACCGCCGCCTAAACCGATATCATAGGCGCAAAGGAATGTGGAATTGGCACTTCCTCTTCGTTCCGGAGGAGCCATATGTACTGCCATAGACTGCAAGGCCGGTTCAATGCCGCCAAATGCAAATCCAGCTAATACTGCAGAAAGATAAAAAGTCACTGTACCCGGTACGAAAGCCAAAAGTAAGAACGCCACAAACATTGCTGCATTACAACCGTATACAAAGAAGCCTTCTCCCTTCTTATCTGCCAAAGAACCTAAAAAGAAACGCACCAAAAGCAACATAATGGCTGTAATCAAGAAGAAAATTCCACCGGATGGCAAATTGTATTCCACCGCATATTTCGATAAGAAGTTTTCCAAAGCACCCCAAGTCAATAAGAAAATCAAGCAGGTTACAGAAGCCGGAATGGCATCTGCATCAATCAATCCTTTTACGGTAAGAGGTGTTTTTTCCACCTGTTTTGGCTGAATATCCATGCACATTAACAAAATAAAAGAAATCACCATAAATGCAGCGGCTACCAAAAACATAGCTGTGTAACTTTTTGCAATCAACTGCAAGCTTAAAGCCGGAGCAATGGATGTGGCAAGGGCAGTTGCCATACCGAAATATCCCATACCTTCTGCAAAACGACTTTGTGGCAAAGAGTCACTGGCGATGGTCGCTGTAGAAGTATTGGAAAATGCAAGGGAAGCCCCCTGAATCATACGGAAAGCGATGGCCAAAATAACAGCAAGGGAAATAGCGTATCCCATGCCTGCCAAAATACCGGATAACATATATCCGAGAGCCATCAAAAACATTCCGGATAAACCAATCAACAAAATGCCTTTTCTTTTTCCGTTATTAAGAAGCCATCCAATAAACGGACGCAACAAAACTGCAATAAAGGAGAATCCAAAGGCGCAAAGACCTGCAACTCCTTCATCCTGTCCCAAAGTCTCCAAGAACATTGGAAACGTATTTAAAATCATAATATGATTCATAAATACTAAGAAATTAATAATAATGATGAGGGAAAAGTTTTTATTCCACAAAGGTACTTTTCCACTGGTTGTGTTGTTACTCATATTTTCCTCCATAAAAAAAGAAGGCGTAAATCCATCTGGATTTACGCCTTCGCTACTCGATGTCTCTAAATTATCAAAATTTCCCTCGCTTGTCAAATTTGAAAATCTGCCAAATAGATATATGAAAAGGCAGAAAAATTCGTGATTTTAACATTATTTACACTTGTCCTGGAATCTGCTATAATTTTGGAAAATTTTCTATTTGTCTATTTTATTTAAGAAAGTGAGGAAACAACATATGGGAACCATTATCGGTGAAGGCATTACGTTTGACGACGTATTACTCGTTCCATCTTATTCTGAAGTAACTCCAAACATGGTAGACCTCTCTACCAGACTTACCAACAAAATCAAACTGAATATTCCAATGATGAGTGCTTCTATGGATACCGTTACAGAACACAGAATGGCAATTGCTATGGCTAGACAGGGTGGAATCGGTATTATTCATAAAAACATGTCTATTGAGGCCCAGGCAGAAGAAGTAGATAAGGTAAAACGTTCTGAAAACGGCGTTATTACAGATCCATTCTTCTTATCTCCGGAACACACACTCCAGGATGCTGATGAGCTTATGGCTAAGTTCCGCATTTCCGGTGTTCCGATTACCGAAAATGGTAAATTAGTGGGTATTATCACAAATCGTGACTTAAAATTCGAAGAGGATTATTCAAAGAAAATCCGTGATTGCATGACATCTGAAAATCTCATTACCGCTCCGGTAGGAATTACCTTAGATGAAGCAAAGAAAATTCTTGGAAAAGCAAGAAAAGAAAAACTTCCAATCGTTGATGAAAACTTCAACTTAAAAGGTTTAATCACCATTAAAGATATTGAAAAACAGATTAAATATCCGCTTTCTGCAAAGGATGAACTTGGACGTTTACTTTGCGGTGCTGCAGTCGGAATCACAGCAAACATGATGGAACGTGTAGATGCACTTGTTGCAGCTCATGTGGACGTTATCGTTGTAGACTCTGCACATGGTCATTCTATGAACATTGCAAATGCAGTAAAGAGCATCAAAGCAAAATATCCGGATTTACAGGTTATCGCAGGAAACATTGCTACCGGCGAAGCTGCGAAATTCTTAATCGAAGCCGGTGTTGATGCCGTTAAGGTTGGTATCGGACCCGGATCTATCTGTACCACACGTGTCGTAGCAGGTATCGGTGTTCCTCAGATCACCGCTGTTATGGACTGCTACAAAGTAGCAAAAGAATACAACATCCCGGTTATCGCGGATGGTGGTTTAAAATACTCCGGCGATATGACCAAAGCTCTTGCAGCCGGTGCTGATGTTTGTATGATGGGAAGTATGTTCGCAGGATGCGATGAAGCTCCTGGAACTTTCGAATTATATCAAGGACGTAAATACAAGGTTTATCGTGGAATGGGATCTATCGCAGCTATGGAAAACGGAAGTAAAGACCGTTACTTCCAGTCTGATGCAAAGAAGCTTGTACCGGAAGGCGTTGAAGGACGTGTTGCATACAAGGGTTCTGTAGAAGATACCATCTTCCAGTTAATCGGTGGAATTCGTTCCGGTATGGGATACTGTGGATGCCCAACAATTCCGGAATTACAGGAAAGAGGTAGATTCGTTAAGATTTCTGCTGCATCCTTAAAAGAGAGTCATCCACATGATATTCATATCACAAAGGAAGCTCCAAACTATACCATCGAAGGCAAATAATTGAAACTAATACAAGAAAGAATGTCGCATGCGACATTCTCGCGCCAAGCGCGGTTGCATTTATGCAACATTTACATCTCGCGCGCGTGCGCTTCCATAGCGGAGCGCTTTTTTATATAATAAGAAATTCGAAGGAATTTCTTATTATATA
>JAZOTM010000041.1:0-93055 GCA_045657625.1 Lachnospiraceae bacterium
GTATTTATCAAAGTTTTTGATAAATCTTGCAGAAAGGTCTTTTGCCTTTTCTTCCCATTCTTTGCTGTCTGCATAAGTATCTCTTGGGTCGAGGATTCCTGTGTCAACACCGGGAAGCGCTGTAGGAACAGAGAGGTTAAAGTAAGGAATTTCTTTAGTATCTGCCTTGAGAATAGAGCCATCAAGGATAGCATCAATGATACCACGTGTATCTTTGATGGAGATACGTTTGCCTGTGCCGTTCCAACCTGTGTTTACGAGGTATGCTTTAGCACCGCTCTTTTCCATCTTCTTAACAAGTTCTTCAGCATATTTTGTGGGGTGGAGTTCGAGGAACGCCTGACCGAAACATGCGGAGAATGTGGGTGTAGGTTCTGTGATACCACGTTCTGTACCAGCAAGTTTTGCTGTGAAACCGGATAAGAAGTAGTATTTTGTCTGTTCTGGTGTAAGGATAGATACTGGAGGAAGTACTCCGAATGCATCTGCGGATAAGAAGATAACATTCTTTGCATCTGGGCCTGCAGAAACAGGGTTTACCTTCTGTACAATATTTTCAATATGGTTAATTGGGTAAGAAACACGAGTGTTTTCTGTTACGCTCTTGTCTGCGAAATCAATCTTACCGTTTGCATCAACAGTAACGTTCTCAAGAAGAGCATTACGTCTGATTGCATTGTAGATATCTGGTTCAGATTCTTTATCAAGGTTGATAACCTTTGCGTAGCATCCGCCTTCGAAGTTGAAGACACCGTTGTCATCCCAACCATGCTCATCATCACCGATTAAGAGACGCTTTGGATCTGTGGAAAGAGTAGTCTTACCTGTTCCGGAGAGACCGAAGAAGATTGCTGTGTTCTTTCCTTCCATATCTGTGTTAGCAGAGCAGTGCATAGAAGCCATACCCTTTAATGGGAGGTAGTAGTTCATCATAGAGAACATACCTTTCTTCATTTCTCCGCCGTACCATGTATTGATGATAACCTGCTCTCTGCTTGTGATGTTGAATACAACAGCAGTTTCAGAGTTTAATCCAAGTTCTTTGTAGTTTTCTACTTTAGCCTTAGAAGCATTGTAAACAACGAAATCAGGTTCGAAGTTCTTTAATTCTTCTTCTGTTGGCTGGATGAACATGTTTTTAACAAAGTGTGCCTGCCAAGCTACTTCCATGATAAAACGAACTGCCATACGAGTGTCTTTGTTTGCTCCGCAGAATGCGTCTACAACGAAAAGTCTCTTATTAGAAAGTTCGTCCTGTGCGATTTTCTTAACAGCAGCCCAAGCTTCCTGAGATGCAGGATGGTTGTCGTTCTTGTATTCGTCAGATGTCCACCATACAGTGTCCTTTGAGTTTTCATCCATAACGATGAATTTGTCCTGTGGGGAACGTCCGGTGTAAATACCCGTCATAACGTTTACAGCATCAAGCTCGGTGTTGGTTCCAACTTCGAAGCCTTCTAATTCTGCCTTTGTTTCTTCTGTATACAACTCTTCATAAGAAGGATTGTAAACAACTTCTGTAGTGCCGGTGATGCCATATTTGCTAAGATTAATTTCTGCCATCTTACCTATACTCCTTTTCTCTGAAAAAATTTATAGTTTATCTCGCTAACGCAAAAAAACCTATACAAAAAGTATTATAACCATTTTTTTTTGAAAATAAAACCTTTTCTGCGAAAAATAACAGAAGGAAAAGGATGAATGAAATTCTAAAGAAAAATGAAATTTATCCAAAAAGGATGTACGAGAAATAGAGAAATGCTATAATTGTTTCGAAGGTAGTATTTTACAAAGAATTAGCATGCGGGAGGAAAACAGATGGTTGTATTGATTGATGATATGATTTACACAATTAAGAATGCGCAGTTTTTGGATGACAGAATGTGCTTGTACCCGGTAGACCAACCCTACGTATTTGAAATTAGCTACGACTCAGAACATTCCAAGAGATGGATGATAGATTCCTTATTAAAGGAACAATATATGAAAATCGATTGGTTAGAAGATGTTCAGAAAGAGTATTTTTAAAATTTGTTATAAGATAAGAATTTTCGGATTAGCAATTGAATTAGAAAATATTATATGGAAGAAATTATTGGGTTGTGCAACTGCTATGCGGCGCAAGCCGCAGATTATATATGCCACTACATGGCATAATCGTTGCACAACCTTTTTTTGTTCCTTCCCTCGTGGGATACCAAATAGAAGGCCATGCCTTTTATTTTTTTGTATAAAATTCTCATTAAAAATGCTGAAAAGATGGGAAAGTCGGGGATATTTGAAAAGAAAAGATGTAAACTGAATACAGTGCAGATATTGCAGAAGGGAGCATGAAATATGGCGAAGGATAAGAAAGAAAAGCATGCAAAAATAAAAAATAAACTGTTGTTGTATTTGCTTCCGGCGGTAGTTTTGACAATTTTAGCATTGGTCACAGCAGCAGGTTTCCTGAGTGGAGAAAGTATGAAGGAAATGGCGATGTCTCAGCTAAATTCTTCTGTAGGAAATCAGGGAGACAATATTGAGTCTTGGCTACAGGAAAACCTGGAGAATTTTTCTTCCGTAAAGCAGGTGATTGAAGCAACACAACCGGATGAAGAAGGATTGCAGGCTATTTTGGATGCTTATTTTGGATACAATTCGTATTGTGCAGATGGTGTTTACATCGGAACTGCGTCCGGAAAGTTTTATATTGCATCAGATGCTGAAAAGTCAGTATCTGCTCCGACTTCTGAGATTTTTTATCAGCAAGGTATGACCAGAGTGAATATGGCTTATGGTACGGCATATCAGAATGATGAAGGAGAAAACGTAATCAGTGCCTCAGGTATTTTAAATGATGGTTCCGGAGAATTGAAAGTCATTGCAGCGGATTTGGCCTTGGATGAAATCAGTATTATTGTAAATTCCGGTGTAAAGATGGATTCTGCGGCTTCTTTCTTAATTGATACCTCGGATAATACTATTTTGGCCCATAGAGATTCGGATCGTATTTCTACCACATTAACCACATCGGATAGTGATGCCTTGATGGCCTCTATTGCAGGGTTGTTGGAGGAAAGAGATTATTCGACACAGACAGTAAATAGTTATGTAGTGGCTTTCCGTGAAATTGAAGGAACGGATTGGGTCCTTGTTTCCTATGTTGGAAACTCCGTCATAATGGAAGATGTAAATCATTTAACTGCAATCCTGATTATTGTAGGTATTGTTGCAGTGATCTTTATCGTTATTTTAATTAACTTGATGGTTACAAAGGTAGTGGCGCCTCTTGGACATATTACAAAGAACATTACGGATATGTCAGAAGGTGACTTCACCATTGAAGTAAAACAGGAAAGCAACGATGAAATTGGTTTGATGGGAAGCCGAGTAAGTGAATTCGTGGATTCTATGCGGCGTATGCTTTCTACCATCAACGATGAATCTGAAAAATTGAAAGAGCAGTCAGATAATAGTGATCGTGTTTCTAAGGATATGTTTGAGGCATCCAGATCTCAGTCTGAAGCGATGCAGAACTTAAATAATACCGTAGACCAGCTTGCAATTGCAGTAAATGAAATTGCACAGAATGCTACGACCCTTGCGATGGTAGTATCTGATACGAGAGAAAACTCCAATCAGGCCAATGCCAGCATGAAGGAAACGGTAGAAATCAGTAAAAAAGGCCGTTCTGATATGGAACAATTAAGTAAGGCAATGTTGGATATTAAGGGAACCAATGATGAACTGGTGGATTCCATCAACGATGTTGGACGTGCTTCCGAAGAGATTACCAAGATTGTTGGATTGATTGGAGAAATTGCAGAAGAGACCAATTTGCTTTCCTTGAATGCTTCGATTGAAGCAGCCAGAGCCGGAGAAGCAGGTAAGGGATTTGCGGTTGTCGCAAGTGAAATCGGTAAATTGGCGCAGAACAGTGCCAGCAGTGCAGAAAATATTTCTCGCCTGATTATGGACGTTCGAAAAGCCATTGATAGTGTTGTAGAAAAAGCAGAAAACAGTGCCGAGAATATTGAACGAAACAGTGCGTTGATTGATAAGGCCGTAGAAACCTTTGATCAGATTTATGAAAACATCGATAAGTCAAATCAGTTGATTGATTTGATGATTGAAGATGTACAAAAGGTAGATGATGTTGCTTCGAATGTAGCTGCTATTTCTGAAGAACAGGCAGCCAGTGCAGATGAAATTTTAGAGACTTCTCATGATATGGTGGAACAAGCACGAAGCATCACACAAAGTAGCCAGGATGTAGCAGACAACTCTCATGAACTTGCAAACACATCCGAAACATTAACTTCGTATGTACAACAGTTTAAGATTTAAGGAGGCACAGGACATGAGTAAAATGAGAAAAAAAGGAATGGCATTATTTCTTTCCATGATTCTTATGGCTGTGGCTATAGGAGGATGTGGAAGTGCAAGTTCCGGTGGTTCTTCCGGTTCCGTGAAAATCTTGTTTACGATTCCGGATGTGGATGACAGTTTCCGTGCCAGTTTGGCAGCTGGATTGGAAAGCGCCGCATCTGCAGCAGGCGTAACTATGGATACGGTATACTGTGGGGATGATATTGATACCCAGGTGCAACAGATTGAGGATGCAGCAGCTTCCGGAGAATACGATGTTATTATTTGCCGTTTGATCGATGTGTCAACTGCATTGCAAATGGAAGTAGCAGCCGGAGATTTGCCAATTGTATTTTTGAATAATGAACCGGATGAGGATTATTTAAAAGAGAATCAATACATTTATGTCGGTTCTTATGAACAGGATGCGGGAACCTATCAAGCACAGTATATCTGGGAAAAATTAGGAAAACCTTCTTCTTTGGACATTATCATAATGGAAGGGGAAAAAGGACATTCCGGAGCCATTGGAAGAACCAATGCGGTAAAATATTACTTCCGAGATAATAATGTGGATGCCAATATTGTTTTTATGGACTTTGCCAACTGGTCAGATTCCGAAGCTTATGAAAAAATGGATATCTTTGCTATGACAGGACAGAATTTTGACTGTGTATTTTGCAACAATGATACCATGGCTCTTGGCGTAGTAGAGTGGCTGGAAGATAATGGCTATGATACGGATGAGTATCCGGTAGCCGGCGTGGATGCTACTTCGGATGGATGTGCCTCTATTGCAGAAGGTGGTGTGTACATGACTGTGTTACAGGATGCGGATGGCCAGGGCGCTGCAGCCATTCAGGCGGCACAGAAGATGGCAAAAGGAGCTTCCATTGAAGACGTGGATGGAGCAACCGATGATTTATGCTATATCTGGGTGCCTTTTGTACCGGTAGATAGTAGCAATGTTTCTTCTTATATGTAGTTTACAAAAGGTGTGGGCAGAAGATAAAACAAGTTAACAAAGAGTCGCGGACGAAGATCGTTGTGTCGTTCGCGGCTTTTTTCATATCATAGGAAATTTCATTCCTATGATATAAAAAGCGCTCCGCTATGGAAGCGCACGCGCGCGAGATGTAAATGTTGCATAAATGCAACCGCGCTTGGCGCGAGAATGTCGCATGCGACATTCTTTCTTGTATTCTAGGATGCCCCTTTCCTAGGATAAAAACCATGTCTTTGTGAAATTTCATGTAAAAGCTCCGTTGCGATTTTTAGCGTTTGGGTGTAAAATTTCAAAGTATATATGCCCAAAAGGGAAGAGATTAGAAAGTGAAGAAAATGGAAGAAACGATGCGTGTAGAAAATCCATTGGGTGTGAAACCCATTGGTAAGTTGTTACGAGAGTTTGCAATTCCCAGTATTGTTGCCATGATGGTAAGCTCTTTGTATAACATTGTAGATCAGATTTTTATTGGCCGTGGTGTGGGCTATGTGGGAAATGCAGCCACAAATGTTGCTTTTCCGTTCACCACGATATGTTTGGCAATTGCCTTAGCAGTAGGAATTGGTAGTGCTACCAGATATTCCTTATATTTAGGGAAAAAAGAAGAAGTAGAGGCGGCGAAAGTCATCGGAAGCGGTGTGAGCCTCATGTTTTTTGCCGGTATTCTTTATGCAATTATTTTGGAAGTCTTTTTAAATCCCTTATTGATAGCCTTTGGAGCTACCGGAAGTACTTTTGAATATGCAGTTACTTATGTCAGAATTACGGCAGTGGGAATGCCGCTTTTGATTGTTACGAATGGTATGAGTAATCTGGCTAGAGCGGATGGCAGTCCAAAGTATTCTATGACGTCCATGTTGATTGGAGCAGTTGTAAATACGATGTTGGATCCCTTGTTTATTTTTGGATTTCATATGGGAATGGCCGGAGCTGCTTATGCTACAGTAATTGGTCAGTTCCTTTCCATGATTTATGCTTTATGTTATTTGAAAAAGTTCCAGCGTGTTACCGTCAAGAAAGAATATTTCCGTTTGAGCTTTAAAGAAAGCAGAATCACCTGCACGATGGGACTTAGTAGTGGATTGACACAGATTGCCTTTGCAGTATTACAGGTGATTTTAAATACTTCCTTGATTTATTATGGAAGTTTAACGATTTATGGTTCCGATATTCCATTGGCAGCCAGTGGAATTGTGATGAAGGTAAATGGTCTTTTAATGGCTGTGTTAATTGGATTAAATCAGGGAATGCAGCCGATTATTGGATATAATTACGGAGCAAAGAAGTATGACCGTGTAAGACAGGTATATTTGCTTGGTATTAAGATCGCGCTTTGCGTCGGTGTTTTGGCTTGGTTGGCCTTTCAGTTGATTCCGGGAGTCATTATTGGATTCTTCGGATCCGGAGAAGAATTATATATGGAATATGCAGTGCGCTTTATGAGAATTTTCTTGGCAGCCAACTTCTTGGCCGGAGTACAAGTGCTATCTGCCAATTTCTTTTCAGCAATTGGAAAACCAATTCGTGGTGCGATTTTGTCTTTGACCAGACAGATTATTATATTGATTCCGTTGATTTTGATTTTGCCTATTTTTATGGGTATGGATGGAATCTTAATTGCAGCACCGATTGCGGATGTAACATCTTGCATTCTTGTAGTCGTACAAATTGTAATTGAAATGAAGAAAATGATGGCTGAATATCATAGCCTGAATCAAGAAAATAAAGGAGTATAAAATGGCAAAAGAGAAAAAGTTAGTAGAAGCAATTACCTCCATGGATGAGGACTTCGCACAATGGTATACGGATGTTGTGAAAAAAGCAGAATTGATTGATTATTCTTCTGTAAAGGGATGCATGATTATCAAACCGGCCGGTTATGCAATCTGGGAAAATATTCAAAAAGAATTAGACCGCAGATTTAAAGAAACCGGTGTAGAAAATGTATACATGCCTTTATTTATTCCGGAAAGCTTGTTACAAAAAGAAGTGGATCACGTAGAAGGATTTGCACCGGAAGCTGCATGGGTAACCATGGGTGGTATGCAACCGTTGCAGGAAAGACTTTGCGTTCGTCCTACCTCTGAGACACTGTTTTGCGATTTTTATGCAAACTTGATTCAGTCTTATCGTGATTTGCCAAAGGTATACAACCAGTGGTGCTCTGTTGTTCGCTGGGAAAAGGAAACAAGACCATTCCTTCGTTCCAGAGAATTCTTGTGGCAGGAAGGCCATACTGCACATGCGACTGCAGAAGAAGCAGAAGAACGTACAGTACAGATGTTGAACTTATACGCTGATTTCTGTGAAGAAGTATTGGCTATGCCGGTTATTCGTGGACAGAAGACAGAAAAAGAAAAATTTGCAGGTGCGAAGGCTACATACACCATCGAAGCATTGATGCATGATGGAAAGGCCCTTCAGTCAGGAACCAGCCACAACTTCGGAGATGGTTTCGCAAAGGCATTTGGCATTCAGTATACAGATAAAGAGAATAAATTACAGTATGTACATCAGACTTCTTGGGGTATGACGACTCGTTTGATTGGTGCGTTAATCATGGTACACGGAGATGATTCCGGTCTTGTGCTTCCTCCAAGAATCGCACCGGTACAGGTTATGATTATTCCGATTCGTCAGCAACAGGAAGGCGTTTTGGAAAAAGCAGCAGAAATGAAAGAAATGCTTTCTTCTGTTTGCAGCGTCAAGGTAGATGATTCGGAAAAGAGCCCAGGATGGAAATTCTCTGAACAGGAAATGAGAGGTATTCCGATTCGTATCGAAGTAGGACCAAAGGATATCGAAGCCGGAAAATGTGTTTTGGTTCGTCGTGATACCAGAGAAAAGACAGAAGTTGCTATTGCAGATATCGCAACAGAAGTACCAAAACTTTTGGAAAGCATTCAGAAAGATATGTTCGAACGTGCAAAAGCACACAGAGATGCACATATTTATGATGCTCATAATTATCAGGAATTTAAAGAAATTGCAGAAAATAAACCTGGATTTATTCGTGGTATGTGGTGTGAAGATCAGGCTTGTGAAGATAAAATCAAAGAAGAATTATCTGTTACATCCCGTTGTATGCCATTCCATGATCAGGAACAGATTTCTGACGTATGTGTTTGCTGCGGAAAGCCGGCGAAAAAATTGGTTTACTGGGGAAAAGCATACTAAAATATTGCAGATGGAGAAGCATGTCGCAGATTGGCGACATGCTTTTTTATTGTAATTGCGCGGTTTTAAATCTATAATGAGTAAGAAGAAAAGAAGGAAGTTTTAGTTCATGAAAATGAGTATGCCTGCAGATGTGCAGATAATTATAGAGACAATTGAAAAGGCAGGTTTTGAGGCCTACGCAGTGGGCGGATGTGTGAGAGATGCTTTGTTGCATAGGGTCCCAAGCGATTGGGATATTACCACATCTGCAAAACCGGAGGATGTGAAAAGCCTGTTTTCTCATACGATTGATACCGGGATTCAGCATGGTACAGTGACGGTAATGCTGCATCAAGTGGGCTATGAGGTGACGACTTATCGTATTGACGGAGAATACGAAGACGGCAGACACCCGAAAGAAGTGTCTTTCACTTCGAATTTGAAAGAAGATTTAAGACGACGTGATTTTACGATAAATGCCATGGCTTACAACGATACTGTGGGCTTGGTAGATATTTTTGGCGGAGAAGCAGATTTGAAAAACGGAGTGATTCGTGCGGTGGGAGATCCGATGGAACGCTTTTCAGAAGATGCACTTCGCATGTTACGGGCGATTCGTTTTTCTGCACAATTGGGATTTTATGTAGAAGAAGATACCAAAGCAGCCATTGGAAAGTTGGCACCCACCATTGCAAAGGTCAGTGCAGAGCGTATTCGTGTGGAATTTGAAAAATTATTGCTTTCGGATCATCCGGAGGAAATGCGACTTTGTTATGAAACCGGCTTGAGTGCCGTATTTTTGCCGGAATGGGACGCAATGGTAAAAACGGAGCAAAATAGTATTTATCACTATTTATCTGTAGCAGAACACACCTTGGCTGTTGTAAAAGAAGTGCCAAAGGAAAAAGTATTGCGTCTCAGTGCGTTTTTCCATGATGTAGCAAAGCCGGTTTGCCTTACCGTTGGAAAGGATGGAAAAGATCATTTTTACCAGCATCCGGAGGTGGGGGCAGAACTCACAAAACAGATTTTAAGACGATTAAAATACGACAATGACACCATTCGAAAAGTATGCCATTTGGTTCGGTGGCATGATACCTATCCGAAGTTGACAGAGACACGGGTTCGAAGGTTTTTATCGGACCTAGGCATTGCGTATTATGAAGCGTTGCTTTATTTACAAAAAGCAGATGTGAAGGCACATGCTAAGGATGCTTATGAAGAACGCAGGCAGTATTTGGTGGAATATCAAAAGATTTGTGAGAACATTATAGAACGAGGAGATTGCCTTTCTATTAAGGAATTGGCAGTGGATGGAAAAGATTTGATACAAGAAGGTGTTCCGCAAGGAAAAGAGTTGGGGAAATACCTGGAGGCCTTATTAAAATTAGTGCTTTCCAATCCTGAGAAAAATACAAAGGATTGTTTGCTGATGGAAATAAGAAAAATGAGGGGAAACTAATATGAGAAAAGGGTTCTGTTTGCTTCTGCTTCTATGTCTTTTCGTGACAGCCTGTGGAGATACAGGCAAAGTCACCACCGGTCGTCGGGTAGCCCAAAGTTCCCAAGAGGATACGGAGGCCGTGACGGAAACGGAGACCGAAGAGGAAACAGAGGAAGAACTGTATATGGTTCTGGAATGGGATTCTGAAAACTACGGGATTGAACTGCAAAATATCAACAGTGGCAAGATTCAGACTTATTCCTATAAGGAAAGCACCTATTTTTTGAATAAATACGGTGGTATTTCTTCTATGGCCATTTTAGAGAGTGGAGAAGTGGTAAAAATCATGACGGACGACAACGGAGATTTGGATTTGGTGCAATTATCCAAAGAAGTCTGGAGGGAAACCAATGTTACAAATTATTCCGTAGACGAAGAACGAAATGTGTTTACTTTAGAAGGCACCAACTATTATTTACCGGATCGCATTCCGGTATATATTGATGGAGAAGTGACAGTTTTTTCCAATATGAAGGCCGGAGATGAAATCAAAGTCATTGGAAAGGCGAAAAATATTATTTCTGTGACGGTGACCACCGGTCAGGGAAGCTTGGTATTTGCCAATCCGGAAGAATTTATCGGTGGTTGGCTGGATATTGATGGCGAAAATTTTATAAAAATTGTAGAGGACATGGAAGTGCATCTCCAGGAAGGTACCCATAACATTACGGTTGCGAAAGATGGCTATGGAGATACGACGGAAATCGAAATCAAACGTGGGGAAGAAACGGAAGTGGATTTGAACACATTACTCGGGGATGGACCGAAGTATTGTGAACTTACCATTCAAACAGTCATCGAGGGCACAACTGTGTATTTGGACGGAGAAGTGGTTGACACGGATTCTGTACTTTCGGTAAAATATGGTGTACATGTTTTACAGGCACAAGCGGATGGATATGATACATGGTCCAGACGATTGATGGTGAATTCCGGCAAAGCGATTTTGAGCATAGATGTATCAGCTGTTTCCACGGAGGAAGAGGATTCGGAGGCAGCAAGTGAGGCAACCACCAGCTCTGCCACTACGACGATAGAAAGTGCCAGTACCGGTACCACATCTGACAGTAGTGTGACAGATGCGTATTTGGATACGCTATCCGGAATTATGGATACGTTAACAGGAACCAGTAATTAATGTCAGGAAGGCATGAAATAGGAGGAAAAAGATGAGCTATAAGGAAAATTATGAAGCGTGGTTAAATGACCCTTATTTTGATGAGGCAACCAGAAAAGAATTGGAAGCCATTCAAGGGGATGAAAAAGAAATTGAAGACCGTTTCTACATGGATTTGGAGTTTGGTACAGCTGGACTTCGTGGAGTCATTGGAGCCGGAACCAACCGTATGAATATCTATACTGTTCGTAAGGCAACACAGGGACTTGCAAATTACATTTTAAATGTAAAGGGAGAGGACAAAGGCGTGGCAATTTCTTATGATTCCAGACATATGTCACCGGAATTTGCAGATGAAGCAGCTCTTTGCCTTGCAGCAAATGGCATTAAGACTTATGTATTTGAGTCTCTTCGCCCAACCCCGGAACTTTCTTATGCAGTTCGTAAATTAAATTGTATTGCAGGTATCAATGTGACAGCCAGCCACAATCCATCTGAATACAATGGTTATAAGGTATATTGGGAAGATGGTGCACAGATTACACCTCCTCATGACACCGGTATTATGGATCAGGTAAAGGCTGTAACTGAGTGGACGCAGGTAAAGACCATGAGCAAAGAAGATGCTCAGGCACAGGGACTTTATCAAGTAATTGGTGAAGATGTAGATGCACCTTACATGGAAGAAATCAAAAAATTAGTAATTCGTCAGGACTGCATTGATGCAACAGCAGACGATATCAAGATTGTATATACTCCATTACATGGTACCGGAAATATCCCGGTTCGTCGTGTATTAAAGGAAATCGGATTCAAGAATGTCTATGTAGTACCGGAACAGGAAATGCCGGATGGCGATTTCCCAACCGTTCCATATCCGAATCCGGAAACAGAAAAAGCATTCGAACTTGGTGTTGCACTTGGTAAAAAAGTAGATGCTGATTTGATTTTAGCAACTGACCCGGATGCAGATCGTCTTGGTGTATATGTAAAAGATAGCAAGACCGGAGAATATCATCCATTGACCGGAAATATGTCCGGATGCTTAATTGGTGAATATATCATTAGCCAGACAAAGGAAAAGAAGGGATTGCCGGCAGACGGTGCCTTCATTCGTTCCATTGTTTCTACCAACATGGCAGATGCAATTGCAAAGAACTACAATATTTCTTTGATCGAAGTATTAACAGGATTTAAGTTTATTGGACAGAAGATCTTAGAATTTGAAAATACCGGAAAAGGTACTTACCTCTTTGGTATGGAAGAAAGCTATGGTTGTCTTCCTGGTACATATGCAAGAGATAAGGATGCAGTTGCAGCATCTATGTTCCTTTGCGAAGCAGCAGCATACTATAAGACCAAGAATATGACTCTTTGGGATGCGATGGTAGAAATGTATGAGAAATATGGCTATTATCAGGATTATGTAGAGTCTATTACTTTAAAGGGTATTGAAGGATTGGCAAAGATTAAGACGATTATGGAAACCCTTCGTAAAGATGGCTTAAAGCAGATCGGAGCATATGATGTAGTACGTGTTCGCGATTATGCAAATGATACCGTAACAGAAGTGGCTGACGGAAAAGTAAGCCCAACCGGATTGCCAAAATCCAATGTTTTATATTATGAATTGACAGAGGATGCATGGGTATGTGTTCGTCCTTCCGGAACAGAGCCAAAGATTAAGTTCTATATTGGCGTGAAAGGCTCATCAATAGCGGATGCAGACGCAAAATCCAAAAAATTAGCAGAAGATATGCTTGCAATTATTAAAACATTATAAAATTTGCCGTAAACCGTGAAAAAATGGGCATTTTTCTTGACAAAGGTAGGCAAAACAAGTATAAATATAAACGTAGGTGAATTGAAAAGAAACCTCGAACAATACACTAAAAAATCCAGAGGAGGAATTTTAGCATGAACAAAGCAGAGTTAGTATCAGCAATTGCAGACAAGACTTCTTTATCAAAGAAGGACGCAGAAGCTGCAGTAAAGGCATTTACTGAGGTTGTTGCTGAGGAATTGAAGAAGGGGGAAAAAATCCAGTTAGTTGGATTCGGTACATTTGAAGTTTCTGAAAGAGCTGCAAGAACCGGTAGAAACCCACAGACTGGCAAGGAAATGAGCATTCCTGCATCTAAGGCTCCTAAGTTCAAAGCTGGTAAAGCTTTAAAAGATAGCCTTAACTAATTATTATATTAGTAAGTAAAGGGTATAGCATTTCGCTATACCCTTTCATTTTTTCAAACAGATTTCAAAAAGGTTTTTTGGAAGAGGAATAGTATGCGATTAGATAAGTTTTTGAAGGTATCTCGCTTAATAAAAAGAAGAACTGTTGCCAATGAGGCTTGTGATGCCGGCCGTGTGATGGTAAACGGAAAAGTGGCAAAGGCTTCTGTAAATGTAAAAGTGGGAGATGAAATTGAAATTTTATTTGGAACAAAGACGGTAAAGGTTCGCGTAGAGAGCCTGGCCGATACCACGAAAAAAGAAGAGGCAAAGGAACTGTTTACCTACCTCTAGAACCTAAGGGCAAAAACTGTTACAATGGAATAGAGGAAGGCAAAACGGAAGGTGGTGTGACACGTGGCAGCAAGACGTCCGAAAAGCAACAATCGAATAGGAAAAATATGTGTGACATTTATTGTTTCTGTTTTTATGATTGTCATGGCCGTGCAAATGGCTAATTTATATCAAAAGAATTTAGATTACGATAAACAGGAAGCGGAGCTTCGTGAACAATTGGAGGAAGCCACAGAAGAGCAGAAAGAATTGGAAGATTACGAAGCATATACCCAGACACAGGAGTACATCGAAGATGTAGCAAAGAGTAAATTGGGTCTGGCGTATGAGAACGAGACTGTTTTTAAAGAAGAATAAAGAGGAGAGTCAAAGGAGACTCTCCTTTTCCTATAGAAGGACTTGAAACAATGATAGAAAAAGTGAGGGAGTACATAAAAAACGAAAACCTGATTGAAAAAGAAGATCGGGTCTTGGTGGGATTGAGCGGTGGAGCGGATTCCATGGCTTTGACCTTGCTATTAAAAGAGTTTTCTCAGGAAATGGGTTTTACCTTAGAAGCAATCCATGTAGAACATGGAATTCGTGGAGAAGAAAGTCAAAAAGATGCTGCGTTTGTGGAAACTTTTTGTAAAGAACAGGAGATTCCATTGCATCTTTTTCACGTGAAAGCCTTGGAATACAAGGAAAAAACCGGAGCATCTCTGGAGGAAGCAGCCAGAACTTTGCGTTATCAATGTTTTTTCAATGTGGCGCAACAAGGAAAAAATAGAACACGTTTGGCGGTAGCTCATCATATGGAGGATCAAGCAGAAACGGTATTGTTTCATATGATACGAGGTAGTAATTTACAAGGCTTGTGTGGAATGCTTCCGAAAAACGGAATCGTGATTCGCCCTCTTTTATGCGTAGGAAAGAAGGAAATCCACGAATATCTGGCAGAGAAAAATCAAAATTACTGCGAAGATCAGACCAATTGGGATGATTCTTATGCCAGAAATCGGATTCGCAATCAGGTGTTTCAAGATTTGAAGAAAATCAATGAAAAGGCACCGGAGCATGTGGTAGAATTGGCAGAAGAAATGCAGGAAACAGAATGGTACCTGCAACAGGAAACTGAGAAATATTATCAACAGGTATGCAAACAGGAAGAAAAAGGGTTACTGGTACAAAAAGAACCTTTTTTGGAATTGCTTCCTTTTATGCAACGTCGTGTGTTATATAAAGTGTTATGCCAATTGGCCGGACAAAAAAAGAATATTGAAAAACAGCATATTTCTTTGCTTTTGGAACTGATGAATAAGCAAAGCGGAAGGAATTTGGATTTGCCTTATGAAGTGGTGGCACAGACCACCTATCATGGCATTCGGTTGTCCAAACGAATGCCAAAGGAGGGGGAGAAAAAACCGATTTCTATTGCCCTTCCGGACAAAGAAATTTTGGCCAAAGGCTACGAAATTTTTGTTGGAAAAAAACGGTTCCGCTTCCGTTCCTATGCACGAGAAGGGACGGCTGTTCCGGAGAAAAAGCAGTATACGAAATGTTTCGATTATGATAAGATTAAAAGTAGTCTTGACATTAGAAATCGCGAGCCCGGAGATTATTTTTTCCTGGACTTTACAGATAAGAAACAGAAGTTGAAAAGTTATTTTATCAATGAAAAAATACCGGTGGAAGACCGAGATCATATTTTGCTCCTTTGTGACGAATCGCATGTCTTATGGGTAGTGGGATATAGAATGAGTTCTTATTTCAAAGTAACGGATTCTACAAGACGAATATTAGAAGTACAGATAGATGGAGGATGAAATCATGAGAGAGCAAATTCGTGTCATGCTTTCAGAGGAAGAAGTGGATGCTAAAATCGCTGAGTTAGGAAAGAAAATCAGCGAGGATTACGCAGGAGAAGAGGTACACTTGATTTGTGTACTAAAGGGTGGTGTTTTTTTCACCTGTGAATTGGCTAAAAGAATCACCGTGCCGGTATCTTTAGACTTTATGTCAGTATCTAGCTACGGTAACGATACAAAGTCCAGTGGGGTTGTAAAAATCGTAAAGGACTTGGATGAACCAATCGAAGGCAAAAACGTATTGGTAGTTGAGGATATTATTGATTCAGGACGCACTTTAAGTTATTTATTACAAAATCTGAAAAGTCGCAATCCAAAGAGCTTAAAGCTCTGTACCATGTTGGATAAGCCGGATCGTCGCGTTGTAGAAGTAAATGTTGACTACGAGGGATTTATTATTCCGGATGAGTTCGTAATCGGATATGGTTTGGATTACGCACAGAAATATAGAAATCTTCCATATATAGGAGTTGTAGAACAAGTGGAAGATTAACAGTTAGGAGGCTTACGTGAAGAGAAGTTACAGAGGTTTTGGATTTTACATTTTACTGATTGCTATTATGATCGGAATTTGGTATTTCATGGATGTTGGCACCGTGAACAGTTCCAATTACACCTTTTCTAGTTTTGAAACGGATGTAGAGAATGGAAGTGTTGTGAGCGTAAATATCCAGCAGAATGCAGAAGTACCTACCGGAACTCTGCAGGTAGTGCTTACCAGCGGAGAGACAGAGACCTTAAATGTGACGGATGTTTCCGAAGTAGAGGATTTATTACGGGAAGCGGAAATTACCTATTGGGTGGAAGATGTTCCAAGTGAAAGCTGGATTATGACATTACTTCCTTTGTTGATTATATTTGGAGCGATGTTCATTTTGTTTATGATTTTGATGGGAAATCAAAACAACGTATCCAGCGGTGGCGGCAATAATCGAATGATGAATTTTGGGAAAAGCCGCGCCAAAATGACAACAGACGAAAACAAAAAGGTTACTTTTGCGAATGTTGCAGGTTTGCAGGAAGAAAAAGAAGAATTAGAAGAAATCGTGGATTTCTTATGTGAACCGCAAAAATATACAGCATTGGGCGCCAGAATTCCAAAGGGTGTTTTACTTGTGGGACCTCCGGGAACAGGTAAAACTTTGCTGGCCAGAGCCATTGCAGGAGAAGCGGGTGTGCCATTTTTTAGCATTTCCGGATCAGATTTTGTAGAAATGTTTGTTGGTGTTGGTGCTTCTCGTGTAAGAGATTTGTTTGAGGAAGCCAAAAAGAATGCACCTTGTATCGTATTTATTGATGAAATTGATGCGGTAGCAAGAAGACGTGGAACCGGTCTTGGCGGCGGACATGATGAAAGAGAACAGACTTTGAACCAGTTATTGGTAGAAATGGATGGTTTCGGTATCAACGAAGGAATCATTGTCATGGCTGCAACGAACCGTGTAGATATTTTGGATCCGGCGATTTTAAGACCGGGACGTTTTGATAGAAAGGTGGGCGTTGGCCGTCCGGATATTGCGGGTCGAGAAGAAATCTTAGCCGTACATGCAAAGAATAAGCCATTAAGCGACGATGTGGATTTGAAACAGGTAGCCCAGACAACTGCAGGATTTACAGGTGCAGATTTGGAGAACTTGTTAAACGAAGCTGCGATTATAGCTGCAAAGGGTGCACGCAAGTTCATCAGTATGGTGGATTTACGAAAAGCATTCGTTAAGGTGGGCATCGGTGCAGAGAAGAAAAGCCGTGTAATCAGCGAAAAAGAAAAACGTATCACTGCTTATCATGAAGCAGGACATGCGATTTTATTCCACTTATTACCGGATGTTGGACCTGTTTATTCCGTATCCATTATTCCTACCGGAATGGGAGCAGCGGGATATACCATGCCATTACCGGAAAAAGATGAAATGTTTAATTCCAAAAATAAGATGTTGCAGGAAATCGTGGTAGACTTTGGTGGACGTGCAGCAGAAAAGATTGTTTTCGGAGATGTTACTACCGGAGCATCACAGGATATTAAACAGGCAACAGACCTGGCAAGAGCTATGGTTATGAAATACGGTATGTCTGATGTGGTTGGACAGATCAACTATGAAAGTGGAGAAGACGAAGTATTCCTTGGTCGTGATTTAGGCCAGTCTAGAGGATATGGAGAAAAGGTAGCTACAGAGATAGACGGAGAAGTAAAACGTATTATCGCTGAAGGATATCAGAAAGCCATTGATATGTTGGAAGAAAACCGCGATATCTTAGAAAAATGCGCACAGCTCTTGATGGAAAAAGAAAAAATCGATCGTACAGAGTTTGAAGCATTGTTTGATGAGTATTATCCACAGCCGGATGATGGCGATGGTGCCAGAGTAGAGCCGGAAGAATATACAGAATAAAGGATAATTGAGAGGATGCCATGTGTGGCATCCTCTTTTAGTACTTCGAAATGCTATTTTATTGTAAGAGTTGCACAAAAAAACATATCAATTTTTAGTAAGTTTGTGCACACTTATTCGCGGGAGGGTGATATTATAATACCTGTAAAAACCCCCCAATACATTATATAGTTTTTGCTATACCCCATAGTAAAAATACCTTCTCCTAAAAAAGACAGCGATCGACAGCTGTCTTTTTTACTGCCCATTTTTAGGAATTCTTTTGAGGGACTTTAAAAATATATCTTGAACTGAAAATGTGTCTATGCTATAATTTTTACTTGTCAGGGCACTGATATGGATGGATTCCCGAGTGGCCAAAGGGGACAGACTGTAAATCTGCTGCAAATTGCTTCGGTGGTTCGAATCCACCTCCATCCATTTGTAGAAAAGCTTTCGGGAACGAAAGCTTTTTTTGTATGACAAGAAAAACGCTCCGATATGGGGGTTGAGTTGCAAATAAATGTTGCATAAATGCGATTGTGCTTCGTGCAACCGTATAAATAGAAAGAGGATAGAATATGATTGATCAGGAACGCTTGGATCAAATAAAAGAGTTTACACCGGAAGAACGCCAAAAGGATATAGAACGTAGTATTATCAAGAAGTTTAAAAAAGATATTTGGTGTAAGTTTACGAAGGCAATTACCATCTATGATATGATTCAGGATGGAGATAAAATTGCAGTATGCATATCCGGGGGAAAGGATTCTATGCTGTTGGCGAAGTTATTTCAGGAATTGCTTCGTCATGGGAAAAAGAATTTTTCCTTAGAGTTTATGGTGATGAATCCGGGATACAACCAAGAAAATGAAGAAAAAATTATCGAGAATGCAAAGATTATGGGCATCCCGATTCATATTTTCCAAACAGATATTTTCGATGCAGTTGTAGATGTGGGAGATTCTCCTTGCTATTTATGTGCCAGAATGCGTAGAGGAAATTTGTATGCGAAGGCACGGGAACTTGGGTGCAATAAAATCGCCCTCGGACATCATTTTGATGATGTGATTGAAACCATCCTTATGGGGATGCTTTATGGTGCTCAGGTACAGACTATGATGCCGAAATTACATAGTACCAATTTTGAGGGAATGGAATTGATTCGCCCCATGTACTTAATTCGTGAGGACGATATTCGACATTGGTGCGCGTATAACGATTTGCACTTTATTCAGTGTGCCTGTCGTTTTACAGAAGCAGTGGAAAAAAGTGAAAACAAAGGAGAAGTTTCCAAACGTGCAGAGGTGAAAGAATTGATACGTACCTTACATGAAACCAACCCTTATGTAGAAAAAAATATTTTCCGAAGTGTAGAAAACGTAAATTTGAATACGGTGATTGCATATAAAAAAGATGGTGTGAAACATTACTTTTTAGATGAATATGATGCATAAGCGGTAGCCGGTGTATTGAGAGATTTTCTCAATACACCGGCTTTTTCTTTATTCAGATCTTATTCTATTGACAAATACCCCCATGGGGTATATTATCGACAATATAAAGTACCCCCTAGGGGTATTTGCGTTGTATATCGTTGTTGAAATAGGAGAAATCCGGAAAGGATGTTATATGGAAGATGAAAAGTTAGAAGCATGTCCACATTGTAGTGGCAAACATAAAGAAAGATCAGAGAAAGAATATAAGGATTTGATTTCTCGGTTGAATCGTATTGAAGGACAGATTCGAGGCATAAAAGGAATGCTGGAAAAAGATGCCTATTGTACAGATGTTTTGATGCAGGTGTCTGCAGCAAGTTCTGCCTTGAATAGTTTTACAAAAGTCCTGTTGTCCAATCACATCAAAAGCTGTGTGACAGAGGACATTCGACAGGGTAGCGAAGAAAAAGTGGACGAATTGGTAGAAGTATTACAGAAATTGATGAAATAGAAAAACGTCCACGGAAAGGATTGGTATGGAACAGTATCAGATTACGGGTATGAGCTGTGCCGCTTGTCAGGCCCGTGTGGAAAAAGCGGTACAGAAAGTGGATGGCGTTACTTCTTGTTCCGTGAGTTTGTTGACAAACTCTATGGGAGTGGAGGGAACTGCCTCCAAGGAAGCAATCATAGCTGCCGTAGAAGCAGCGGGATATGGCGCTAGCAGCAAAGCCACGGCACAACAGAAAACCGGAAAGGATTATAGTGCGGAAGAAGAGGCTTTGCAGGATCATGAGAGCCCGGTGTTAAAGAAACGCTTATTGTTTTCATTGGGATTTCTTGTAGTTCTTATGTATGTTTCTATGGGGCATATGATGTTTGGGTTCCCATTGCCGGAGCCACTTGCAGACAATCACGTAGCCATGGGGCTTTTAGAATTGTTATTAGCCGGGATTGTTATGGTGATTAACCAAAAGTTTTTCGTCAATGGCTTTGGAAGTTTGTTCCATGGAGCCCCAAATATGGACACCTTGGTTGCTATGGGTTCTATGGCATCCTTTGGCTGGAGTACCTACGTACTTTTTTGTATGACAGCGGCGGTACAAAGAGGTGATACAGCGGCGGTCATGGCGTATATGGATGACTTTTATTTTGAGTCAGCTGCAATGATTGTGACTTTGATTACTGTAGGAAAAATGCTGGAAGCCATGTCAAAGGGACGTACCACAGATGCCCTAAAAAGCCTTATGCGGCTGGCACCGAAAACGGCTACCAAGGTAGAAAATGGACAAGAACGTCTGGTTTCCATTGAAGAAATCCAGGTGGGTGATTTGTTTATGGTCCGACCGGGAGAGAGTATTCCGGTGGATGGTGTCATTGTGAAGGGCCAGAGTGCAATTAATGAGGCAGCTTTGACCGGAGAAAGTATTCCGGTGGATAAGACAATCAACGATAAGGTGTCTGCAGCTACGATAAATCAGGAAGGGGCTATTTTATGCAGAGCCACCAGAGTAGGAGAGGATACTACTTTGGCACAGATTATTCGTATGGTAAGTGATGCATCCGCCACAAAAGCACCCATTGCAAAGATTGCAGATCGTGTGTCCGGAGTGTTTGTACCGGCGGTGATTGGAATTGCAATTGTTACGGCCTTTATTTGGATTTTGGTTTCCGGAGATTTGGGATACTCATTAGCGAGAGGAATTGCGGTTCTTGTTATTAGTTGTCCTTGTGCACTGGGACTTGCAACACCGGTTGCTATTATGGTTGGAAACGGTGTTGGTGCAAAGCAAGGAATTATGTTTAAAACCGCGGTTTCCTTGGAAGAAACAGGAAAGGCAGATATTGTCGTATTAGATAAGACCGGTACCATTACAAAAGGGGAACCGGAGGTGACGGACGTGCTTCCGTCAGACGGAATTTCGGAAGAGCAGTTGCTTTATTATGCAGTGACCTTGGAAGAAAAAAGTGAACATCCTTTATCGAAAGCAGTCATGGAATATGGAATGGCTCATGCAGTAGAAAAAGGTGTGGCAAAGGATTTTGCGGCTCGCCCCGGAAAAGGACTACAGGCATATGTGGATGATGCGATGATAGTCGGAGGAAATCGTTCCTTTGTACAGGAAGTGGTAGAAATCCCTGCGGAAGTACAAAAACAGGCTGAAAATCTGGCGGAAGCTGGAAAAACGCCATTGTTCTTTGCAAAAGACAATCAATTGTTGGGAATGATCGCAGTGGCGGATACAGTAAAAGAAGACAGCAAGATTGCTATTGGAGAACTAAAAAATATGGGTATTCGCACGGTCATGCTTACCGGAGACAATGCACGCACTGCCCATGCCATTGGAAATCAAGTGGGCGTAGACGCAGTGGTAGCCGGTGTGCTTCCGGATGGAAAAGAAGCAACCGTTGCCGCATTGCAAACCCTTGGTAAAGTAGTCATGGTGGGTGATGGTCTCAATGATGCACCGGCATTAAGCCGTGCGGATATGGGAATCGCCATTGGTGCAGGCACGGATGTAGCGATTGATGCGGCGGATGTTGTGGTGGTGAAAAGTCGGTTGACCGATGTTTCCGGAGCCATTCGTTTGAGTCGAGCAACTTTGCGCAATATTCATGAGAATTTGTTTTGGGCGTTCTTTTACAATGTGATTGGAATTCCTTTAGCGGCAGGAGCTTACATTCATTTGTTCCATTGGGCATTGAATCCCATGTTTGGAGCAGCAGCCATGAGTTTGTCCAGCTTTTGTGTGGTGTCTAATGCGCTTCGCCTGAATCTGGTGAAAGTACATGATGGCAAAAAAGATAAAAAGAAAAAGAAGGAGGTTACGATCTCTGAAATAAAACAAGTTTTAGAAACGAATCAGGAGGAAAAGAATATGAATAAGACATTGAAAATTGAAGGAATGATGTGTGGACATTGTGAAGCAACTGTAAAGAAAGCTTTAGAGGCTTTGGATGGAGTATCAGCAGCAGAAGTGAGCCATGAAAAAGGAACCGCAGTAGTAACTCTTTCCGGTGAGGTAGCGGATGAAGTTTTACGTCAAGCAGTAGAAGAGAAAGATTATAAGGTAGTTGGTTTAGAATAAAAAAAGATAGAAACGGGATTTCCCGTTTCTATCTTTTTTTCTGCAATGGAGCAGTAGAATTTCTGGTAATTAAGCTTGGGTGCAACATGGTCATACTGATTGGTACGTGGTTGATAATGGAATTTAAAACCATGTAGCCGGATTTTCCAAGCTCTAAACGATTCTGTTGCACGGTGGTAAGAGGCGGCTCTAAGAAGGAGGAAATCGGTAAATCGTCATAACCGATGATACTCAATTCTTCAGGGATCCGTACTCCAAGCTTTTTACAACCTTGCATAATACCGGTGGCCATTAAGTCGTTGCCGCAAATCAAGGCGGTGGCACCATTATTTAAAAAGTGTGAGGTGAATTTTTCTGCCTCTTCAGCGTTGTAAAAACAATGCTGTACAAGTTCTTGTTTTACATTTAAACCATGGTTTTTCATGGAACTTTCAAAGGCACGTCCACGAATTTCTGTAACGCGAGAATCTAAGAGTCCATTTAGAAAACCTATATTTTTATGTCCAAGTTTGCGCAAGTAAGAAACAGCTAAATCAATACCTTCTTCGTTGTCGATGGAAACAGATCCAACCTTTGGATTGTTTCGGATATAGTTGTCGAACAATACGGTAGGAATTCCGGTATTTGGCAATTGGTCCATCCAAGGATCTGTCATGGTGAAACCTAAAAGGAAGGCGCCGGAATAGCCGTTTTTCAACATATAGGTATCGTATTTTTCCTCTTGCTGAAAGCTCTCATTGATGGGAACGACCGAAAGAGACCAATTGTCACGAAAAGCCATTTGCTTAAATCCGAGAATTAAGTCGTAGCCGAATTCATCTTGAGATTTGTATTTCATGTTTTCGATGAAGATACAAAGACGCTTGAATTCTTCTTTTCGCATTTTTTTTGATGTATATCCCATTTCTACGGCAGTATCTAAAACCTTTTGCCGCATTTCTTCGCTGATATCACTGGCACCGTTCATACCTTTGGAAACGGTACTGACAGAAACACCAAGTCGATTTGCGATATCCTGTATTGTTGCCATTTTCTTACTTCCTTCTAAACGTTCTGAATGTTCTCATTATAAAAAAAATATTTGCAAAATTCAATTGTTTCTTCTTGAGTTTCGAAAAAAAACGAAATATAATGAGAGGGCAAAGGAGGAAACGGAAATGAGGGAGAAAAAAATAGCAATTTTGCTGGCTTTTCTGATAGCCTTGGGAAGCTTATCAGGATGTGGAAGTCAGACAGAAAGTGGGACTTATACGATGGAGAGTACCAATGGGGACTTGGTGGCTCAAAATAGTGAAGATCAGAATGATACTTATTATGAAATCTTTGTTTATAGCTATGCAGATAGTGATGGAGATGGAATAGGAGATTTACAGGGTATCATTGATAAGTTGGATTATTTAAATGATGGAGATGCATCTACGACAGACGATTTGGGTGTGACTGCACTTTGGTTGATGCCGATTATGCCATCACCAACTTATCATAAATATGATGTTATCGATTATTATGATATTGATAGCCAATATGGAGATTTGACGGATTTTCAGAACCTATTGGAAGAAGCGCACAATCGAGATATGAAGGTCATTATTGATATGGCTATTAATCATACTTCGTCAGAACATCCATGGTTTACCACTGCGTGTGAATATTTACAGAATTTGAATGGTGCAGAACCGGATGTGGCTGAGTGCCCGGAATATGGTTTTTATAATTTTTCAACGGTAAAAGAAGGCTCTGCATGGTATGAAGTAGAAGGTACCGATTATTATTACGAAGCACAGTTCTGGTCAGGTATGCCGGATTTGAATTTGGATAGTGATGCGGTACGAGAAGAGTTGACTTCTATTTTTACCTATTGGTTAGATTTGGGAGTAGATGGCTTCCGTTTGGATGCAGTGACTTCTTATTATACCGGACATGATGAAGAAAATATTGCTTTTATGAGTTGGTTAAATGACATGGTGAAAGCAGAAAAAGAAGATGCTTACATTGTGGCAGAAGCTTGGACGAATTTATCTACTTATGGCTCCTACTATGCCAGTGGAATTGATAGCTTTTTTGATTTTCAATTTGCGGACAAATCCGGTGTCATCGCCAGTGTAGCAAAGGGAAGTAAGTCGGCGATGTCTTATGTAAATAATCTTTTGCAATTGCAGGAAGTGCTGGAAGAATACGGCGAAACAGCAGTGGATGCACCGTTTTATACCAATCACGATATGGCACGAAGTGCAGGATATTATGCAGGCGACTACAAAGTGAATATGACCAAATTGGCAGGCGCTTTGAACTTGATGATGTCAGGAAATGCATTTGTATACTATGGAGAAGAACTTGGCATGAAGGGCTCCGGCATTGATGAAAATAAGCGTGCACCGATGCAGTGGAGCAGTGATGCCGATGCAGACTATATGTGTGATGGCCCTGCAGATATGGAAGAGATTGAAATGGTAAATGGAAGTCTGGAAGAGCAAGAAGAGGATGCGGATTCTATTTATCAATATTATAGAGAGGCCATTCGGATTCGCGAAGCCTTTTTGCCAATTACAAATGGCACGGTAGAAGCGGTAGAAAATTTAAGCGGAGAGACTTACGCCGGCTTCAAAAAAGTGTATAATGGGGAAGAAGTTTTGATCCTATTTAGTAATACATCCGAAACACAGGAAATTGATTTGTCTGAAGTGGAGGTCAATGGAAAAACCGGCGCAGATATTGAGGTTGCAGCGGTTTTGACTACAACAGATGAGCCAATTACATTTTATGAAAATATCATATCTTTAACAGGATATTCGGTTGTAATTTTGCAATAATTATGAAAAAATAAGGATAGGGGATTGCGGAGACTTGGGGTAAAAAAGGAGTCTGTATGACATATTTATCACTTTACCTGGAAGTTGAAATACTGTGTATAATAGTTACCGCGATTATTGCAATTCGAATGCAATTTGGAGTAACGCCGGTACGTGCGCAACAATATTTTGTTGCTGCACTTATTGGCGTTGAGTTGTTTTTATGCCTAGAAGCAGTCACGGCCATCTTTAGTTATGGGGAAATGTCGTGGTCAAAAGATCTGTATTTTTGGCTGGTGTCTGCTTATTATTGGTCTGAAACAATTGCCTGTCACGAATGGTATCTGTATTTTGAGGCAGCTTCTTACCACAAGCATGCATTAAATACCAGAACCTTTGGTGTTTATACAGGTGTGTTTGTATATATGCATTTGTTATTGTTATTAATAAATGGAAAAACGCATTTTATGTTTACCATAAATGAGGCGTTTTTGACGGTAAAAGGGGATTATTATTTCGTACAGTTCATATTCCCCTTCTTCTATCTGTGTTTTTCTTTTGTGAGAATCGTACATTCTGCTTATAAAGAGGAAAACTTCTCAGAAAAAGGGAAAATCTTGACCACAGCAATTTTTCCAATGTTGACTTTATTCTGCTCTGTATTGCAGTTGAAGTATCATTGGTTGCCATTGGTGTGTGTAGGTGTGGCAGTAGCGGTTGTGGTTATCTTTTGCAATTCATTGGAAACCCAAATATCCAAAGACAGCTTGACGGGACTGAATAATAAAAGGGAATTTTTGCGAGATGCAGATCGGAAGATAAAGAACTATCGAGAAGAAATGGGACTTTATTTTTTAATGTTGGATTTGGATGATTTCAAAAAGATCAACGATATGTACGGGCATCAAGAGGGAGACAACGCATTGATTCATTTCGCAGATGCTTTGAAAGAAGCATGCAATCGTACAAGAAAACGTTGCACCATTGCACGTTATGGTGGAGATGAATTTACGATTTTGGCAGAGGCTTCTGACCCGGAAGAAATTACGATTTTAGTAGATGAAATACGTTATGAGTTGGGAAATAGCAATCGTATTTACAATACCCCTTATCAATTACAAGCCAGTATAGGGGTGGCTCGTTATGGGAAAAAAATGACCGGCTTACGAGAATTGTTACACACCGCGGATCAAAACATGTACAATGAGAAGGAAAAGAAAAAAGTTGGTCGAAGAAAGGTCGTAATTGAAAGATGAGATATATATTGCATTATGATATATGCGCAGTGATTCTATATCTTTTCAGTATATTTTTTGTGTTCTTAAAAAAGGATTTGAAAAAAATCGAGAATAAAGTGTTTCTGGTAATTTTGTTTAATGGGCTTTTATCCAGTATTTTCGATATATGGAGCGCATACGTCATTGAACATAGTACGCAGATTCCAACGGAATGGTTGGCGCCGTCAAGTTACCTCTTTTTGACCATTCACAATATGGTGGCATTTTTGTTCTTTATTTATGTAAACCTGGCCACCGGAGGAACAGCACACGAGACGAAATTAAAGCATTTTATCATAGGGATTCCGTTTTTATGCAGCATGAGTGTTATGGCATTGAATCCTTTTTTGCATTGGGTCTTTTATTTCGATGAAAATAAAATATACCATCATGGTTCCGGTTTATACCTATTATATGTGAGTGCTTTTATTTATATTGTAGGGACCCTGGTATTAACCATTCGATATCATAATACTTTGGGATTTTATAGAACCGTATGGATTATTGGATTTATCAGTAGTGCTGCGATTGTAATTTTGGTTCAGATGTTGAATCCGGATTTCTTGTTAGAATTATTTATACAATCAGTCGTATATTTAGGACTCATTTTTTTGATGGAGGATAGTGAGTCTGTATATAACATCCATACTTCGGCTTATAATCGTAAGGCGTTTCAAAAGGATTTGAAGGATGCCATGAATCATGGGTATCAAGTGGATGTTATTTTTGTGAAATTTATTAATTATTCCTATTATCTGAATTTGGTAGGATTTGATGTCATGAATATTGTGATGACCTCTATTTTTAAATGGTGTGCGCAGTTTGCGCCGGAGGTTACGGTATATGATGGCGAAATGGGAAATGTGATTTTAATTGTGTCCGGAGATGCAAAAGAACACACCCATGAGATTGTAGAAAAAATGAAGGTCCATATGGGCCGGAGATGGGTTCATCGTGGATTGGATGTTTCCATGGACGTGCAGATTATGTCTGTGCGTATTCCGGATGAGGTGGATTCTCCGGAAGTGGCCCTTACATTAATGGAACGTGTTTTCCCGAGAAAAGGGGAAAAAGTGCAAGTGATTTCCAATATGGAAATTGAGCCGGCACAGAGAAAAATGGACGTAGGAACCGCAGTTTACAGGGGATTGCGTGAAAAGAATTTTGAAGTATATTATCAGCCTATTTGGGATAAAGAAACGCGCAGAATTACTAGGGCAGAAGCGTTGCTGCGTTTGGATGATCCGGAACTGGGTATGATTTCGCCGGAGGAATTTATTCCGATTGCAGAACGTAATGGCACCATTATGGAAATTGGAGCGTTCGTTTTGGAAGAGGTATGTAAATTTATTGCCAGTGGAGAAACCAGAAAAGCCGGGATTGAATGCATCAATGTAAATCTGTCTGCGGTGCAATGTTTGTATTACAATATTTCCGAAAGTTTCCATATGATTTTGGATAAATACAAGGTGGAAATTTCTGATATTTGTTTGGAAATCACGGAGTCTGCCACCATTGAAAATGGTGAATTTTTGAGAAAAACTTTGCGTGAATTTAAAGCCTTAGGATTTAAATTGGCCATGGATGATTTTGGTACCGGATATTCCAATATTCGTTCGCTATCTACCATGGATTTTGATGTGATTAAAATCGATAAAAGTGTTCTTTGGGCAGTGGACAAGGAAGAAGAAGGAAAAGATATTTTGGAACTTTGTGTTCATCTGATCCAAAGTGTAAAAAAGAAAATTACCGTGGAAGGCGTGGAGACTATAGACCAAAAAAATTATCTATTGGATTTGGGTTGTGATTACCTGCAGGGGTATTATTTTTCCAAACCTTTGCCACGAGATCTCTTTTTAAAATTTACAAAGGATTTTAATAGCAAAAATTAGAATTTTTCTGGGAAAATGTATTGACAAGGGTTATCAAATTATGGTAAATTATCTTCGTTGCCGATTTTGGTAACCTGAGTTGCCCAGTTAGCTCAGTTGGTAGAGCAGAGGACTGAAAATCCTCGTGTCTCTGGTTCGATTCCGGAACTGGGCATTCTGCGGGTGTAGTTCAATGGTAGAACACCAGCCTTCCAAGCTGGTTACGTGGGTTCGATTCCCATCACCCGCTTATGCGATAGTGGCGTAGTTGGTAACGCGCGACCTTGCCAAGGTCGAGACCGCGGGTTCGAGCCCCGTCTATCGCTCTTATAAGAACAAGAAAACCACATCTTTAAGATGTGGTTTTTTTGTTCTTAGGAGCGAAAACGGAGAACTTACCCGCGGTGCGGGTTCGTTCTCCGCTTCGCTCCGGTCGGCGCAAAACAGACGTCCACCGGACGTCTTGCGCCCCCGTCTATCGCAAACAAGCAGTGCAGGTTCGTTCTTCTCGTTATGAGCACTTAGATGGCGCAAGCAAAGCGAAGCGGCATCTTACGTGCGATACATGCAAAGTACTTGCCGAGTGAAACGAGGCTAGTACTTTGTAGCGAAGCTTCGGTCGGCGCAAACAAGCAGTGTGGGCTAGTACTTTGTAGCGAAGCTCCGGTCGGCGCAAACAAGCGGTTAAAAAGAATATGTATAAAAAATAGAATAAGGAATGACAAGTTAAGATTTTGAGAGAAATTTCTCAAAATTTTAAAGGGTTGAACTGTGGCGCTTTGAGAAAAATATTCTTTCTGCGCTACTTCTATTTTAAAAGAAAATCCTCCTATGTATGATGTAGAAAAGGAGGATTTTTATTATGTTACATAAAAAATTAAAACCGTTCCCGGAGAACTTTTTTTGGGGAGCGTCTACATCCGCATATCAGGTAGAGGGTGCGAATGCAGAGGATGGAAAAGGTCCCTCTTGCCAAGATGTGAAGATTTTACCGGAGGGCACTGCAGATTTAAGTACCTGTGCCGATCATTATCATCATTTTAAAGAAGATGTGGCTTTGATGGCGGAAATGGGATTTAAATCTTATCGTTTTTCCATTGCTTGGACACGTATTCTTCCACAGGGAAAAGGAGAAGTCAATCCGAAGGGCATACAGTTTTATAATGATTTGATCGATGAGTGTTTGAAATATAATATCACTCCAATTGTTACCATGTTTCATTTTGATATGCCGGCGGCATTGGATGAATTGGGTTCTTGGTCAAATCCGGAATCTGTACAGTGGTTTGAAAATTATGCAAAGGTATTGTTTGAAAACTTTGGAGACCGTGTGAAATATTGGTTGACCATTAATGAACAGAATATGTTGACTTTGGCCGGACCGGTTATTGGGACGATGTTCATTCCGGAGGGAACCACAAATCTGAAAAAAGAAATTTATCAGCAGAATCACCATCAGCTGGTAGCACAGGCAAAGGCTATGGCATTGTGTCATCGTATGATTCCGGATGCTATGATTGGACCGGCACCAAATATTGCATTTGTTTATCCGGCTACATGTAAACCGGAAGATATGATTGCTGCAGAAAACTTTAATGCTATCCGAAATTGGCTGTATCTTGATATGGCTGTTTATGGCAGATATAATAATTTAGTGTGGGCATACTTAGAAGAGCAGGATGCGATCCCTACCTTTGCAGAAGGGGATGAAGAGGCATTAAAAAATGCACATCCGGATTTTATTGGATTTAATTACTACAATACCGCAACGGTAGAAGCTGCCCTTGATATGGAGGAGAAGGAAGGCGGAGCCGGAGATCAGCAGTCCATGCGAGGAGAACCTGGTTTTTATAAGGGTGCGTCTAATCCGAATTTGCCAAAAACCGAGTTTGGTTGGGAAATTGATCCGGTGGGATTCCGTGCAACGATGCGTGAATTATATGATCGTTATCATTTGCCGCTTTTGGTTACAGAAAACGGTTTAGGAGCATATGACATCTTAGAAGAAGATGGTAGCGTGCATGATGCATACCGAATTCAATATTTGGATGCTCATATTCGTCAGATTCGTGAAGCGATTACCGATGGAGTAGAAATGTTGGGATATAATCCCTGGTCAGCCATTGATTTGGTTTCTACACATGAAGGCATTCGTAAACGTTATGGATTTGTTTATGTAGATACAACAGATGAAAAAGTAGGCTCTTTAAAGCGTTATAAAAAGGATTCCTTCTCATGGTATCAGGAAGTTATCCGTACCAATGGAGAAAGCCTCTACAAATAATAGATATAGGAGTGAGCAATGAATATTTTCGTTCAATTACAAAGACAAGACGATTTTTCCGGAAATGAAAAGAAAATCGCTACGTATATTTGCGAACATCCGGCGGAAGTAGTGACGATGAATGCCGAGACTTTAGCAAAAAAGATATATGTATCCACGGCCAGTGTATATCGCTTGTGCGATAAACTTCATGTGGGAGGATTTTCTGAGTTAAAAATCCGTATGTCTGCGGAATTGAATGATTATCTTCACACCGAAGAATTTGATTTTGATTTTCCGGTGGAGAAAGATCAAACGTATAGGGAGATTATGTGGGCGTTACAAGAAAACTATACACGCACAGTAGAGTCCACGATTGATTATTTGAAATTGGATCAGATTCGTATGGCGGTGAGCGCGATGAAGCGTGCGAAACAGATTGATTTTTTTACATCTGCAGGAAATGTGTGGTTTGCAAAAAATTTTGCTTTCCAGATGAGAGAAATTGGCGTGACCGTGAATGTCCCTATTGAAGAATACGAACAAAGGCTTTGCGCTGCTTCCACAGACCCGTCGCATATGGCGATTCAGTTGTCTTTTGAAGGCAGAGGTGCCAATGCCAGAACGGTATCGGAATTATTGGCGGAAAACAAAGTTCCAACGCTTTTGATTTGTTCTCCAAATCAGACAGGACTGAAGGGAAACTATACCCTTTATATTAGTCCCAACGAAAATCATTATAAAAAAATATCTTCGTTTTCTACCAGATTATCCATTTTATATTTGCTGGATATGTTGTATACCTGCTACTTTGAATCGTCTTATGATGAGAACTGGGAACGAAAAATGAAGTATTACAATAAATTAGTAGATGCATCTCAAAAGTCCTCACAAGGTTGTGAAAAATAAGAGGAATTGCTTGCATATTCATACAAAATAAGTTATATTTTTCCTGACGCGCCAAGATTTTTATGAATCAAAGTGGCAAAGTATTTTGGGAGGATAGAAAGATGTATATCACTTGTTTAGATTTAGAAGGCGTTTTGGTGCCGGAAATTTGGATCGCTTTTGCAGAGGAGACCGGAATTCCGGAACTTAAGAGAACAACCAGAGATGAGCCGGACTACGGAAAATTAATGAATTATAGAATTGAGATTTTAAAAGAGCATGGCCTTGGATTAAAGGAGATTCAGGATACCATTGCGAAAATTGATCCACTTCCGGGAGCAAAAGAATTTTTGGATGAGTTGCGTTCTTTTTCACAGGTGATTATTTTGAGTGATACCTTTACACAGTTTGCAACTCCATTGATGAAGAAATTGGGTTGGCCGACTATTTTTTGCAACTCTTTAGAGGTAGCAGAAAATGGAGAAATCACCGGCTTTAAACTTCGTCAGGAAAATCAGAAATATCATGCAGTAAGAGCATTACAGTCTATTGGATACGATACCATTGCCAGTGGTGATAGCTTTAATGATTTGGCTATGATTCAGGAAAGCCAAGGAGGATTTTTATTCCGTACTACAGATAAGATTAAAACAGATTATCCAAATATTCCTGCATTTGAGACTTATGATGAATTGTTACATGCGATTAAAAACCAGATGGAAAAATAAGGAATACAGGGAAAAGCGCTCCGCTATGGAAGCACGCGCGCGAGATGTAAATGTTGCATAAATGCAACCGCGCTTGGCGCGAGAATGTCGCATGCGACATTCTTTCTTGTGACAACAAGTATCACGGTGCTACAAAACAGAAGCTATGATATACTTCTGATAGGTGATAAATCATGGGGGTAGAGACGGATTTTATAATCGGAATCTAAAAAAAGCGGGTTGAAAAAATCAACTCGCTTTTTTGAATATATGTTGTTTTGATCAGTTAAGCATATTCTTGGACAAATTTATCGGATAAAATCATGCGTCCGGGATAAGAAAAGGTGGGCTGGGAAGCATGTACCTTTTTTTCTTTTACGAGGAAATCTCCCTCCGGTGTATGAACCAACACCTTGTCTTGCACGTATTGCAAATGCATCATGGCACGGGCTGCAGCCTCATATTCTTTGTGACAGAAATGCTTGATTTTGCCGTTTTGATTTACCTGTACGGTAATTTCTTTGTCGTTTTCCAGTTGAATAAGAATCCCCTCAGATTCGGAGCCGAAGCGACGGTCGAAGATGCGTGCAATCAGATTTTCGGTTAATGGAATGGAATTTGAATTTTTGTTGTATATAAGAAAATTTAGACCAGCTTCCTGATACTTCGTAAATTCAACACACATATCGGCTCTCCTTTCTGAGTTGGTTTTGCTTATTTCTTACCTATAGTATAGAAAACATTTTTTGATAAAAATATAAAGAAAATGCTCTGTAGTTTGCAAAAAGTGCTATTATAAAAAAGAGGTGAAGCGCAATGAAAGAAAATAGAGGGTATTTACAGGAAGAGTTTCGCGTTTTTTATTTAGATGGAAAACCGGAAGGAACAGTGCCTTATCATTATCATGAATTTATGAAGATTCTCATTTTGTTGAAGGGGCAAATTGGATATGAAATAGAAGGACGAGAATATCATTTGCAGGAACGAGATGTGGTATTAGTTTACCCGGGACAACTGCATCGACCACTATTAAATCAAGTGAGACAGTATGAACGTATTATTTTATATATTTCCCCTGCGTTTTTGAAGGGACCGGAGCTGCAGGAACTGGGAGAAGCATATGGAGAAGGAGAAAAGAGACACGTACAGGTGATTTCCTTGGAACAAGAAGAGGGGATCGGTATGTTGCAGTTGGCCAGACATTTTACGGATGAGGTGGTAAAAGATGGCGTGTGTGGGGATTTATTGCAGAAAGTGCGGGTCGTTGATTTTTTGATTCAATTACAACGCTATATTTCAGAAGAAAACCTAGGAAAAAAGCAGCCGGCCCAGGGGAATCAGGTGATACAACAAATTTTAGATTATTTGAATACCCATTTTACAGAAGACTTGTCCAATGAAGCCATAGCAGAGGCACTGCATGTAAGTAAATCCTATATGATGCATTTGTTTCGACAAGAGACAGGATATACGATAAAAGGCTATATTACGGAAAAACGAATTCTCTATGCCAAAGAATTACAGGCACAAAATGTTTCTTTAACAGAGGCTTGCTATCAAAGTGGTTTTAACAGTTATACCTCTTTTTATCGAGCAATGAAAAAGAAAAATGGCGATCGAAAAGGACTTTTGGATGAATAGTTGAGAAAAAGAATTCTTGAGAGGGTATGGAAAAAGCGCTACACAATTGGTAGGATAGAATTATAGGAAAAAAAGGAGGATTTGTCATGTCAAACAAAAAGGATTCACAAATTAATGTGCATAAAGCAGTCATGATCGGTTGCGGATTTGTTGGTTCTGCATCTGTATTTGCTTTGATGCAAAGCGGACTTTTTTCCGAAATCGCACTGATTGATGCTGATATGGAAAAAGCAGAGGGTGAAGCCATGGATATTAGCCACGGTGTTCCTTTTGCAAGACCGATGAAGATTTACGCCGGTACCTACGATGATGTAACAGATGCTGAGGTTGTAATTGTGACAGCCGGAGCAGCGCAGAAGCCAGACGAGACACGTTTGGATTTGGTTAAGAAAAATGTTGGTATTTTTAAATCGATAATCCCGGAAATCGCAAAACGAGATTTTGCCGGTGTTTTGCTGATTGTGGCAAATCCTGTGGATATATTGACTTATGTGGCACAGAAACTTTCCGGATTGCCGGAGAATCGTGTCATTGGTTCCGGAACGGTGTTGGATACAGCTCGTTTGAAATCAAATTTAGGAAAACATTTGGATGTAGATAGTAGATCTGTACATGCGTTTATTATTGGAGAACATGGAGACAGCGAAATCGCTGCCTGGAGTTCTGCCAATGTTTCCGGTATCCCGTTAAATGATTTTTGCGAAATGCGCGGACATTATAGCCATGAAGAATCTACAGAACGTATTGCAGCAGATGTAAAAAATGCGGCTTATGAGATTATTCAGAAGAAACGTGCGACATACTATGGGGTTGCCATGGCTGTTCGTAGAATTTGCGAAGTCATTGTACGTGATGAAAAGTCGGTTCTTCCGGTTTCTTCTATTTTACATGGAGAATATGGAATCGATGGTGTTGCCTTGAGTATGCCGGCGATTGTAGGCAGAAATGGACTAGAAACCTTAGTGCCGATTACCTTAAGCGGCGAAGAACAAAAGAAGTTGCAGGAATCTGCGGAGACTTTAAAACAGTATTTACAGGACATTTGACATAAAAACTTCCGCAATTTCATAAAGAATTCCCTATTTTGAGCGGCTGCTCTAAGACAAAAGGGGACATCCGTCTATTGACAGAAAGGGAATACCACAGTAAAATTTCATGTGTATGCGATGAATCGCAAAACGGAAAGAGGATAAAAGAAATGAAGAAAGTGGAAGATTATATCAGAACGATCCCGGATTATCCGGAACCGGGCATTATGTTCCGTGATGTTACAAGCATTCTTCAGGATGCTGAGGGATTGAAACTGGCCATTGATTCCATGATTCAATTATTAGACGGATTGGATTTCGATGTGATTGCAGGAGCAGAATCCCGTGGATTTATTTTCGGTATGCCGATTGCTTATGCACTTGGAAAACCATTTGTATTGATTCGTAAAGCAGGAAAGCTTCCTTGCGAAACAGTATCTGCGGAATATGATTTAGAGTATGGTAGTGCAACCATTGAAATGCATAAAGACTCCATTCAGCCGGGACAGAAGGTTGTTATCGTGGATGACTTGATTGCAACAGGCGGTACCATCGAGGCTGCGGCAGGATTGGTAGAACAACTTGGCGGTGAAGTCGTTAAGATTATTTTCTTAATGGAACTTGCCGGATTAAAAGGCCGCGATAAACTTGCAAAATATGACGTAGAAGCGATTGTGACTTACGAAGGAAAATAACAAAGAAAAGCGTGCTTTCGTAGCACGCTTTTTCTGATTTTATGAAAAAAATAGGTTTTAGAAAAGAGGATTTGTTGTGAAAGAAGAAATTCAGAAACGCATACAAATGCTGCGTGAAAAAATGAAAGAAAAGGGTCTTCAGGCGTACTTAGTTGTATCTGATGATTTTCATGCATCAGAGTACGTAGGAGATTATTTCAAATGTAGAGAATTTATAAGTGGATTTGATGGTTCTGCAGGAAGTGTTGTAGTAACAGCGGATCAAGCAGGACTTTGGACCGATGGACGTTACTTTTTACAGGCGGAAGAACAGCTACAGGGTACCGGTGTGGATCTCTATAAAATGGGAGAAGAGGGAGTACCTACAATTGCAGAATTTTTGAAATCTGTATTAAAGGATGGAGATGTACTTGGCTTTGACGGAAGAACCGTTAGCAGCAGTATGTTCCAAACGTTACGTGCCAAATTAGGAGACGGGGTACGTCTTTCCATGAAAATGGATTTGGTTGGAGATATCTGGGAAAATCGCCCGGCTATGTCAGCAGAACCGGTTATGGAACTGGACGTATGTTATGCCGGTAAATCCAGAAGTGAAAAAATCGCCGATTTAAGAGCTGGATTAGCAGAGAAAAAAGCGGATTATACAGTAATTGCCTCTTTGGATGATTTGGCTTGGCTTTTGAATATCAGAGGAAATGACGTAGAATACAATCCGGTTGTATTATCTTATGCATTGATTGGAAAAGACAGTTTTTGCTATTATGTAAACGAAAGTGTTTTATCTGCAGAAGTAAGAGCATCTTTGGAAAAAGATGGAATCACGGTTTGCCCTTATGAAGATTTTTATGGGGATTTGGAAAAAATCGAAAAAGGAAACACTGTTTTGGTGGACTCAGAACGTGTCAATGCATGCGTTATGCAGAGCTTGCCAATGGGCATTTATGTCTTAGAAGAAGATAATTTGACCTTGGTTCCAAAGGCAAAGAAAAACCCGGTAGAAGTAGAGAATGAAAGACAGGCACATATCAAAGATGGTGTGGCTGTGACTCGCTTTATTTATTGGTTAAAACATCATGTTGGAAAAGAAGCGATGACAGAGCTTTCAGTGGCAGAAAAATTGGATTCTTTCCGCCAGATGGGAGAACATTATCAAGGACAAAGTTTTGCCCCGATTGCAGGATTCCGTGAACATGGAGCAATTGTGCATTACGAAGCAACAGAGGAAACCGCACTTTCCATTGAACCGGAAAGCTTTTTGTTATTAGATACCGGCGGACAGTATTTAGAGGGTACCACCGATATCACCAGAACCATTGCTTTGGGAGAAATCTCTCAGGAAGCAAAAACCCATTATACAGCAGTACTCCGTGGAAATTTAAACTTGGCAAATGCCAAATTTAAATATGGTTGTTCCGGATTAAACTTGGATTATTTAGCAAGAAGTCCACTTTGGGAGATGGGACTTGATTATAATCATGGAACAGGCCACGGTGTAGGATATTTCTTGAATGTGCATGAAGGACCACAAAACATTCGCTATCGTATGGGAAAAGTAAAGGACAATCAGATTTTTGAAGAGGGTATGATTACCTCGGATGAACCGGGCCTTTATTTGACAAACAAATACGGTATTCGTCTGGAAAACCTGATGGTTTGCAAAAAGGCGGAGAAGAATGAGTATGGTCAGTTCATGAATTTCGAGACTTTGACAATGGTGCCTTTTGATTTGGATGCCATTGATGCATCACAGATGACACAGGGAGAGAAGTCATTGTTGAATGCATACCACAAGAAAGTTTATGAAACAATTGCTCCTTATTTGCCGGATGAGGAAAAGGAATGGTTGAAAGAACAGACAAAGGCAGTTTCTTAGAGGAGGAAAAAGGGATGAGTATTTTTGAAAACACTGTCATGATTCAGAGGGAAACCCCTCTTGGAACAAAAATTTTTATTATTTTTGTTTATGTAATGACAGCCGTAATGTTTCTTGGGGGATTGTTGTTAAATCCAATTATTTTTACAGTACCCTTTGTATTGATGTGCGTGGCATCTTATTTTGCAAAGCAGCTTGGAGAAATTGAATACGAATATACTTACATTGAAGGTGAGTTGGATATTGATCGTATTCGAGCAGCGAAAAGACGTAAAAGCATTGCAAAAATTGATATGGAAGATTTGCTGGTGATTGCACCGGAAGGATCTTCTGAAATCGCAAACTACGAGAGGGATGAGTCTGCGAAAAGAGTAGATTGCTCCTCTTTGAGAAAAGAAGTAAAGAAATACAAAGCCGTTTATAAAGCAAAAAATGGCATTTCCATTATCACATTTGAACCGGATGAAAATCTCCTGGATAAAATGCGTATGAGAAATGCCAGAAAAATCTTTTTGTAATTAAAGTTGCTGTAAGATTTTTGAAAACAGAGAGGCGCGGGATGACCAGGAATGGTTGTTCTGCGCTTCTTTTTGCATGTTTTGGAAAAAATCCGGATTTTTGGGAGTTTGTAATGCTTCTTCTAAAAGCCCCGGCAATGCATCCAAATCCTTTAAGGAATAGAAAAGACAGTAGGGAGATAATGCGGGATGTGTATCAAAATACTGACTTTCATCGGTACAACAAAGGGTTTGGTTCAACATGGATGTAAAAATGCGGTCATGAATGCCGGCCTTAAAATTAGGCATTATATTTAAACATAGCTTTGCATTGGCGGTTGCAATAATCTGGTCTGAAAAAGGCATTTGGGTATGGAAAGAAGCGTTCCCTTTTTGAAAGAAAGAGGCATCTTCAAAGCCACTTCCGCAAATAGTAATCGGTAGTCCGGAATCAATAACGGTTTCCAGCACTTTATGACGAAAAGCAGCACGTACATAACTATCGACTAAAAAAAGACTTTGCATACGAAGCGGATAAGGGAGAAGTTCCAAGTCTTCGCTTTCCGATGCTTTTACGACTTCTTCTAAGGTGAGGGATGGATGCTCCATGAGCTGCTGAATGAGCTTTTCACTTTCTTCTGCAAAGGCAGGAGGAATGTGATGAATGGCATCCATGACTTTTTCCGGAGAGGTATAAGTACCGCAAAATAAGAGAGAGAGTTTGCGCTGTTCCCAAGGTACCTGTGGCTCTATGGTATGTCCGGTCATGGGAAAAAGATGTATGGATTTCAAATGGGGATAAGCTTCTTTTAGGTAATTACAATGATTGGAATCCAAACAGCATACGTGAAAGTTTTTTAATGGATGTTTTAACATATCGTGATGATAAAGGGGATGATCCAATAGAAAATCAAAAAATGGCGCAGAAAATAGATCCAAATAGTAGCCTCCATCATCCATAGTGACTTTTGGCAAGTCTGAGTTGAAATCCAAGATGGCATCATACCCTTGATTTGGCAATTCCTCCATTTTTTCCAAACCATCTTTTTCTAATGAAAAATAATGCACTTCGTGACCTAAGGATTTCAACGCTTCACCCAGAGAACTTGCAAAATAGGTATAAGAGTTGTAACATAAAGTTTTCATTTGAAAAATAAGTAGTTTCATAGGTTCATCATAGCATAAGGGGTTACTTTTTGCTATAATGGGAACTACGCAAAGAATGGTGATTTTATGGTAGAAAATTTTAATTGTGATTCCTGCAACTATTATGTATACGATGAGGAAGATGAGTGTTATTATTGCGATCTTTCCTTGGATGAGGATGAAATGTATCATTTTGTTACGGGAAAATATAAATCCTGTCCTTATTATCAGAGTGATAATGAGTACCAGGTAGTAAAACATCAAATGTAGTAGAAAGAAGCAGAAAAATGGAATTAACAGAGTGCCCCATAGGTGTATTTGATTCCGGTGTAGGCGGGATTAGCGTGCTTCGAGAATTGGTAAAGGAATTACCGACCGAGCATTTTTTGTTTTTTGGTGATGCGGCCAATGCGCCTTATGGGATTAAAGAAAAAGAAGAAGTTCGTAATTTAACAGAAAAACATGTAACTTATTTTTTGGAAAAAGGATGTAAAGCGGTGGTTATTGCATGCAATACGGCAACCAGTGCAGCAGCGGCAGATTTGCGGAAAAAATATCCGGAAATTCCCATCATCGGCATTGAACCGGCATTGAAACCGGCAGTGTTAGCCAGCAAGACCAAGGAGGTGTTGGTGATGGCCACACCTATGACATTACAGGAAAAGAAGTTTCAGACTTTAATGGAACGGTTTCAAGAACAAGCTACAATTTACAAAGTACCTACTCCAAAATTGGTGGAATTGGTGGAACGTGGATGTTTGTCCGGACCGGAGATGGATGCATATTTAGAAGAAGTTTTTGCACCTTATAAAGAAAAAAAGATAGATGCGATTGTACTGGGATGTACGCATTTCCCCTTTGCAAAAGAAGCAATTCAAGCATATTGGGGAGACCATGTGCAATTATTTGATGGCGCAGCTGGCACAGCAAGGGAATTAAAGAGACGCTTGCAAGCCGAGCAAAAAGAAAACGCTTCCACGGAGAAGGGAAGCGTTGTGATTGAAAGTAGCTTGGGAGAAAAAGAAATCTCCTTTGCAAAAAAATTATTATTGCAAGTCTGAATGATTTGGCATATCAGACAATTCCGGTTCAGAAACTTGAAGGGTGACGAGTACGTTGCCCTTTTTATATTGTTCTAAAATCAAATTCCAAAGATTGTGTAACTTGGAAGAGAGCACTTGGTTGTTTTGTACATTGTAGGGTGCTAAATAATCCAACTGGAAGCGGCGCATACCATCCGGTGCCATAAAGAGTAAGTTATTGGATTGTACCCGGTCTCCAAAGGTTTGAATGTTTTCGTAGGCGATTAAGTGGAAGGGATTGCCTAAATAATTGCAGGTAAAGTCTGTATAACATTCGTCGATGATCCAAGGATTTCCATCTTCATCAAAACGTACATCTTTCAGAGATTCCTCCATTTTTTCTGTGGTTTGCATGACGACATGCCATTCCTGGGTGCCCTTCTTGGTCATGTTGATAAGATCGTCCAGTTCTACTGATAGTGTTTCCGGTTTCATAAATTCGTCTCCTTTGCTGATAGGCTATATATTGTTGATTTCAGTATTTTCCTAAATAACTAAAGAATTGTTTATACAGTTTTAGAATCCTTTCAGAAATTGTACACAGAATTGCCACAAATTACCTTTAAGATATACGTATAACAAATCATTTTCATAACTAAACTCCTCGAGATCAGGCGGCCGAAATGGTCGCCTTTTCTCATTGTAACGCTTTGCTCTTACAGTTCCCATACTTCTGGGTTCGTGGAAGAAATGGCAACAGCGCCTGCGTTTAGCATGGCTAGTACATCTTCTTTGTCGCTAATCAATCCACCGGTAATTACCGGGACCGGAGAGGATTTGCAAATACGAGTTACAATCTTAGGCAATAAGGCCGGTAGGATTTCAATCATATCCGGTTTGCAATTATGCAATTGTTTTTTCATATTGTTTAAAGCCATAGAGTCTATCATAAAAAAGCGGTGGATGGTGAATAACCCCAAAGCTTTTCCACGTTGAATGAGGTTGGCTTTTGTGGATATGATGCCGTCGGCAGCGGTGTTCTTGTGGATAAAGTCTACCGCAATTTCTTTTGCGGAAAGACCGGTGATTAAATCCATATGTACAATGGCAACTTTGCCGGCTTTTTTTATTTTTTCAACAATTTCCGGTAAGGAAACAATATCTCCATAGAGAATGAAAATTACTTGGCTTTCGCAGGATAAACTTTTTTCCAATCCGGCATCATCCTTGATGGCGGTAATAATGGGGGAAGAAAATACTGCGTCTTCGATGTCTTTATTCATGTCGTACCTCTATATTCTTCAATAAAAATATTATATGCTATTTGGCAGTATTTTATAAGTACCCCAGAGGGATTTATAAATGGATTATCGTGGAAATAAAAAACCGGGACAGGTAAAGAACCCATCCCGGTTAAATAGGAAGAATGAAAAGTTAAGAAGCAAGTTCAATATTTTTGGTAGCTACAATGTCTACATTGGTACCGGCCACGTTGGATACCAGAACATCTCCGATGTGCACCGGTGCATTGACGGTGACACCCTGCAATGCTTTGGTTACATCAAAGATTTTATCCTTTGGAATATCTTCTTTGGTTTTACAAGAAACCATAGCAGCTACGCCATGGGCTACTTTTACGGTACTGGTTACAATACGAGTCGGGTTTGTGACTTCTTTTCTTGCGTAAATATCGCCACGTTTACAAGTATTTCCGGTAACGTCAGTTACTTCGCCGTTTTCCATGGTGACGGTAATTTGGCATCCTAAAGGACAGCCAATACAGGTAAGTTCTCTTTTTTCCATGGTTACGCCTCCTCTATCTGAATGGTAATTTTTTCTAAATCTTGGTATTTCAATAAATCTTCTTTTTTCAGAACAACTTGTTCCATTTCGCCCGGAGCCATAACCGGACGTTTTCTGCTTTGTATTTTTTCATCGTCAAAATAGGTGACGATGCTGCAATTTTTATAAACGTCCCCTACACGGAAACGAACGGTAATGCTATCTTCCAACTGTTCCGGACGAATGGTGGATGGTACGCTGTAACGTACACCATTGGTAGGAACAATCTGAATTTCTTTGGAAGAAGCTTTGCGTTCTCCTTTGATGTAGATCGCTGCATTTTTTCCGGCATTGGTAGCTTCCTCAGAAACGTAATCGACTAAGTCATGTACATGAAGGACATTGCCGCAAGCGAAAATACCTTCGACATTGGTCTCCAAACTTTCGTTTACTATAGGACCGGAGGTGATTGGGGATAAAGAAACGCCGGCTTCTCTGGACAGTTCGTTTTCCGGAATCAATCCACAGGAGAGAAGTAGGGTGTCACAGGTGTAGCGTTCTTCGGTTCCCTTGATTGGTTTGCGGTCTGGTCCCACTTCTGCAATGGTAACGGCTTCCACACGTTCTTTGCCTTCAATATCAATGACTGTGTGGCTATGCTTTAATGGAATGTCAAAGTCATTTAAACACTGTACAATGTTTCGTTTTAAACCACCGGAATAAGGCATCAATTCTGCCACGACTTTTACTTTGGCACCTTCCAAAGTCATACGTCTTGCCATAATCAGACCAATGTCGCCGGAACCTAAGATGACAACTTCCTTACCCGGCATATAGCCTTCCATATTTACCAGGCGCTGTGCGGTTCCTGCGGAGTATACGCCGGCTGGGCGATAACCCGGAATGTTTAAGGCACCACGGCTTCTTTCGCGGCAGCCCATAGCAAGGATGACTGCTTTTGCCTGAATTTCAAACAGTCCGTTTTCACGGTTCATGGCTGTGACTTTCTTGTCGGAAGAAATGTCCATAACCATTGTATTTAATACGTAATCAATGTTGCGTTCTTTTACTTTGTCAATGAAACGAGAAGCATATTCCGGTCCGGTTAATTCTTCTTTAAAGGTATGAAGACCAAAACCATTATGGATGCACTGGTTTAAGATGCCGCCCAATTCTTTGTCTCGTTCAATAATTAAAATGCTATCGATACCATTGTCTTTTGCACTGGCAGCTGCAGCTAATCCGGCAGGACCACCACCAACAATGACTAAATCATAATTCTTCATGTATCTGTCCTCCTAAATTTCCTTGTTTTGTCCAACGACAAAGGATGATTTTCCGCCGTTCTTAGTAATGTCGTACATACTCATAGGTACTTCTCGTTCTAAAATCTCCATGGTACGCGGAGAACAGAAGCCTGCCTGGCAACGGCCCATACCTGCACGGGTACGTCTCTTTACGGCATCCAAAGATCTGGCGCCCAGTGGACGATGGATGGCATCTAAGATTTCACCTTCGGTAATCATTTCACAACGACAGATGATATTTCCGTATGCCGGATTTTCTTTAATCAAGGCATTTCTTTCTTCTAAACTTAAGGTGCTCGGACGAAGAATGCCTTTTCTTGTGTCTTTAAAGTTTGCTTTTTCCTGGAAGGAAAGTTTTTCTTTTACAAGGTCTGCAAGCATAACCCCGATTGCCGGTGCAGAAGAAAGACCCGGGGATTCGATACCTGCAGCATCGAAAAATCCCGGAGCGTCAGCTACTTCACCTAAAATGAAATCATCGCCATCTTCATGAGCACGTAAGCCGGCAAAGCTGGTGATTACTTGACGAAGAGGAACATTTTTTACACTGCGGGAAGCGGTTGCACTCAAAGAATCTAAACCTTCTAATGTGGTGTTTACACCTTCTTTATTGTCGATATCTACTGCGGTAGGTCCTACTAAAAGATTGCCATGAACTGTTGGTGTGACCAAAACGCCTTTTCCCATTTTGCTAGGTAACTGGAAAATGGTGTGAGAAACATGGTTTCCTGCAGTTTTATCCAGAAGCATATATTCTCCCTTGCGGGCAGTGATGTGTAATTTGTCTGCGCTGACGAAGTTGTGCATCACATCGGCATAGACACCGGCTGCATTTACAACAGTTTTTGCTTCAAAGGTTTCTTTGTTGGTTTCGATGACATAAGAACCCTCTTTTTTCTGAATGTTCTTTACTTCTGTGTTTAAGAAGAATTCCACACCGTTTTCACATGCATTTTCTGCATAGGCCATGGTCAAGTGGAATGGACATACAATACCACCGGTTGGTGCGAATAAAGCAGCAACGACATCATCTGCTAAGTTTGGTTCCATTTCTTTTAATTCTTTTTCTTCTAAAATGCGAAGTCCCGGTACACCATTCTTTTCTCCTTTTTCCAACAAGTCTTTTAATCCCTGAGGATCTTGGTCCTTGGTGCAAACGACGAGAGAACCATTTCTGGTAAATGGAAAATCTAACTTTTTGGATAAGTTTTCCATCATTGCGTTGCCTTCTACATTTAATTTCGCTTTTAAACTACCCGGTTTTGCATCAAAACCGGCGTGCACGATTGCACTGTTGGCTTTGGAAGTGCCGGTACATACGTCTTCATCACGTTCTATCACGCAGATTTTTGCGTCGTATTTGGATAGTTCCCGGGCAATGGCGCTACCAATGACGCCGGCCCCAATAATTGCTACATCATACATAGTAAAATCTCCTTTTTGGTCATAAAAAAAGCAAGGAAAAGAAAGCGATAAATATCGCTTTTTTTTACCTTGCTCTAATCTCTTGGTATTACATATATTATTCTGTACAAATATTATAACATCTCACAGGGAAAAAACAAGCCCTGAGCAGAAATCATTTTTATTTGTTTTTTAAGGATGCCTGAATGAATCCCTGGAACAATGGATGTGGTCTGTTGGGTCTTGATTTCAATTCCGGATGTGCCTGTGTAGCTAAGAACCATGGATGCTCCGGTAATTCAATCATTTCCACGATGCGGTTATCCGGAGATAATCCGCAAAGTTTCATGCCTGCAGCAGTAAGGGCGCTGCGATAGTCGTTGTTTACTTCGTAACGATGACGGTGTCGTTCTTCGATGGAAGTGGTGCCGTATACGTTTGCAGCTTTGCTACCTTCAGCAAGGACACAGGGGTAAGAACCCAATCTTAAAGTGCCGCCGATGTCTTCTACACCATCCTGATCCGGCATTAAAGCAATCACCGGATGGGGAGTAGACGGATCCAGTTCGATGCTGTGAGCATGATTTAAGTTGCACACATTTCTTGCAAATTCGATAATTGCAATTTGCATACCCAAGCAAATGCCAAGGTATGGAATGCTGTGCTCACGTGCATATTTTGCGGAAACCAGCATGCCATCGATGCCGCGGTCACCGAATCCACCGGGAACGATGATTCCATTTACATCAGAGAAAATATCTGCAGCGTTTTCCTCGGTAACGGTTTCAGAATCTACCCATTTAATATGAACAGTCGCTTTTTCTGCAATGCCACCGTGCTTCAGTGCTTCTACAACAGAGATGTAAGCATCATGTAAAGCAGTATATTTTCCAACCAAAGCAATTTGTACATCCTGTACCGGATTCTTCAAATTTTCTACCATTTTTGTCCAATCGGATAAATCCGGTTCCGGACACGGTAAATGCAAAGAATCACAAGCAACCTTTGCTAAGTTTTCTTTTTCCATGGCTAAGGGAGCTTCGTATAAGTATTCTACGTCTAAGTTCTGCAGTACATGGGAGCTTGGCACATTGCAGAATAATGCAATTTTATCTTTGATGCCTTGATCCAATGGCTGCTCAGAACGGCATACAATGATGTCCGGTTGGATACCCATTCCCTGTAACTCTTTTACAGAGGCTTGGGTAGGTTTGGTTTTTAATTCGCCGGATGCTTTGATATAAGGAATTAAGGTGACGTGTATTAAAATCGCATTCTCATGTCCTACTTCATGCTGAAATTGTCGAATGGCTTCCAAAAAAGGTTGACTTTCGATGTCACCAACGGTACCGCCGACTTCGATGATGGCGATATGCGTATCTTCTTCTTTATAGTTGCGGTAAAAACGGCTTTTGATTTCATTCGTGATATGTGGAATGACCTGTACGGTACCTCCGCCATAATCTCCACGACGTTCTTTTTGCAAAACGGACCAGTAAACTTTTCCGGTTGTGACATTGGAGTTCTTGGTGAGACTTTCATCAATAAAACGTTCATAATGTCCCAAATCTAAATCGGTTTCAGCGCCGTCATCCGTGACAAAGACCTCTCCGTGCTGGATGGGGTTCATGGTTCCCGGATCAATATTGATGTAGGGATCAAACTTTTGCATGGTAACTTTATAACCGCGGGCTTTTAATAAACGCCCCAGGGAAGCGGCAGTGATTCCCTTTCCTAAACCGGAAACTACACCACCTGTGACAAATACATACTTTACAGACATGAGAATTCGCTCCTTTTTTATTATTTAAGACTTGGTTTCTGTCTTATGCACCTAATAAAATAACTTATCAAATATAGAATAGCAGAGGTGGACAGTCAATAATCCTTTTGGGTGATTTTTACATGTAAAATTTATAAATTCTTAATAAAGTGAACAAGGATTGTTCACACAGTTTCCTTGCTTTTAAAAGGGAATACTTCTATAATAAGTGAGTGTTTCGATAATAATTGGGAAAGAATACCCAAACGGAGAGCAGAGGGAACGGAGGAATATATGGAAAACGGTTATAATCAGGGAAATCGAAACCAAAATCCCAACAACCAAAACAATAATAAAAATAACAATAATAACAACAAAAAGAATGAAAACAACGGCCAAACCATATTGATTTTCATTATGGTTACCTTAGGTGCCTTGTTTATTATGAGTTTAATAAGTCAGTTTTCTTCTACGGTATCTACCAAGGAGATTTCGTATACGGAATTCATCACCATGGTAGAAGAGGATAAGGTAGAAAGCATTGAAATTGACTCTTATCAGATTAATATTACTCCGGTAGGCAGCGATGACGAAGTCATGGCTGTGACTTACTATACCGGAATTGTCAACGATGAGGATTTGATTCCTCTATTAAAAGAACACAATGTAGATATTACGGCGACTATCCCGGATACCAGTTCATCTTTGATCTTTAATGTCGTTAGCTGGTTACTTCCGTTGGTATTTATCTGGGTATTGCTTGGTTATTTCATGCGTCGCATGGGTTCTGATGGAGCCTTTGGCGTCGGAAAGAGCAATGCAAAAGTTTATGTGGAAAAATCCACAGGTGTTTTATTTAAAGATGTAGCAGGACAGGATGAAGCAAAGGAATCTTTACAGGAAGTGGTAGATTTCTTACACAATCCTAAGAAATATCAGGAAATTGGAGCAAAATTACCGAAGGGTGCTTTGCTTGTAGGACCTCCTGGTACCGGTAAAACCTTACTTGCAAAGGCAGTTGCGGGAGAGGCTGGAGTACCGTTCTTCTCCTTGGCAGGTTCTGACTTCGTAGAGATGTTTGTCGGCGTGGGTGCATCCCGTGTGCGTGACTTATTTAAGGAAGCACAGAAGCAGGCACCATGTATTATTTTTATCGATGAAATTGATGCTATTGGAAAGAGCAGAGATACCAGATATGGCGGCAATGATGAAAGAGAGCAGACTTTAAATCAGTTGCTTGCAGAGATGGATGGTTTTGATACTTCGAAGGGTCTTTTGATTTTGGCAGCGACAAACCGTCCGGAAGTCTTGGATAAAGCATTGCTTCGTCCGGGACGTTTTGACAGACGTATTATTGTAGATCGTCCGGATTTAAAGGGCAGATTGGAAACCTTAAAAGTACATTCCAAAGATGTTCATATGGATGAGACCGTCGATTTGGATGCTATCGCACTTGCTTCTGCCGGATTGGTAGGATCTGATTTGGCAAATATCATTAATGAGGCTGCTATCAATGCAGTAAAACATGGACGTCGTTTTGTAAATCAGGATGACCTGTTTGAAGCCTTTGAAATTGTAGCGGTGGGTGGTAAAGAAAAGAAAGACCGTGCCATGAGCGACAAGGAAAGAAAGATTGTTTCTTATCATGAAGTTGGACATGCTATGGTTTCTGCTTTGCAGAAGAATACCGAACCGGTACAGAAGATTACAATCGTACCGCGTACGATGGGTGCGCTTGGCTATACCTTACAGACTCCGGAAGAAGAAAAATTCTTGGAGACCAAGGATGAGTTGATTGCGAAAATTGTTACCTTTATGGGTGGACGCGCAGCAGAAGAAGTGGTATTCCATTCTGCAACCAGTGGTGCTGCAAATGATATTGAAAGAGCCACTCAGTTGGCGCGTGCTATGGTGACACAGTACGGAATGTCAGAGGAGTTCGGTATGATGAGTTTGGCTCGTGTAGATGCTGCTTACTTGGATGGCAGAGCTCATTTGGACTGTGGTGATGACACCGCAGCAAAGATTGATGGTGTTGTAAAACAGATGTTACAGGATGCTTATGATGAAGCGGTAAGATTATTAGAGGAAAACCGTGAAGTATTGGATAAGATTTCTGATTACTTGTATGAGCATGAAACCATCACAGGAAAAGAATTTATGAAGATTTTCCGCGAATTAAAGGGTCTTCCGGATCCGGATGCGGAAGGGAATGATACAACAGAAGATAGTATTTTCGAAGAAGAGGATTTTGCTCATTTAGAGGAGAAAGATGTTTAATTTCGAAGATGAACTTAAGAAACTCCCGGACAAACCGGGAGTTTATCTTATGCATGATAAAAATGATACGATTATATACGTGGGAAAAGCCATTAGTTTGAAAAAACGCGTGCGTCAGTATTTTCAGCCCAGTCATAATGAAGGGATTAAGAAAGAACGTATGGTGCAGCAGATTGCACGGTTTGAATATATCATTACGGATTCTGAGTTGGAAGCCTTGGTATTGGAATGCAATCTGATAAAAGAGTATTGCCCACGTTATAACACTATGTTGCGGGATGATAAGACCTACCCATATATCAAAGTGACGATGGGAGAGGCTTATCCCCGTGTTTTATTTTCCAGAAAATTAAAAAAAGATAAGTCTCGCTATTTTGGCCCTTATACCAGCGCCACTGCAGTGAAGGAAACCATCGAATTGATTCAGAAACTGTATCATATTCGGACTTGCAGCCGTAATTTACCAAGAGATACGGGAAAGGATAGACCTTGCTTGAATTATCACATTGGAATTTGCGATGCACCCTGTCAGGGAAAGATTTCTCCGGAAGCTTACGGCGTTCGCATGCAAAAGGTTTTGGATTTCTTAAATGGCAATTTTTCTCCGATTTTACAGATGCTGGAAGAAAAAATGATGGAAGCTTCTGAGGCTATGGAATTTGAAAAGGCGGCAGAATATCGCGATTTGCTTGCGAGTGTAAAACAAATTGCAGAGAAACAAAAGATTTCCGGATTCCATGGGGAAGAAAAAGATGTCATTGCAGTATCCAGCGATGGAGTGGATGCGGTAGTACAGGTATTTTTTATCCGAGATGGAAAAATGATAGGGCGAGAGCATTTCTTTGTAAACGTCCGCAACGAAGAAAAGATACCGGATATTTTGGACGCGTTTTTGAAGCAGTACTATTCAGGAACGCCTTTTGTACCAAAGGAAATTCACTTGCAATGTGAAATTGAAGAGATGGAAGTGATTGAAAATTGGCTGTCTCAAAGAAGAGGAAATAAGGTATCTATCAAAGTCCCGAAAAAAGGAGAAAAAGAGAAATTGGTGGATTTGGCCCAGAAAAATGCGGCACAAATTCTTATCCAAGATCGGGAGCGTCTGAAACGGGAAGAAGGTCGAACCATAGGTGCGTTGAAGGAAATTCAAGAACTACTTCAGATGGAAAAACTGGAACGTGTGGAGGCTTTTGATATCTCCAATATCAGTGGGTTCCAAACAGTAGGTTCCATGGTGGTATTTGAAAAGGGAAAACCGGTAAAAAGCGATTACCGTAAATTCCGGTTAAAAACAGTGGAGGGCCCGGACGATTATAAATCCATGCATGAGGTTTTAACCAGAAGATTTCGGCATGGTTTGGAAGAACGGCAACATTTAAAGGAAGAAGAGCGAAGCGAAGAATTTGGCAGCTTCACCAAGTTCCCGGATTTGATTATGATGGATGGTGGCCGTGGACAGGTGAATATTGCGTTGCAGGTCTTAGAGGAATTGCATTTGGATATTCCGGTTTGCGGTATGGTAAAGGATGATTTCCACAGAACCAGAGGCTTGTATTTCCATAACGTGGAATTGCCGATTGATACCCATAGCGAAGGGTTTAAACTGATTACCCGCGTGCAGGACGAGGCGCATCGTTTTGCCATTGAGTATCACCGTTCCTTGCGCAGCAAGGATCAGGTACATTCTGTGCTGGATGAAATCCCGGGAATCGGACCGTCCAGAAGAAAGGCATTGATGCGGCGATTCCGTTCAATTGAAGCCATTCGAGAAGCCAGCTTTGAGGACTTGCTTACAACAGAATCTATGAATGAAAAAAGTGCAGAAAACGTCTATTCTTTTTTCCATGGACAAGAATAAGTGAACCCCTTGGATTTATTGATGGAGAGCCTATTCTATGCTAAAATAAGCCTATATGAGTATCAAAATAAAGTGGAAGAAAAGGAGAAGCTTTATGAATACGGAAGTAAAGGAAGTATCAGTTGAAAAAATCAGTCAGATTTTAAAATTAAGGAATTTGACAGAAGAAATTGATTTATCTAAAAAAATGGTAACATTACCGGATATTAACCGTCCGGCATTGCAGTTGTCCGGTTACTTTGAGCATTTTGATCAGAAGAGAGTGCAGTTAATCGGAAATGTAGAACACGGTTATTTAAAACAGTTAATAGTAAAACAGCGATTGGATATCTACAAAAAGTTTTTCGCATATGATATTCCTTGCGTGATTTTCTGCCGTGACTTAGCTCCGGGAGAAGATTGTATTCAAATTGCAAAAGAAAATGGAGTACCGGTCTTGCAAACAGATCGTTCTACTTCTGAATTTATGGCAGAGTTGATTTACACCTTAAAGAGTGAATTGGCTCCAATGATTACCATTCACGGCGTTTTGGTAGACGTATATGGTGAAGGTTTGTTGATTATGGGCGAAAGCGGAATCGGTAAAAGCGAAGCTGCTTTGGAATTGATTCGCAGAGGACATCGTTTGGTAACAGATGATGCAGTCGAAATTCGCAAGATCAACGATCATACATTAGTAGGTACCTCACCGAAGATGACTCGTCATTTGATCGAACTTCGTGGTATCGGCATTATTGATGTGAAATCTTTGTACGGTGTAGAGTGCGTAAAAGAAAAACAGAATATCGACTTGGTTATTAAGTTGGAAGACTGGAAAAAAGAAAACGATTACGATCGTTTGGGCATGGATGAAGAATACATCGAATTCCTTGGCAACAAAGTGGTTTGCCATTCATTGCCTATTAGACCGGGTCGTAATCTTGCGGTTATTTGTGAGACGGCTGCTGTTAACCACAGACAGAAAAAGATGGGCTACAATGCCGCAAAAGAACTGTATCGTAGAGTACAGGAAAATATGAATCAGGGACAGGATGAATAAATGGAACGAGAAAATGTATGGAAAAGCTATTCTGCCAAGGATTTGAAGGCAGTAGAGGCTTTTGGTAAAGACTACAAGAAGTTTCTTTCTGATTGCAAAACAGAAAGAGAATGTGTAACTTTTTTTGAAGCGGAAGCAAAAAAAGCAGGATTTGTAAATTTGGAGGAAGTAATTGCTTCCGGTAAGAAATTAAAAGCCGGCGATAAGGTATACGCAAATAATTATGGCAAAGGAATCGCTTTGTTTTTAATTGGAGAGGAACCTTTAGAGAAAGGTATGAACATCTTAGGTGCGCATATTGATTCTCCGCGTATGGATTTAAAGCAGAATCCATTATATGAAGATACGGATTTTGCTATGTTGGATACCCATTATTATGGTGGCGTAAAGAAATACCAGTGGGTAACTCTTCCGTTGGCACTTCATGGTGTTGTAGCAAAAAAAGATGGTAGTGTGGTACAAATCAACATCGGTGAAAAGCCGGAAGATCCGGTATTTGGCGTAAGTGATTTGTTAATTCACTTATCTGCAGATCAGTTGGATAAAAAGGGTGCAAAGGTGGTAGAAGGCGAAGCCTTGGATTTGGCCATCGGTAGCATGCCTTTGAAGCAGGATAAGAAGGAAAAAGAACCTGTAAAAGAGGCGGTAAAAGCCAATGTTCTTCGTATTTTAAAAGAAGAATACAATATCGAGGAAGAGGATTTCTTGTCAGCAGAAATCGAAGTCGTTCCTGCGGGACCGGCCAGAGATTATGGTTTGGATCGCAGCATGATCATGGGATATGGTCATGACGACAGATCCTGCGCATATCCGTCTTTCCGTGCCATTGCACAGGCAAAACCAATGAAGCGCACAGCTGCATGCTTATTGGTCGACAAAGAAGAAATTGGAAGCGTTGGCGCAACCGGAATGGAATCAAGATTCTTTGAAAATACGGTTGCAGAGATTTTAAATGCGATGGGCGAATATTCTGAACTTGCTGTACGTCGTGCCATGAAGAATTCCAAAGCATTATCTTCCGATGTAAGTGCTGCATTTGATCCAAATTATCCGGCAGTTATGGAAAAGAAGAATGCTGCATATTTTGGAAGAGGTTTGGTATTCAATAAATATACCGGTTCCAGAGGAAAATACGGATCCAACGATGCCAGTGCGGAATTTGTTGCGGAAGTACGTAGAATTATGGATGATAATCAGGTATTCTTCCAGACAGCAGAACTTGGCAAAGTAGATCAGGGTGGCGGTGGAACCATCGCATATATCCTTGGAAATTATGGTATGAATGTGATTGATAGTGGTGTGGCAGTCTTAAATATGCATGCACCATGGGAAATCATCAGCAAAGCCGATTTGTATGAAGCATACAAGGGCTATATTGCATTTTTGAAAGAGGCTTAAGATGCAGGATTGGATTTTAGAACTGCAAAAGGTGACGGAACCTGTGTTGTTGCAGGAACCCATGAAAAAACATATTACTTTTCGGGTGGGAGGACCTGCGGAAGTGTTCCTTTCCCCGAAAAAAGAGGAATTAAAAGATATTTTGCATATTTGCAAAACACACGAAATTCCGGTGACCATCATCGGAAACGGCAGTAATCTCCTTGTCTCAGACAAGGGGATTTCTGGTGTTGTGCTGGAAATTGGAAAAAATATGCAAAAGGTGGAAGCCGAAGGAAACGTGATTTTTGCAGAAGCAGGAGCTATGTTATCTACGGTGGCACAGTTGGCAAAGAAGAATTCTCTTACCGGAATGGAATTCGCAGCCGGAATTCCGGGGTCTATAGGCGGAGCAGTCCTTATGAACGCAGGAGCTTATGACGGTGAGATGAAAAATATTGTAAAAGACGTTACGATTCTAAATGAGAACTTAGAAATAGAAGTCTTACCTGCAGAAAAATTGGATTACGCGTATCGCCACAGTGCATTACAAAGCAGAAATGTGGTGATTTTAGGAGCTACTTTAGTTTTACAAACGGGAGACCAAACAGCCATTACAGAGAAAATGGAGGATTTCCAGGGAAGAAGAAGTTCTAAACAGCCTTTAAATTATCCAAGTGCAGGAAGTACCTTCAAAAGACCGGAAGGGTATTTTGCAGGAAAACTGATTGAGGATTGCGGATTAAAAGGATATCGTGTGGGTGGCGCCATGGTATCGGAAAAGCACAGCGGATTCGTGATTAATTATGACAATGCCACCGCTTCTGATGTTTATCAGGTGATACAAGATGTGCAGAAAAAAGTAAGGGAACAGTATCAGGTGGAACTTCAAACGGAAGTGAAACTGTTTGGTGAATTTTAAGGAGTAGTAGAATGAAATTTGTAATTCTTACAGGAATGTCCGGAGCCGGAAAAAATACGGCAATGAAAATGATGGAGGATATCGGTTATTATTGTGTAGATAATTTGCCGATTCCATTGTTGGATAAGTTTATGGAGCTTGCAAAGGTGCAGGGAAGTGAACTGTCCAAGGTGGCAGTAGGAATTGATATTCGAAATAGTCAGCATTTAGGTCAGATTGAGGAAATCCTTTCTTCTTTTTCAAAAAAGGATCAGAAGGAGTATGAGATTCTCTTTTTGGATGCAGATGATGAAGTGTTGGTAAAACGTTATAAGGAAACCAGACGTAGTCATCCATTAGCTACAAGAGAACGTATCGAAAAGGGCATCCAGCAGGAACGACAGGATCTGACCTATTTAAGAAGTCATGCAGATTATATTATCGATACCAGCCGTTTGCTGACCAGAGAATTAAAGGCTGAATTGAATCGGATATTCGTAGAAAATAAGGATTATAAGAATCTCTATGTGACAATTTTATCCTTTGGTTATAAATATGGGATTCCGTCGGATTCCGATTTGGTTTTTGATGTGCGTTTCTTGCCAAATCCTTACTATGTAGAGGGATTGCGTGAGAAAACAGGAAATGATGCAGAAATCCAGGATTTTGTTTTGCAGTTTGCGGAAGCCCATAGTTTTTTGGATAAATTAGAGGATATGATTGAATTTTTGCTCCCGAATTATGTGGCAGAAGGAAAGTCACAATTGGTGATTTCCATTGGATGTACCGGTGGAAAGCATCGCTCTGTTACATTGGCAAATGCCTTGTATGAACGTTTGAAGCAGAACAAGGATTACGGTATAAAAATTGAGCATCGTGATATTGAAAAGGATGCTCGTCGAAAGTAGAAAGATATGTCATTTTCAAGTGAAGTAAAAGAAGAATTAACGCGCCAAATTCCATCGGCAAGACATTGTCAGATTGCGGAAGTGGCTGCTATTTTTTCCACCATTGGACGGATTTCCGTTAGCGGTGGAAAGGTGCAACTGGTGGTGAATACAGAAAATGTGCAGTTAGCCAGAAAGTATTACACGCTCCTAAAAAAAGCATTCCAATTAGAACTTTCTTTAGATATTTCAGAGCAGGCAGCAACCGGAAAAAACCATACATATGAAATCTCTATTCAAGAAGAGGCACAGGTAAAAAAGGTATTACAAGCCCTTCGCATTATGGATTTGGAAGGCAATATGGAAAATATAGGAAACGGAGTGAATCGGATTTTGTTACAGCAGACTTGCTGCAAAAGAGCCTTTTTGCGGGGATGTTATTTGTCTGCAGGGTCGATGAGCGATCCGGAAAAATCCTATCATTTTGAGATTGTCTGTCATGAAGAGGGAAAAGCAAAGCAGATTCAAGAATTGATTTGTGGTTTCTCTATGGATGCAAAAATTGTTTCGCGTAAGAATCATTATGTGGTCTATTTGAAGGAAGGCGAGCAGATTGTAGATATGCTAAATCTTATGGGTGCACATAAAGCCTTGCTAGAATTGGAAAATGTGCGTATTATTAAGGAAATGCGTAATTCTGTGAATCGTCAGGTGAACTGTGAAACTGCCAATATCAATAAGACGGTAAATGCAGCAGTGAAACAGCTGGAAGATATTCGACTTTTACAAGAAAATGTGGGTCTGGACAATTTGCCGGAGAATTTACGGGAAATGGCTTATGTGCGTATGGAGCATCCGGAGGCTCCGCTGAAGGAGTTGGGAGATTATTTTGCACATCCCATTGGGAAGAGTGGTGTCAATCACAGGTTACGTAAATTAGGAGAATTGGCAGAAGAATATAGGTAAGAAAGTATGAAAAAGAAAAAAGCATTATTTGTGTTTAATCCTCATTCCGGAAAGGGAATGATTAAAAGAAAATTAGCAGATATTCTAGATATTATGGTGAAAGCCGGTTATGAAGTAACGGCACATCCAACCCAGGCTAGAGGAGAAGCAATTCGTTTGGTAGAAGAGGAAGCCGGCGAATATGAGCTTGTGGTTTGTAGCGGTGGCGATGGTACTTTAGATGAAACTGTTACCGGTATGATGCGTAGACCGATAGAGGAACGTGTGCCGATTGGCTATATTCCAACAGGAAGTACCAATGATTTTGGAAGCTCCTTGAAGATTCCCAAGGATCAGTTAAAAGCAACGGAAATTGCGGTAAATGGAAAAGCGTTTGCCACAGATATCGGTTATTTCAATGGAGATAGTTTTGTATATGTAGCAGCCTTTGGCGCGTTTACAGATGTCTCTTATGAAACAACACAGGAAATGAAAAATGCTTTGGGCCATGTAGCTTATTTGCTTCAGGCAACCCAGAAAATCGGAAGTTTGCCTTCCTATGAATTAGAAGCGGAAGTAAATGGAGAAATTATTTCAGGAAAGTTTATTTTTGGAATGATTACCAATTCCAGATCCATTGGAGGCTTTTCGGATATCGCCGGAAAGAATGTGGAATTGGATGACGGTTTATTCGAAGTGACTTTGATTAAGACTCCGAACAATATTTTGGAATTAAATGAGATTTTAGCTTCTTTGACAAATTTAATCGATAACACGGATTTGATTTATACTTGCAAGACAGACCGTATTGTTATTCGTCCACAGGAAGAAATTGCCTGGACATTAGACGGTGAATTCGGTGGAAACCATAAAGATACGGATATTCGTTGCATGAATAAGGCTGTTGAAATCATGATTAAGAAGAACAAAAAAGAGTTAGAAGAAGCTAAGAAACAAGAAACCTCATTATTTGGGGCAGATTCTTTGTTTGGCAGTCTGTTTTCGGATTGAAATTTAGAAAGAGAAATGATAAAATTTTTTGTGGAATGAGTCATAGTCAGTATTTTTACTGATAATAATAAATCGACGGAGGATAAAATATGTTAGTATCAGCTACAGAAATGTTGAAAAAGGCAAAAGCCGGACACTATGCTGTTGGTCAGTTCAACATCAACAATCTTGAGTGGACAAAATCCATTCTTTTAACTGCACAGGAATTAAACTCCCCAGTTATTCTTGGTGTATCAGAAGGTGCTGGAAAGTATATGACAGGTTTCGGAACCGTAGCAGCAATGGTTAAGGCTATGGATAAAGAACTTGGAATTACAGTTCCGGTTGCTTTACATTTGGATCATGGTACATATGAAGGATGCTACAAGTGTATTGAAGCTGGCTTCACATCTATCATGTTTGATGGTTCTCATTATGCAATCGAAGAGAACGTTGAAAAGACCAAAGAATTGGTTCAGGTTGCTCATGAAAAAGGAATCTCTATCGAAGCAGAAGTTGGTTCTATCGGTGGTGAAGAAGACGGTGTTGTAGGAATGGGCGAATGCGCTGATCCAGACGAATGCAAGGCTGTTGCTGATCTTGGTGTAGATATGCTTGCTGCAGGTATCGGAAATATCCACGGAAAATATCCGGAAAACTGGGCAGGACTTAGCTTTGAAACATTAGATGCTATTCAGCAGAAGACAGGAATTATGCCACTCGTTCTTCACGGTGGTACAGGTATTCCGGAAGATATGATCAAGAAAGCAATCTCTCTTGGAGTTGCAAAGATCAACGTAAATACAGAGTGCCAGCTTTCTTTCGCAGATGCTACTCGTAAGTACATCGAAGCTGGAAAAGATTTAGAAGGAAAGGGCTTTGACCCACGTAAGCTTCTTGCACCTGGTGCAGATGCTATTAAGGCTACAGTAAAAGAAAAGATGGAATTATTCGGATCTGTAGGAAAAGCATAAATCTTAAAACAAAGGGGTGTTCCTTAGGGAATGCCTCTTTTTTAATTCATTTGAATTCTTATGAATTTTGCTCTTTTATAAGTAGAGCCAAATAGTTTTATGAATAAAAATCATTGGAAAAGAATGGCCTATCTATGGAAAAGAGGAGATTTTTCGGTTATAATGGAACGCAAATGCATATAAGTTGCGAGAATGTGACAAAATGCCGATAAACGACAGAAAGGGTACTGATATGAGCGAAGAGTTTTTAAAAGTAAACGAGATCTTTGGAGAAAATGTATTCAATGATACCGTTATGCAAGAACGTTTACCAAAAAAGGTATATAAGAAATTACGTGAGGTAATTGAAGAAGGAAAAGAATTGGATTTAGAGACCGCAGATGTAGTTGCTCACGAGATGAAAGAGTGGGCAATTGAAAAGGGTGCTACCCATTATAGCCATTGGTTCCAGCCTTTGACCGGTGTGACCGCGGAAAAACATGATTCCTTTATATCAGCGCCATTGCCAAGCGGAAAGGTTTTGATGAGCTTTTCCGGAAAAGAATTGATCAAAGGAGAACCGGATGCATCGTCTTTCCCATCTGGTGGACTTCGTGCTACTTTTGAGGCGAGAGGATATACTGCTTGGGATTGTACATCTCCTGCATTTGTAAGACAGGATCCGGCTGGTGCGACACTTTACATTCCGACAGCATTTTGTTCTTATACAGGAGAGGCCTTAGATCAAAAAACTCCGTTGCTTCGTTCTATGGAGGCAATTGATGAGCAGGCCATTCGTTTAGTACGTTTATTTGGAAATCAGACATCCAAGAAAGTAACCCCTTCCGTAGGACCGGAACAGGAATACTTTATTGTGGATCGTGAAAAATATTTAAAACGTAAGGATTTAATCTTTACCGGACGTACCTTATTTGGTGCTATGCCACCAAAGGGACAGGAAATGGATGACCATTATTTTGGTACCATTCGTGATCGCATTGCTTCTTATATGAAAGATGTAAATAAAGAACTTTGGAAATTAGGAGTTTCTGCAAAGACACAGCACAATGAAGTAGCTCCGGGTCAGCATGAACTTGCACCAATCTATGCAGAGGCAAATATTGCAGTAGATCACAACCAGATTATTATGGAAACTTTAAAGAAGGTAGCATATCGTCATGGCTTACAGTGCTTGTTGCATGAAAAACCATTTGCCGGAGTCAATGGTTCCGGAAAGCATAATAACTGGTCTATTACGACAGATGATGGAATCAATCTTTTAGAGCCGGGGAAAACTCCTCATGAGAATGTACAGTTCTTATTGGTATTGACCTGTATTTTACGTGCAGTAGATAAACATGCATCACTTTTACGTGCATCTGCAGCAGATGTAGGAAATGATCATCGTTTGGGTGCCAATGAAGCACCTCCTGCCATTGTATCTGTATTCTTGGGAGAACAGTTAGAAGACGTTATCACACAGTTGGTAAGTACCGGATCTGCAACTCGTTCTATTCAGGGAGCAAAATTGGAAACCGGTGTTAAGACTTTACCGGATTTCATGAAGGATGCGACCGATAGAAACCGTACTTCACCATTCGCTTTTACCGGAAACAAGTTTGAGTTCCGTAGCGTAGGTTCTCAGGATTCTGTAGCACAGGCAAACGTGGTATTAAATACCATCGTGGCAGAAGCGTTTGCAGAAGCTTGCGACCGTTTGGAACAGGCAGAAGACTTTGATTTGGCTGTACATGATTTGATCAAAGAATATGCCATGGAACATCAGCGCATTATCTTTAGCGGAGATGGATATTCAGAGGAATGGGTAAAGGAAGCTGAAAAACGTGGACTTCCAAATATTAAGTCTATGGTAGAAGCAATTCCGGCATACATTGAACCGGAAAATGTAGAATGCTTTGAGAAGTTCCATGTATTTACCAGAACAGAGTTGGAAAGCCGCGTAGAAATTGAATATGAAACCTATGCAAAAACCATCCATATTGAAGCAAAATCTATGATTGATATTGCCAGCAAGCAGATTATCCCTGCAGTGATTCAGTACACCACAAGACTTGCTACTTCCGTAAACAGCGTACTTGCTGCTTTGCCGGATGCAGATGTTAGCACACAGCAGGAATTGTTGGCAGAGACCTCTGATTTATTGGCAGAAACCAAATTGGCATTGTCTAAGTTGATTGAGGTAGATCAGAAGGCAAAAGAACACAAGGATATCAAAGAGCAGGCAAATTACTACTACAAAGAAGTAACTGTTGCAATGGCAGCACTTCGTAAGCCGGTAGATGAATTGGAAATGATTGTAGATAAGGAATTATGGCCAATGCCATCTTATGGTGATTTGTTATTTGAAGTATAAAAGCGTTGCTATGGTAAACGAAAAACTAGCGTGTTGGATTCGTAAATAAATCATAAAAAGCAAAAAAGCTTCGGAATTTTAAATTCCGAAGCTTTTTTATTTGCTTATTATTCGCTTGTCGTAGTATCGCCGGTATCTGTAGTAGTATCTGTGGTATTTGTAGTATCTGTGGTTCCGGTATCTGTGGTTCCGGTATCTGTCGTTGCCGTGGATGCACCGGAGGTGGCAATACTTAATAGGTCATTTAGGTTTGCGAATTGCGTTAGCGTATTTCCTGCATGAATCTGACAGCTCGAAGTCAGGACTTCCGCAGAAAGTACATAAGCGGATTCGGAGGTTCCACTGGTGGCTCCTCCTATGATGTATACAGAAGAGTGCCTACTTTCTTCCGGACAACTATCGGTTGCCAATTGACCGGATTCGGTACAAATGGTAGCACTGATATGATGGCTACAAGTGGTAGTAGGAACTGTACCTTCCGCAAAATATTCTGTGATCAGCATGCTTCCTCGTGGGTCATATTCACAGAGGCCTTCCGCTGCAAGCTCTCCGGATTTGGAGCAAACCGTTGCGGAAGTAATCGTAGATGGCATTTCAAAATCCTTGGCTTCTAGGTCCTCGTGTATGCGAGACATGACGGCTTTCCATATTAGTTTTGGATAAGTCGTGTAAGAAAGCTCGGAGTTGTCATCGTATCCACCCCATACTACGCAAGTGTAATATGGTGTATAACCTGCAAACAAAGCATCGCGGTTGTTACTGGTAGTACCGGATTTTCCGGCCTGTGCCATAGAGGTTCCGAAGTAAGCAGCCTTACCGGTTCCGGATGTAAGAACACCCTTCATGGCATCGGTTAACAGCCAAGCGGTTTCCTCGCTAATGACTTGCTTTGTCTGAGCAGTATTGTCAATTAAAACATTTCCTTCATGATCCAAAATCTTTGTGTAAAATCTTGGCTCGGTATAGGTACCGCCGTTTGCAATGGTAGCATATGCAGCAGTTAATTCCAGGTTAATAACACCGTTTGTAATACCACCAAGGGCTAAGGCCTGGGAATTGTCGTCTTCTGTCAGAGTACTGATTCCGAAGTCTTCGACCATTTCGTAACCGGTGGTAGTTCCGATGTCGGTTAAGGTTTTAACTGCAACAACGTTGATAGAATTCTCAATGGCTGTACGGAATGTTGTAAAACCACGATAAGAATTGTCATAGTTGTGCACGGCAGAACTTTCTGCGTTTGAATAATTAAATGGTGCATCGTCCTGTACAGATGCCAGAGTGTAGCCGGCTTCCAAAGCAGGGGCGTAAGCTGCCAAAATCTTGAAAGTAGAACCGGGCTGTCTGGTAACGCCGGTAGCTCGGTTTAAGGTCTTGCTGGCAGATTTGTCACCACGTCCTCCAACTAAGGCTTTTACTTCACCGGTGGATTGATCCATGATGGTGAGAGCAACCTGAGGCTGAAGGGTAAATATCACGGTTTCTCCGGTAACGGTATCTCCGTCTTCCAGTAAGGATTCACGATAAGCATCAATTGCTGCTTGGGCTTCTTCCTGACTGCTGTAATTAATGGAATCTCCGCCTAAAGCCGTTTTCATAGTTTGCTCACTGTAGTTAGAGTAAGTACCATCGGAATGTTCGATGGTTAAACGGTAGGAGAAGGAGTACTGTGGATTGCTACCGCCGTAGTTTTCCAAATTGTTTACTTCTTCATCGGCAATGGCCTGAATGGTGGAATCCTGTGTGGAGTAAATGGTCAAACCACCTTGATAAAGAGCTTTATAGGCCTGTGTCTCGGTGTATCCCAAAACTTCCATTAAATCATCAATGACCTGATCGGTTAATGCATCAACAAAGTAAGAGGTAATTTCGGATGCGGAGTTCTCTGCATCTGCAATTTGAATACGTTCATAGACATTATCGTTTAATGCCTCTTCGTATTCACTTTGTGTGATATAACCCTGTTCCAGCATTTTGGACAATACCAAGGAAGCACGTTCTTGGTTTGCTTCCGGATTGCTTACCGGATTGTACTTGGATGGATTCTGAGTAATTGCTGCGATAACTGCACATTCAGATAAGGTTAAATCAGAAACGTCCTTATTGAAGTAACGTTCGGATGCAGCCTGTACACCTAAGGTATTTTGACCTAAGTTAATGGTGTTTAAGTAGTTTTCCAAAATCCATTCTTTGGATTCGATTTTTTCTAATTGGATTGCTAAATACTGTTCTTGAATTTTACGAGTAATCTTTTCTGCGAAAGTACTCTCGCTGGTCCAATCAGTAAAAACATTGTTTTTCAACAACTGCTGGGTAATGGTACTGGCACCTTGTGAAAAGGAACCGGTAGTGAGGGCAGTCATAGCGGCACGAAAGATACCTTTTATATCAATTCCGTTATGTGTATAGAAACGTTCGTCCTCAATAGCTACGAAAGCATGTTGCAAGTCTTCCGGAATTTCGTCCAAGGTAACGTAAATACGGTTGGATCCGGAAGCAACCAGTGTAGCGGTTACATTGCCGTCTGTGTCTAATACGGTGGAAAGATATCCGGTTGGAGTTGCATCGATATCATTGATATCCGGTGCGGAATCCAGAATGCCTTTTACTACACCGACTCCGGCGCAGGTACCGACAATGACAATCGCTAGGAAAACAACTAAAAAGGTTTTTCCAAAGGCGACGCCGAATTTCTTTCGAACCATAGTACTCTTAGAGGTAAGTTGCTTTTTCCTCTTAGAAGTACCTTTCTTTCCATAATTCATAATGGTCCTCCTATTTACTTATACGGAATACATTATAGCAAAAATAGTGGTGGAAAGGAATGATTTTTCGAGATATACTAATACTGCCGAAGAAGGCAAGAGAAGTAAAAAAGGAGATTTTCATGGCCAATCATTTTGTATACCAAGGTGGAGTAGGAGAAATAGAAGAAAAAAAGTCTAGATTTATCGCGACAGTGCAGCCTGTGCATACAGAAGAGGAGGCATTAAAATTTCTTGCAGAGCAAAAGAAAAAGTATTGGGATGCCAGACACAACTGTCATGCCTTTATAATAGGAAAAAACCAAGAACTGCAACGCTGCTCAGATGACGGAGAACCTGCAGGAACAGCGGGAAGACCTATGTTGGAAGTCTTGCTTCATGAGGATTTGCATGACGTAGCAGTGGTGGTGACACGTTATTTTGGCGGTACTTTACTGGGAACCGGCGGATTGGTAAGAGCCTATCAAAAAGCAGTACAAGAAGGTCTTGCCGCTTCTGTTATAGGAGAAAAAAACACCGGACGGACATTTGCCATCAAAACAGATTACAGTGACTATGGCAAATTAGAGTTTTTGTTTCGGGAACAGGGGTATGAATTGATTTCTTCGGAATTTACTGACGCAGTGGAATTAAAGATCGTTGTTCCCATGGATGAAGTAGAAAATATGAAGAATCTAATTACGGATGCAACAGGTGGAAGAGCACAAATACAGCTTTCGGATCCTATGGATTATGCTTGGGTGGATGGTGGAATCCTGTTTTACTAATGACAGACAATTAAAGAAAAAAGAAGAAAAAGTAAAACTTTATTTTTTTTAAAAAAACTGGTTGACTTTTCCCCTATAGGAAAGTATAATTCTTTTTGTTGACAAAACAATGGCCCATCGCCAAATGGTAAGGCAACGGACTCTGACTCCGTCATTTCAAGGTTCGAATCCTTGTGGGCCAGCTGAAAGAACCCCAGAAGAGTTTCTTCTGGGGTTTCGTTTTATATGCGCACATCCGAATCGTGAGGACTGTAGCAGTCCTACTTGATTTCATAGGATTTGTGTGTAAAGAAATCATGATTTTCTCTGGCTAGATATAGAAAATGGAGGCAACTATGGGATATCAATTTCAAGGAAAAGTTAGATATAGCGAATGCAATGAACAGGGAAGTTTGTCTTTGCTTGCAATGATGAATTATTTGCAAGATTGTTGTACGTTGCATTCAGAATCTGTAGGGTGTAGCGTGGAAAAATCCATGCAAGAAAAAAGAGGTTGGATTTTAACAAGCTGGAACATAGAAATTGAAAAAATGCCTGTATTAGGACAGGAACTCATAGTGGAAACCTGGCCGTATCAGTTTGATCGTTTGTATGGATATCGTAATACGGTAATAAAAACAACCGAAGGAGAATTGCTTGTAAAGACAGATTCTCATTGGGTGTTCTTTGATGCAACATCCGGAAGACCTATGCGTTTGACAGAAGAAATCACAGGCCCTTTTCAAAAAGATGTGGAAGAGAAACTTCCTATGAAAGAGGTTTCAAGAAAAATTCAACAACCGGATGTTTATACGGAGAATGTACATCCATATTTAGTAAAGAAATCCGACTTGGATACGAATCGTCATGTAAATAATGCAAATTATATTCGGATTGCGGAGGATGTGTTGGAGAAATCTTTCCCTGTGAAGCATATTCGGGTAGAATATAATCATGCAGCGTTATTAGGAAATCAGATTTACCCAATGGTGTACCGGGAAGAACAGCGAACGGTGGTGTCTTTGCAGGATGAGCAAGGAAAACCATATGCAGTGGTGGAACTTGAATAAAAGGGAAACAGGGAAGCTGTTGTTAGCAAGAAAAGCGAAGGAGAGCATCTTGCTGTATTAGAAAATAGGAGTAGTATGTTTAATTTAGGAAAAAAACAAGAATTAGAAATTATTAAAACGGTAGATTTCGGCGTTTATTTGGCAGAGGAAAAAGGCCAGGAAGATCGTGTGCTTTTACCAAAGAAGCAGGTGCCGGAAGATGCTAAGGTAGGAGACAAGATAAAGGTCTTTTTGTATAAGGATTCCAAAGATCGCCTCATTGCTACGACTGCGGAACCGAAATTAACGTTAGAGCAGGTAGCGGTTCTTACTGTGAAGGAAGTGACTAAGATTGGCGCTTTTTTGGACTGGGGCTTGGAAAAAGACCTGTTCCTTCCATATAAAGAGATGCGTGGAAAAGTGAAAGCAGGGGATGAAATCCTGGTTACTTTATATATAGATAAAAGTAAGCGCTTGTGCGCAAGTATGAAGGGGATTTATGACCGATTGGCAACGAATTCCCCATATCAGAAGGATGATGAAGTTACTTTCCGCATTTATGAATTCGGACATGATTTTGGAACCTTCGTAGCAGTAGATGATAAGTATTCAGCTATGATTCCGAAGCATGAACATATGAAGAATTACCGCATTGGTCAGGTATTATCCGGAAAAGTCTTGAATGTAAAAGAAGACGGAAAACTGGATGTTACCTTGAGACAGCGTGCATATTTGCAGTTGGATGAAGATGGAGAAATGGTACTTTCTTTGTTGGATTCTTATGCCGGAGTATTGCCTTTTACAGACAAAGCTTCACCGGAAGTCATTATGAGAGAAACAGGTTTGAGCAAGGCGGCATTTAAACGTGCTGTGGGTCATCTTTATAAAGAAAGAAAAATTGAAATTACAGATTCTGTGATTCGTAAATTATAGTTTTTGAATTACAGCTTTGGATTCCGTAGGTTTTCAAAAACGTAAGTTCAGAGATATATATTGTTTTTTTATAGGAGGATTTATTTATGAAGAAAGTAGTTGCAACAGATAAGGCACCGGCAGCAATCGGACCATATTCTCAGGCGATTGAAGTGAATGGAATGGTGTATACTTCTGGCGTTATTCCGGTAGTACCGGAAACAGGAGCAATTCCGGAAGGCTCTGTAGAACAGGCTAAGCAAGCACTTCAGAATTTATCTAATTTATTAGAAGCAGCAGGAAGTAGCATGGATCAGGTGGTAAAAACCACTGTATTTATTAAAGAAATGGATGATTTTGCAAAAATCAATGAAGTATATGCTACCTTCTTCCAGGGCGATTACCCGGCAAGAAGCTGTGTAGAAGTTGCTAGACTTCCAAAGGATGTATTATTGGAAGTAGAAGCAATTGCTTTAAAATAAGTAGATAGCATATGAAAAGAGCTGCCGCATTGCGACAGCTCTTATTTTGCCTAAATACTTACGTCGAAATTGGACCCGATATGAGGGGTCACTGAGTTTTCCATCATCTTTACCATAGTGTCTCCGGCCACATCCATTTGGTCTAAATTCATACTGAGAACTTCTGTGGCAGCCTGTCGAACCACTGCATCCGATGCAAGTGTACTATCGATAGCGCTGGGAATTGATGGACTAATGCTTGAAATGTTCATGCGCATCACCTTCCTTGTTACACATACTTCCACATATATCCTATATGTAGTAAAAAGTATACGCTCCTTTTTTTGGAAAAACAATGAACTTTTTATGAAAAATTACAAAGAATCTCTTATTTTTGCTTGACATACCTATGCACTTCCCATATAATTCGTAATAGATGTAACAATTTTGTAACAAAACTTTTAGTGAAACTTTAGATTCCAAAGAGATAAGACGGAGGAAATAATGAAGAACCAGATTGTACGTGCGCTGTTATGTTGTGCATTATGCGCATCATTAACCGGAGCAGCAGCAGAAACTACATATGCATTACCTGTTTCTGGTATCGTTTCGGCTATGGCAGGGCAGACAGACTCATCAAAAGAAAGTGTAGAGACCGTTACAGTTTCTACAGCGGCTACAGAAAGCATAGATTCTACAGAATCCACAACCAGTGATTCTACAGAGACCGATACAGATACAACTACAGACACTTATGTGAATGATACGACAGTATCCGGTGTTTCCGGAGCCTTGGCAGATATCATGACGGGCGCTTCTACTTCTGAAGAAGAAGCAGCTTTGCAGGAAGCCATGGAAGAAGAAGCTGCAGCAGCAGAAGAAGCGGAAGAGGAAGATACTACCGATTATTCCAATATGGCAGTTGCCCAGGTTGACGATTATGTAAATGTTCGTTCCGAGGCAAGTGAAGAAAGTGAAATCGTTGGTAAGTTATACAACAATAACGTTGCTTATATTACCGGTACATCAGAAGATGGTGGTTGGTATCAGATCACATCCGGAAACGTTACCGGATATGTAAAAGCAGAATACGTTTCTGTTGGTGATGAAGAATTGATTAAATCCGTAGCAAAGACAATTGCTACCGTTACTACTGAAACATTATATGTTCGTGCACTTCCTTCACAGGAGACAGACATCATTGGTTTAGTACCACAGGAAGAAGAATTGACAGTTACTGATACTACATACATGGATTCCTGGGGATGGGTTGGTGTCTCTATCGAAGAAGGTGATGGATATGTATCTACTGCATATGTAGATATTTCCGTTGAATATGATTACGCTGAATCAAAAGAAGAAGAAGAAGCAAGACTTGCAGAAGAAGAAGCAGAACGTGAAGCCGCACAGGCAGCCGCAGAAGCAGCTACTTCTAAGTCATCAAGCAGCAGTTCTTCCAGCAGCTCATCAAGCAGTTATTCTGCACCTACAAGCTCAGGCGGTAGTGCGGTTGTAAGTTATGCTACACAGTTCCTTGGCAACCCATATGTATATGGTGGAACATCCCTTACCAACGGATGTGACTGTTCAGGATTTGTAATGAGTGTATATGCAGCCTTTGGCGTAAGCTTACCACACTCTTCAACAGCTATGAGAAGTGTAGGATACGCAGTAAGCGTTAGTGATATGCAGCCGGGTGATATTGTATGCTACAGTGGTCATGTAGGTATTTATGTTGGTAACGGTCAGATTATCAATGCAAGTACAGCTGCAACCGGTATCAAATATACAAATGTATATTATCGTGAAATCTTAGCAGTACGTCGTATTTTCTAAGATATGTTGGAACAGAAGCAAAGCGATTCTCGAAAGAGAATCGCTTTTTTAATATAATAAGAAATTCCTTCGAATTTCTTATTATATTAAAAAGCGCTCCGCTATGGAAGCGCACGCGCGCGAGATGTAAATGTTGCATAAATGCAACCGCGCTTGGCGCGAGAATGTCGCATGCGACATTCTTTCTTGTGTTATAAGAAAGGCATGCTGAGGGACGCGAAACTCCCCCGAGGAAACCTCGTGGGCAAAGCGAAGAAAAGCATGCTGCTGAGAAGGCGCGAAACTCCCCCGAGGAAACCTCGTGGGCCAACCCAAGAACCCCATACTGCCAAGTAAACTTGACGATATGGGGTTCTTGGGTTTCTCCATGTCGCTTACGCGCCATGGAGTTTCGCTTGTGACCTTTTGCTTATATTCCAAATTTTACGAATTGTCAGTAAATTGCGAAAAATAACATTTTGCACAAAAAAATATAAACAAAGTATAAACAAAAAAATAAATTAACAAAAATGAAGGGAAGTTATCCACAAAACGAGTATACGACTAAACGAAAAATCAAGTTATTCACGAAGTTATGCACTTTATCCACAAAATGTCAAACAAAAATTTAAAAATTTTATGAAAGAAATAAAACATTTGTTTTGTGCGAATCTTATAAAAAAACACAAAATGTTCACAAAGAGATCACAGGAAAGAGATAGATAGAAAAGGAAAGAATCGAGAATTGTCGGAAAACTAGGGAGAAAGTTGCATCGGAACTAGTGTTTTGCTATACTTACCACATCGTGAAAACGATGGGAGAGAGATGGAGGGAGAAATGGTAAAGAAATTAGATATACTAGACTTTCAAGTGGATAACTATAATGTGCATGAAGCCATGCAAAAAGTGGATTTGTTTTTAAATAACAATGAAATGAATACCATTGAAACAGTTACCACGCTTTTGATTGAAGCGGCACAGCAGAATGAAACAGTCAAGCAGTGCTTACATAAAGCGGACTTGGCGATTGTTGGTGAAAGTCAGGTTTTAAATGCAGCTGGGGAGCTGGATTTACAAAGAAAAAAAGAAATAGAACAACATCTTTTCTTCCGCGAATTTATGAAACGTATTCAACGCAACCACAAAACCGTATTTTTATTAGCGGATACTGTGGAGAAGTTAGAACATTTTCGCTCTTACATGGAAGAATATTATGAAAGAATGCAAGTGGTGGGAGCCTATGCCTTGGAAGAATGTGTGGGTGACTATGAGCATATCGTTAATCTTTTAAATACAGAGAATCCGGATGTTATTTTATCTGTGATTCCTGCTCCGACTCAGGAGGAATTCTTGGAAGAACACCGTTTGAAGTTGAATGCAAAGATTTGGTATGGTCTTGGAGACCATTATCGGATTGATACTGGCTTAAATCGTATACTCGTAAATTTTGCCAAAAAAATTAGAGGATTTCGTTTGAAACGAAAGGTGAATGAATACAACAAATAGCATAAAAAAAATACAGTTTCCTCTTCCTTTTTAAGGAGTTTTGCATTAAAATAAACTTTAGGACAGTTTATGTATCTTTACAAGATGTTCTTTTATATTGTGAAAAATTTACAATATAATCTGTACAACAATCCAGGAGGATACGGAGTATGATTTCAAATCAAATTTTGCAAAACACCATAGACGGATTAAAGGGAATTACACGCGTAGATCTGTGTATGATTGATACGGAGGGAAACGTTTTAGCTACCACATTTCCAGAGGCGGATGACTATATAGAACCGGCTCTTGCCTTTGTGTCATCACCGGCGGATAGCCAGGTTGTACAGGGTTATCAGTTCTTTAAGGTTTTTGATGACCATCAGTTAGAATATATTTTGTTGGCTAGTGGAGACAGCGATGATACTTATATGGTTGGAAAAATCGCTGCATTCCAGATTCAGAATTTATTGGTGGCATACAAAGAACGCTTTGATAAGGACAACTTTATCAAGAATTTGTTGTTGGATAATTTACTGTTAGTAGATATTTACAACCGTGCGAAGAAATTACATATCGATGTAGAATGTCGTCGTGTTGTTTATATTATAGAAACAAATCGTGAGAAAGATGGAAATGAATTAGAAAAAGTGCGCAGTCTTTTTGGTGCAAAGACAAAGGATTTTGTCACTGCTGTAGATGAGAGAGATATCATCGTTGTAAAGGAACTTTCCGAAGGCGAAGATGTAGAAGATCTCAAGAAAACCGCAGAGGTTATTTTGAATTTGTTCCGTACCACAGACAACAATGCAGACATTTATATTTCTTACGGTACTGTCATTGATGAAATCAAAGAAGTATCTCGTTCTTACAAAGAAGCAAAAATGGCTTTGGATGTTGGAAAGATTTTCTTTGAAGAACAAAATATCATTGCATATTCACAGCTTGGTATTGGCCGCTTGATATATCAGCTGCCGATTCCTTTGTGCCGCATGTTTATTAAAGAAATTTTTGATGGAAAATCTCCGGATGAATTTGATGAGGAGACTTTATCAACCATCAATAAATTCTTCGAGAATAGTTTAAATGTATCAGAGACTTCTCGCCAGTTGTATATTCATCGTAATACCCTGGTATATCGTTTGGATAAATTGCAAAAAAGTACTGGCTTGGATTTGCGCGTCTTTGAAGATGCCATTACATTTAAGATTGCACTCATGGTTGTGAAATACATGAAATATATGGAAACATTAGACTATTAACCTTGCTATTTGAGGAGGAACTATGATTCGGCTGGAGAACGTCAATAAGTCATATACTGCAGGTGTGCCTGCCTTAAATGACGTTAATATTCACATCAAAGAGGGAGAATTTGTTTTCCTTGTTGGAAACAGTGGATCAGGAAAATCGACCCTGATCAAATTACTATTAAAGGAATTGGAGCCTACCAGTGGTACCATTACCATAAACGGCAAACAATTAAATAAGATTCGTAGACGGCAGATCCCGAAATATCGCCGAAATGTTGGCGTGGTATTTCAGGATTTCCGCTTGTTAAAGGACAGAAATGTTTATGAAAACGTTGCATTTGCACAACGGGTCATCGGTGTCCCGAATTATTATATTAAGAAGCAGGTGCCGAAAATGCTATCCATGGTTAACTTGGCTGCGAAGTATAAGTCGAAGCCAAAGCAGTTATCCGGTGGAGAGCAACAGCGTGTGGCTATAGCCAGAGCTTTGGTAAATGAACCAAAGATATTATTGGCAGATGAGCCTACCGGAAATTTGGACAATTCCAATGCATGGGAAATCATGCATTTATTATCAGATATCAATGCTCGTGGTACCACAGTACTTGTAGTTACCCACAATATGGAAATTGTAAAGGCTATGAATAAGCGAGTAATAACAATAGAGAAAGGCGTCATCGTAAGTGACGAAGGTGGTGATAACGATGAGGCTTAATTCGCTGTTTTATACCTTTCAACAGGGTGTGAAGAACATTTGGAGAAATAAATTGTTTTCTCTTGCAAGTATTGCAACAATGTCAGCATGTATTTTTTTGTTTGGGTTGTTTTATACGATCGTTACAAACTTCCAAGCAATGGTAAAAACTGCCGAAGAAGGTGTGGCAGTTACAGTCTTCTTTGATGAAGGCATTACGGATGAACAATTGGAAACAATTGAAGCATCTATTAGCAAGAGGGCGGAAGTATCCGAATATGTATATGTATCCGCCGAGGAAGCATGGGAAGAGTTTAAAGCAGATTATTTTGCAGGTCATGAGGAATTGGCAGAAGGATTTGAAGATGACAATCCGCTTGCAAATTCTGCACATTATGAAATATATTTGAGTGATGTCTCCTTACAGGATGCGTTGGTAACTTATTTAGAGTCCTTAGACGGAGTTCGTGAAGTACATCAATCAGAAGCGGCAGCAAACACGTTGTCAGATTTCAATAAATTGATTCAATATATCTCAATCGGAATTATTGCTATTTTATTTGCAGTTGCTATTTTCTTAATTAGCAATACGGTAAATGTTGGTATTTCTGTTCGAAGAGAAGAAATTGGAATTATGAAACTGATTGGAGCGACAGATTTCTTTGTCCGAGCACCATTTATGATTGAAGGAGTTTTGATTGGACTAATCGGTTCGGCTTTGCCTCTAGTGATTCTTTATTATTTGTACAATACCATCATCAATTATATTGCGGAGAAATTTAACTTTATAAGTTCAATGCTTTCTTTTTTACCGGTGAATCAGGTATTCCAGGTTCTTATACCTGCATCTTTGATTTTAGGTGTCGGCATCGGATTTGTTGGAAGTTTTATTACAATTCGTAAACATTTAAAAGTGTAAATGGGAGGAGCGTTTCAATAGCAGCAGTGCTGTGGAACGCTCTTGTTTTTTAGGAAGAGATAGAAAAGGTGAATTTATGAAGCGTATATTGGCATTAATGCTTTGTGCAGTGCTTATTTTTCCGGCGAAAACAGTCTATGCAACGTCTTCAAAATTATCTGACGCAGAATCAGAAATGAGTACATTGAAGGAACAACTGAGTGAGGCCCAGGATTTGATTGATTCCTTGGAGGATTCTAAGGATGATATTGAAGATAAGGTGGCGGAACTGGATGCGCAATTGACGGAAATTTCTGCACAGTTACAGCAAGTAGAAGCAGACTTGGAAAGTAAAAATGAAGAAATAGAAACAACACAAGCGGAATTAGATAGTATGGTTGCTACGGCTGATCAACAATATGAAGATATGAAACTTCGTATTCAGTTTATGTATGAAAGCCAAGTGGGAAACAGTTATGTGACGTTACTTCTTACTTCCGGTAGTATTTCCGAATTGCTTACGAATTTAGAATATGTGACGCAGATTTCAAATTATGACCGAGAGCAGTTGACTGCATATCAGGATACAATCACAGAAATCAGCAATTATGAGGAAACCTTAGAGGCAGATAAAGCAGAACTGGAAGAGCTGCAGGCAGTGGTGGAAGAACAAAAGAGTACCATTTCTTCACTAGAGAGTGCAAAGGTAGCAGAACTTGCATCGGTGAATAGTGAGATCAGTGATGCGGAAGCCTTGGCAGAAGAATATGAAGCAGAAATTAAGGCACAGGAAGAAGTAATTGCTCAGATTAAAGCGGAAATTGCTGCAGAAGAAGCAAAAAAAGCAGCGGCAGAAGCGAGTGGTGAGACCTACGAAGAAAAGGTATACAGTGGTGGCGTATTTACTTGGCCTTGCCCGAGCAGTACCAGAATCACCAGTGATTTTGGATATCGAGAATCTCCTACGGCAGGAGCGTCGACTTATCATAAGGGAATTGATATTGGCGCCAGCTATGGGGCAATCATTGTAGCAGCTGCAGATGGTACCGTTACTTATGCAGGCTATAGTAGTTCTGCCGGAAATTATGTCATCATTAATCACGGTAGTGGTTTGCGAACGGTGTATATGCATTGTTCTTCGCTGGCAGTCAGCGCAGGCCAAACGGTAACGGCGGGACAGACCATTGCTTATGTAGGAAGTACAGGTATTTCTACAGGAAATCATTTGCATTTCGGGGTATCTTTAAATGGAGAGTATGTGAGTCCATGGAGCTATTTATCATAAAGGAAGGAACAGCAGAGAAATGGAAGAACAAAATACAGAATTAGAACAAACAACAGAAGAAACTTTAATGGAAACAGGGGAACAGGAACCGAAGGAACCAAAGAAGAAAGGCTTTAAATTTGGACTGGTCATAGGAATTTTATCAACACTCGTTGTGTTGGGTGGAACCTTATGCGTGGGATTGTTTGCAGGAGTAGTACATTTTGGAGCAGTGGATTCCTCTTTGCTTACAGATACCGTTACCTCAAAGATTTCCGCCATCAAAGGATTGATTAGCTTATATTATTATGAGGATGTGGATGATGAAACCTTAGCAGACGGATTATATGCGGGCTTGGTGGACGCATTGGACGATCCTTATTCTGTATATTATACGGCAGATGAATACGCGGATATGATGAAGACTACTACGCAGCAGTATTATGGAATCGGTATTGGGTTGACGAAAGATTCTGATACCGGATATATCAATGTTGTTACGGTATACGAAGGGACCCCGTCTGAAGAAGCGGGTATTTTAGAAGGGGACATTATCACCGCAGTGGATGGAGAAAGTGTCACCGACTTGGAACTGGATGATGTAGTTGATTTAATCCTGGGAGAAGATGGTACCGATGTAGTGCTCACCATTGTTCGTGAGGATGAAACATTAGAAATTAGCGTGACTCGTAGAGAAATTAACATTCCGTCTGTAGATTATGAGATGTTGGAAGGCAATATCGGATATATTCAGATTTCTCGTTTTGCAACCGATACGGCCAATGAGTTTGAGGCGGCCGTGGCAGATTTGCAGGAACAGGGTATGACTTCTATGATTATTGATTTACGCTATAATCCGGGAGGACTCTTGTCTTCCGTTGTGCAAATTGCGGATGATATTTTACCGGAAGGTGTGATAGTATATACAGAGGACAAATACGGAAATCGTGAAGAACAGGTATCTTCAGGAGAAACCAGTTTATCTTTACCGATTGCGGTTTTGATCAATGAAGGCAGTGCCAGCGCTTCTGAAATTTTGGCCGGCGCTATTCGCGATTACGAGTATGGTACTTTGATTGGTACGACTACTTATGGTAAGGGTGTTGTACAGAAGACCTATGAGTTGACCGATGGTTCTGCGGTGAAGCTTACTACAGAAACTTATTACACTCCAAATGGAGAAAATATTCATGGAACCGGAATCTCTCCGGATATTGAATTGGAATATGAGTTCTTAGGAACAGAGGAAGATACCTATAGCTATAGTTTGGACAACCAGATTCAAAAAGCGATAGAAGTATTGTCTGAAGAATAGAAAAAGAAAGTTGGTGATACCTGTGATTGAACTTGATTCATACAAATTTGAATTGGCAGAATACAAGACGCCATTACAGGAAGTGAGGGATTCACTTTGACCTGACAAATAAAGGTCATCGAATCCAAGAACTGGAAAGAGAAATGGAAGCTCCCGGATTTTGGGATGATCCTATGACTTCCCAGGAAAAAATGAAAGAATTGAAGAGCTGCAAAGATGATGTGGAAATCATGGCATCTTTGGAGCAACAGTATGAAGATATACTGACCTTAATCGAAATGGGGGAAGAAGAGCCGGATCCCGCTTTGATTCCGGAAGTGGAAGAAATGTATCGGGAGTTCACGGAAAGCTTTGAAGCCATTCGATTAAAAACGTTGTTGTCCGGAGAATATGATCGTGATGCAGCGATTGTATCTTTACATGCGGGCGCAGGTGGAACAGAGTCTTGCGATTGGTGCGCGATGTTGTATCGTATGTACAGTCGTTGGGCCCAGAACAAAGGATTTCAGTTGGAAGTGTTGGATTCTCTGGATGGAGATGAGGCTGGAATTAAATCCATTACATTCCAGGTGACCGGTGAAAATGCCTATGGATATATGAAATCGGAAAAGGGCGTTCACCGTTTGGTGCGTATTTCCCCATTTAATGCAGCAGGAAAAAGACAAACATCCTTTGTATCCTGCGATGTTATGCCGGATATTGAGGAAGATATTGATATTGAAGTGCGAGATGAAGATATTCGTGTGGATACTTACCGTTCCAGTGGAGCCGGTGGACAGCATATCAATAAGACTTCATCCGCAATTCGTATTACCCACTTACCCACAGGTATAGTGGTGACTTGCCAAAATGAACGTTCACAACATATGAACCGAGACAAGGCAATGCAAATGTTGAAGGCAAAACTGTATTTGCTGGAAGAACAGAAGAATGCAGAAAAAGCAGCAGATATTCGTGGTGAGGTGACAGAAATCGGTTGGGGTAACCAAATCCGTTCTTATGTGTTACAACCATACACCATGGTAAAAGATACCAGAACGCAGGCAGAAACAGGAAATGTGGATGCTGTTTTGGATGGTGAGATTGATTTGTTTATCAATGCTTACTTAAAATGGCTTGCTACATCGAAAGATGAAAAAGATGCATAGGAGGAGATAAAATGGGTATTATTAAGGCAGTAGCCGGTGCGATTAGCGGCGGTTTAGCAGATCAATGGCTGGAAGTAGTTGAACCGGGAGAGATGTCCGATCAGACCGTCTTTTGTGAAGGCGTTTTGACCAGACGCGGAGCAAATACCAAAGGTACTGAGGATACAGTTACCAATGGTTCTGTGATTCACGTTTATGAAAATCAGTTTATGCTGTTGGTAGATGGCGGAAGAGTCATCGATTATACAGCAGAACCGGGATATTACAAAGTAGATAATCAGGCATTGCCGTCTTTGTTTAATGGACAGTTCGGAGATGCATTGAAAGAAACCTTCTCTCGTGTAAAGTATGGTGGACAGACACCTACCAAACAAAAGGTTTATTATATTAATTTACAGGAAATCAAAGGTATTAAGTTTGGTACTAAGAATCCGGTGAATTATTTTGATTCTTTCTATAATGCAGAATTGTTTTTGCGTGCCCATGGTACCTATTCTATTAAAATTACAGATCCTCTGAAGTTTTATGCAGAGGTGATTCCAAAGACCGCATCACGTGTGAATATTCAGGATATCAATGAACAGTATATGTCTGAATTTTTAGAAGCGTTCCAATCTGCAATTAATAAAATGTCTGCAGATGGAGAACGTATTTCCTTTGTGGCATCTAAGGGAATGGAACTTGGAAAATATATGAGTACCATCTTAGATGAAGACTGGAAAAATATGCGTGGTATGGAAATTCAGGCAGTAGGTATTGCCAGCATTTCTTACGATGAAGAGTCTACGAAGTTGATTAATATGCGAAATGAAGGAGCAATGTTAAGTGATCCTACCATTCGCGAAGGTTATGTACAGGGTTCTGTTGCCAGAGGTATGGAAGCAGCAGGTTCTAACGCCAATGGCTCTATGGCTGGATTTATGGGCATGGGCATGGCAATGAACACCGGTGGAAATATGCTTGGTGCAGCGTCTGCAGCAAATATGCAGCAAATGCAGATGCAGAATCAGTATCAGAATCAAAATCAAGGAGCAGCACCACAAGCTCCGCAGAATCAAGGCGCTATGGGTTGGCAGTGTCAGTGCGGTACCCATAATACAGGAAACTTTTGCAGCAATTGTGGAAAGCCGGCGCCGAATCAAAAGTGGACATGCCAGTGCGGAAACGTAAATGAAGGCAATTTCTGCAGCAATTGTGGAAAACCAAGAGCATAATAAAAAGCCTTCGGCAGGTGCCGAGGGCTTTTTTTGAGGAGATACAAAATGTCAGTAATTAGTTTGAAATGCCCAAATTGTGATGGGGATTTGCGATTTGATCCGGCCACACAAAAATATAAATGTGAATACTGTGCATCTTTGTTTGCAGAGGGAGAACTGCCTTTTGAAGAGGAAAAGGAAGCACCAAAAAAAGAGGCGGAAACACAGAAAACCCATACGAAAGAAGCGGAAGATGGTGTGGTATATCAATGCCCCAGCTGTGGAGCGGAAATTGTAACAGATCAAAATACAGCTGCGACTTTTTGCTATTATTGTCACAATCCCGTGGTATTGCAGGGAAGACTATCCGGGGATTTGCTGCCCAGTAAAGTTATACCGTTTCAAATTACGAAGGACCAAGCAGAAGAAGGCTTTTTAAAATTTGTAAATGAAAAGAAATTTGTGCCAAAGAATTTTTTTCAAAAGAAGCAAATTGAAAAAATGACAGGAGTCTATTTCCCTTATTGGGTTTTAGATGCGGACGTGGAAGGAAGCATTCAGGCAGAAGCGAAAAACGAAAGGGTATGGGTGTCTGGGGACACGCAATTCCGAGAGGAAAAAATTTATCGCGTAGAGCGTGAAGGCACCATGAGCTTTCAGGATATTACCCGAAGCGCATTAAAAAAAGCCAATGGACAATTAGCCAGCGGGGTATTGCCCTACCGTTTTGAAGACCAAAAAGATTTTTCTTTTGGTTATTTATCAGGCTTTTATGCGGAGAAGCGCGATGTGGAACAAAAAGAAGTGGAACAGGAAATGATAGAAGAAGCATACCGTTCCGGAGAAAAATTGTTGCTGGAAGAGGTTTCCGGCTACGATAGTGTGCAGGTACAGCATCGCAATTTGCGTGCAAAAAAAACAGTATATGATTATATGTTGTTGCCGGTGTGGACCATTACCTACAGAGGCAGTGACAACGAAATGTATTATTACTCCATGAACGGACAAACGGGAAAAGTCAGTGGTCGCTTGCCGCTAGATATGCCGAAATTGATACGTGTATCATTGCTGGCTGCAGTAGTTGCCTTTATCTTTGGCTTTGTAGGAGGATATTTATTGTGGTAGAACAGGGGATTTTATTTGGAATCATATTTGGAGTAGTGGCTTTTTGCATTACCTTTTTTACAATTTATAAGAGTTATACCAGCGATTATGAAGTGACTCCCTATAATTACAAAAGCAATGGAATTTTGTCTTCGACCGGAGCACCAAGGGACATGCTAATCGATCAACATGTCATTCGTACGCCGATTGCCCACAGACAGGATATGGGAGGTGTTCATGGCGGAGCTCCTCATGGAGGCCCACATGGTGGACCGGGTGGACATGGCTCCGGTGGTCCGAGAGGTGGAAGACGTTAAAAATTTCCTGATTTAATGTGATAAAGAAATAAATTAGTGCTTGCAAAAGTTGGATTCTTGTGTTACTATCTTTCGGGTAAGCACAAATGTGCATCCTATGCGAACATAATTGAGGAGGCAGTATGTCAGAAAAGACGAATTATTATGTCTTAAAAGAAAAAGCGGTTCCGGAAGTATTACTGAAGGTAGTGGAAGCAAAGAGAATGTTAGAAGCCGGTAAAGCGTCTAGCGTACAAGAAGCTACTGAAATTGTAGATATCAGTCGAAGTTCTTTTTATAAGTACAAAGATGATATTTTTCCTTTCCATGACAATGCAAAGGGAAGAACAATTACCATGGTAATACAGTTGATTGATGAACCGGGCTTATTGTCTTTGATATTGAGATGTGTAGCAGATTATCATGCAAATATATTAACGATTCATCAGTCTATTCCGGTAAACAGTGTGGCTAGTTTGACACTGAGTGTTGAGGTGCTTCCGGAGACCGGAGATTTTTCTTCCATGGCAGCAGAAATTCAAGGGCTGGATGGAGTGCATGATTTAAAAATATTAGCAAGGGAATAGACAAAAGGAGACAGACATGATTCAGGTAGCAGTAATGGGATATGGCACCATCGGTTCCGGTGTTGTAGAAGTGTTGGAAACAAATAAGGAAAGTATCGCAAAAAAAGCTGGTGATACTGTAGAAGTGAAGTATATTTTAGATGTTAGGGATTTCCCCGGAACAGATATAGAGTCAAAAGTGGTACATGATTATCAGATTATTGCAAATGACCCGGATGTGGATATTGTAGTAGAGACCATGGGAGGCGTTGAGCCGGCATGTACTTTTGTATCTGCAATGTTAAAGGCAGGTAAGGGCGTGACCACTTCCAATAAAGCATTGGTAGCAGATAAGGGCGCTGAATTAATTGCTCTTGCAAAGGAAAACAATACAAACTTTGAATTCGAAGCCAGCGTTGGTGGAGGAATTCCAATTATTCGTAATTTGAATCGTTGTTTAACCGGAGATGTGGTAGAAGAAATTTCCGGAATTGTAAATGGTACTACCAATTACATGATGACAAAAATGGCAGAAGAAGGTGCTGAATTTGACGATGTGTTAAAGGATGCACAGAACAAAGGATATGCAGAAAAAGATCCGACTGCTGATATTGAAGGATATGATGCTTGTAGAAAAATTGCTATTTTGACTTCCCTTGTAGCAGGTCGTCAGGTAGATTATCAGGATATTCATACAGAAGGAATTACACATATCACTGCTACGGATATGAAGTATGCAGAAGCATTAAAACGTTCCATTAAGTTGATTGCAAGTAGTTATAAAGATGGAGATACTTATGCAGCGATGGTTGCACCAAGATTGTTGCCAAAGAACCATCCGTTATTCCCGGTAAATGGTGTATTTAATGCCGTATTTGTAAAAGGAAATATGCTTGGGGATGCTATGTTTTACGGAAGTGGGGCAGGAAGCCTTCCAACTGCAAGCGCAGTAGTTGCCGATGTAGTGGAATTAGCACAAAATCTTGGAAAAAATATTCCGTTGGAATGGGATGCAGAAAAGTTAAATCTTGCAGATTATACAGAATTGTCTACCTGCTTCTTTGTAAGAAGTACCTCTTCAAAAGAAGAGATTGAAAAAGCTTTTGGAGATGTTTCTTATGTCAATGCCGGAGTGGAAGGCGAGTATGGTTTTGTGACAGAAGAAATGACAGAAAAAGAATACTTAGAAAAAGCAAAAGAATTAAATATTGTGCAAATGATTCGTGCAGAATAAAAGGTTGCCCTAAAGACCAAATGATTGGTTTTTAGGGCTTTTCTTTTGGGTTTGTGACTTGATTAAAACTATTAAGCAATTTATAATAGAAGGAGAAAATCATGTAAATGTATACTTATATGGTGGGGACCATGTAAGGGATTTTGGAGGGTTATTTTTATGTCGAAGTATGTGATGGCACTGGATGCAGGTACCACTAGTAACCGCTGCATCCTTTTTGATGAAAATGGAAATATTTGCAGTATGGCACAAAAGGAATTTCGCCAAATGTTTCCAAATCCGGGTTGGGTGGAGCATGATGCAAATGAAATCTGGTCTACCATGTTGGGTGTAGCCTGGGAAGCGATGTCGATGATTCGTGCAAAAGCAGAGGATATTGCTGCGATTGGTATTACCAATCAAAGAGAGACTGCGATTGTTTGGGATAGAGAAACGGGAGAACCAATTTATAATGCCATTGTATGGCAATGCAGACGTACCTCAAATATTGCAGATGCGTTGAAAGCCAAGGGGTTGGAAGAATCTTATAGAAAGAAAACCGGTTTGATTATTGATGCTTATTTCTCAGCTACCAAGATCAAATGGATTTTGGATAATGTAGAAGGTGCCAGAGAAAAGGCGGATGCAGGAAAATTACAGTTTGGTACTGTAGAAACCTGGCTGATTTATCGTTTAACAAAGGGAAAAGTTCATGTTACGGATTACAGCAATGCGTCTCGTACCATGTTGTTCAATATTAATGAGTTGAAATGGGATCAAGATATTTTAGATGAACTTGGTATTCCGCTTTCCATGATGCCGGAAGCGGTTCCTTCCAGTCAGGTTTATGGATATTCGGATGAATCTTTCTTTGGCGGTGAAATTGCAATTGCCGGTGCAGCAGGCGATCAGCAGGCAGCTTTGTTTGGACAGGCCTGTTTTGATAAAGGAAAAGCAAAAAATACTTATGGTACCGGTTGTTTCTTACTAATGAATACCGGTGAGCAGCCGGTGTTTTCACAAAATGGTTTGGTTACCACAATTGCCTGGGGAATTGATGGAAAAGTGAACTATGCCTTGGAAGGTTCTATTTTCGTAGCAGGTGCTTCTATTCAGTGGTTGCGTGATCAGATGCGATTGATTGATTCCGCTTCGGATTCTGAATACATGGCTACAAAGGTAAACGGTACCCATGGTTGTTATGTAGTACCTGCTTTTACCGGTTTGGGAGCTCCACATTGGGATCAGTACGCGAGAGGTACCATTGTAGGAATTACCAGAGGTACCAATAAAAATCATATCATTCGAGCTACATTGGAATCAGTGGCTTACCAGGTATGTGATGTTATTTTTGCTATGGAAGCAGATATGGGACAGCGATTACATTCTCTAAAAGTAGACGGCGGCGCAAGTGCCAACAACTTCCTTATGCAGTTCCAGGCGGATATGATTGGTGTTCCGGTAAAACGACCGGCATGTGTAGAGTCGACGGCATTAGGAGCAGCCTTTTTAGCAGGCCTTGCAGTTGGATTCTGGAAAGACAAAGAAGAATTAGTGGCAAAAATGCAAATTGATCGCACTTTTGAACCGGTTATGGAACAAGAGGAACGTGAAAAAAAATTAAAGGGATGGAATAAAGCAGTGAAGTATGCCTATGGATGGGCAAAGGAAGATTAAAAGAAATGGTATATGCTTACAGCAATAAAAAAGACAGTCTACATAGGCTGTCTTTTAATTTCGTGTTTATAGAAACGAACTTTTGTCTGAATCATATAAGGATACAGCCAAAGGAAGAAAATACCGAAAGTAATAATTCCGATGATAACGTATCCAATAAAACTCAGGTTTAATACAAATAAATCTGCTTTGTGACCACGCATGAGTTTACGGCTTTTTTTCATGGCTTCCAATCCGCCCTGGGTGGGATTTTCCACCAAAAGAAAGAAGGTAAGTCCGTAAACCAAATCCATCATAATACCAACAATGAGGATGAGACAGCAGAGGAATAGAACTGTAATCTCTGTAAAAATGACTTGTGAATAATTGAATTCATCTGCATAAATCAAATCCAACATTTCGTTGGTAAAGATGGATAAGGGGATGGTTGGTAAATAAGATACCAAAGTAAAAATAAAACCAGCCATCAAAAAGTTGTTGGTATTGTTTTTAAAGTAAGTAAACAATAAAGAAAAAGAGATTGGCTGTCCTATGGATCTGTTCATATGCATCAATTGAAGCCCTGCATAAACAAGATACATAAGCAACTGAATCAAAAAACTAGCACAATAATAAATTGCGTTTTCATATAAACTGTCTCCCGGTAACAAATAAGAAAAAACAGATGTTGCTACCAAAGGAGCAAAAAAGTAAAAAAGGCAGCTGGGCACAAAAAAACGATACTGCCCGTTCAGGTCTTGTTGGGCCGCCTGCTTCAAGTAACTAATTGGCATAATACTCTCCTAAACCTCGGTCGAAAAATGCGCACCAATTAAATCCCCGGCATCTTGCGACTTTTTTTCTTGTTGATAAGGATTCGATTCATTGGGATATGCAATCTTTGTAGTGGTGGTACCGCCGCTTACGTAGGTACGTCCGCACTCCGGACACACAGAAGTCTGTATTTTTACAGAGGCTTGTAAAACTGTACCGCCATCTTCCGCTGCCTTTGTATAAGCATTGGAAACATGTTCTGCTTCGTGTGCTCGCACCCGTGCGCCAGCACTGGTAGGAGACATATGTTGGGCAGATTTAAAAGACACATTCTCATTGGAACCGTCCTGATATTTCCTGTTTTTACAGGTTTGACATTCTTCGCCTCCGGAAGAAATGCCTTTTTGCGCTTCGGTTTTCCCGTCCGTGGAAAAAGCGGAAACACTTCCATAATAACTTGGTAAAGATCCGGATATATTCATAGGCTACCTCCCTGTATCTCATATATCACAGTGGATTTTATGTAAAACATAAAATAGTTACCGTCTAAATATTTTAGCATGGGGCTAGGGAAGTTTCAATAAAACGAAAAGGAAGAAAGTGAGAAAAAAACAGAAACTCAAGGAAGAATCGGTTATAATAAAAAAATGCGGACAAAAAAATTTTTTCTTATTTTGAATAGTATAGTGTTAATAGGTCTCCTAATATATGGAATATTGGGACAACTGGGAATTTCCTTGTTACAGATAGTTCCACCATGTTTGTATCGTCAGGTGACGGGACATGATTGCCCGGGTTGTGGAGGTACGCGAGCGGTAGTGGCGCTTTTACACGGGCGTGTTTTACAATCGCTGTATTTTCACCCATTGGTACCGGTGGTGGCAGGGTGCTTCTTGTGGTATGACGTGAGTTTTTTGCTAGAAAGACTCTTTCATATAGAAGGGAAAGCATCCTATCCCTATGATGACTTTCGAATTCTATGGGTGTTTTTGGGAATTGTAATTACGAATTTCTTTTTGAAAAACCTGTTTTTTTCGTTTTAAAAGTCAATTGAATTCAAAAAAAGCATTGGATATAATAATAACCATTGGAGGAATAACATGGATATTGCAGGAAAAATCGCAGAAGAATTACAGATTAAAAAAACACAGGTAGAGGCGGCAGTGAAGCTGATTGATGAAGGAAATACCATTCCGTTTATTGCCAGATACCGTAAGGAAGTTACCGGAGCATTAAATGACGAAGTGCTTCGTAACTTAGATGAACGTTTAAATTATTTAAGAAATTTAGAGGATAAAAAAGCAACTGTTCTTGCAAGCATTGAGGAACAGGGGAAATTGACTCCGGAATTAAAGGAGCAGATTGTAGCAGCAGAAACTTTGGTGGTTGTAGAGGATTTATATCGTCCATATCGTCCAAAGAGACGTACCAGAGCAACCATTGCAAAGGAAAAGGGCTTAGAGCCTTTGGCTGATTTGATTTTTGCGCAGGATCTTACAGAAAGCTTAGAAAGTGTTGCTGCGGCATATGTGAATGGAGAAAAAGAAGTGGCAACTGTAGAGGATGCAATTGCGGGAGCTTCAGATATTTTAGCAGAACGTATTTCGGATGAAGCGGATTATCGCATTCGCATTCGTGAACTTACCATGCAAAAAGGAAAGATTACGTCCGTGGCGAAGGATAAGGACGCGGAATCTGTATACGAGATGTATTATGAATTCGAAGAACCGGTGGCAAAACTTGCCGGACATCGTACCTTGGCATTGAACCGAGGAGAAGCGGAGAAGTTTTTAACTGTAAAAGTTGTAGCACCGGATCAAGAAATCTGTGCTTATTTGGAACGTCAGGTAATTACCAAAGATAATCCAAATACAACACCGATTTTAAAAGATGTCATTGCAGACAGTTATACACGTTTGATTGCACCGGCAATTGAAAGAGAAATTCGCAACTTCTTGACAGAAAATGCAGAAGATGGAGCAATCAAAGTCTTTGGAAAGAACTTGGAACAGCTTTTGATGCAGCCGCCAATTATGAATCAAGTGGTATTAGGTTGGGATCCGGCATTCCGTACCGGATGTAAACTTGCTGTTGTGGATGCAACCGGAAAGGTGTTGGATACAAAGGTTATTTATCCGACTGCGCCACAGAATAAGGTAGAAGAATCAAAGGAAATTGTAAAAGGTTTGATTAAAAAATATGGCATTACCTTGATTTCCTTAGGAAATGGTACTGCTTCCAGAGAATCTGAGCAGATTATTGTGGAAATGTTGAAGGAGTTAGATACACCGGTTCAGTATGTGATTGTAAATGAAGCCGGAGCTTCTGTTTATTCAGCGAGCAAATTGGCTACTGAGGAATTTCCACAGTTTGATGTAGGACAAAGAAGTGCCACCTCTATGGCCAGAAGATTGCAAGACCCATTGGCAGAATTGGTTAAAATTGATCCAAAATCCATTGGTGTTGGACAGTATCAGCACGATATGAACCAAAAGAAATTAAGCGAAGCTTTGGGCGGTGTTGTAGAGGACTGTGTTAATAAGGTAGGTGTTGACTTAAATACGGCATCTGCTTCTTTGATGGAGTATATTTCCGGTATTTCAAAGCCAATTGCCAAAAATATTGTGGCATACCGCGAAGAACATGGTCGTTTCCAATCCCGTAATGAGTTGTTGAAAGTAAGCAAATTGGGACCGAAAGCATATGAGCAGTGTGCTGGATTTATGCGTATTATTGGAGGTAAAAATCCGTTAGACGCGACAGCGGTTCATCCGGAAAGCTATGAAGCTGCAGAAAAGTTGTTGGCTTCTTTAGGATTTACAGCAGAAGATATTGCCAATGGAAATATCAAAGACATTGCAAAGAAGATTGCTGATTTACAACAGACTGCAGAAGAACTTGGCATTGGAGAACTGACGTTAGAGGATATTTTAAAGGAATTGGAAAAACCGGCCAGAGACCCAAGAGAAGATATGCCAAAGCCAATTTTGCGAAGTGATGTCTTAGAAATGAAAGATTTGACTCCGGGTATGGTATTAAAGGGAACTGTACGAAATGTCATTGACTTTGGTGTATTCGTTGACATCGGTGTACATCAGGATGGCTTGGTTCATATTTCTCAAATCACGGATAAATTTATTAAACATCCATTGGAAGCAGTTTCTGTTGGTGATATTGTGGATGTAAAAGTCATGAGTGTGGATTTGGCAAAACAGAGAATTCAGCTTACTATGAAGTTGGAAGATAAGCCTGTGGTACCAAAAAAGAAAGAAAAAACAGAGCAATCAAAGCAGAAAGAAAAACAGTTTAAAAAGAAATCAAACAATCAAAATAAGAATCAAAACAATCAGAACAAACAAAAGGAGAGAAGAAAATCCAATGGCGCGGTTACCATTGGGGATTTAATTGGAAATATTAAATTATAATAGGTACTTGACAGTGGGATTATTAGCGAGTATCATTCGAAATATAAATCTCATAGAAATCTTCGGGGCAGGGTGCGATTCCCTACCGGTGGTATAGCCCACGAGCCGCAAGGCATGATTCGGTGCAATTCCGAAGCCGACAGTACAGTCTGGATGGAAGAAGATGGTTTGTTTTGTAAAGAAATGCCCCGTGTAATTACACGGGGCTTTTTATATGCAAAAAACCAACCAAATCTTAATCCTCGGATTTTTCATTATTAATATTGAAAAAAGGAGTGGAAAATATGAGTGAAGTAACAACAGAAACAAAAGTAAGTAAAACAAGGGTGAATGTAAGATATCTAACAGCAACAGCAATGCTCTCTGCGATATCCTTTATTTTATTCTTTATTCAAATTGGATTACCTTTTACCCCGTCATTTTTGAAATTGGATATTTCGGATTTGCCGGCGTTGATTGGATCCTTTGCTATGGGACCGGCTTATGGTGTTTTGATTTGTCTCATTAAGAATCTTTTACATTTAACCATTACCAGCACCGGTGGAGTTGGGGAATTATCCAATTTTATTTTAGGCGCAGCCTTTGTTTTGCCGGGTGGAATTCTTTATAAGATGAAAAAAGGTGTTCGTACCGGAAAGAAGAGTGCATTAATTGGTACCATTCTTGGAATTATTTGTATGGCAATTGTGAGCATCCCATCCAATTATTTCTTGGTATATCCGGTTTATTATCAGTTTATGCCACAAGAAACCATTTTGGATATGTACTCTGCAGTACTTCCTTTCTTACAAGGAAAAAGCATGTTGACATGCTTGATTGCAGTAAATGCTCCGTTTACAGCACTGAAAGGAATCCTTTGTGGTGTGATTACCATGTTGATTTATAAAAGAATATCTCCTATTATTAAAGGAATTTCACGTTAAAGAAAAACCTCTGCCACTATTGTGGTGGAGGTTTTTGTGGTATACTTTCAATAAAAGATATAGGAGGAGAAGAAAGTGGAATTTGATGTACAACTAAATGCAGATGATATGTATCGGTTTAATATGTATCATGCTTATCATGGTACAACGGGCTGGATGTCTATTTTAATTGGTATTATGGCATATGTGGTTGCGATTACTTCTTATGGAAGAGTGACTGGGACTATGACGGCGTTGTATGTGGTTTTTGGTACATTGTTACTTTTTTATATGCCTGTAAATTTAAAATTTGCCTCTAAACATAGAGTGGCAACACAGAAAGAATTTCAACAGCCGTTACACTACGCTTTGCTTGAGGAGCACATAGCAGTCTCTCTTGGAGAAGAAAAATCAGAACTTCCTTGGAAACAGGTGCGCAAAGTGGTAGGTACCAAGCATAATCTTCTTATTTATACCAATCGCATCAATGCTTATGTGATTCCTTGGCGAGAAGTAGAGGGAAAAGAAGATGCGGTGAAGGAAATAATCAGTAAGCACGTAGATCAAAAAATGATAAGGATGTAAATGTATGATATATGAAACACATTCGCCGGAAGAAACATTGCGCCTTGGAAAGGAATTGGGACGTAATGCAAAGCCGGGAGACGTATATACCTTAAAAGGAGATTTGGGAGTTGGTAAAACGGTTTTGACCCAGGGCATTGCAAAAGGTCTTGGGATTTTGGAGCCGGTGTCTAGCCCGACATTTACAATTGTGCAGGAATACGAGGAAGGTCGTATTCCCTTTTATCATTTTGACGTATATCGTATTAGTGATTTGAGTGAGATGGACGAAATAGGATATGAAGACTATTTCTATGGCAACGGGTTGACAATGATAGAATGGGCAGAATTAATCGAAGAATTACTTCCGGGGAATAGAAAGGCGATTGTAATCGAAAAAGATTTGGAAAAAGGGTTTGATTACAGAAAAATTACAATTGAAGACATACAGGAGTAAGTAATGAGAATTTTAGGAATTGACAGTTCGGGCTTGGTGGCAAGCGTGGCGGTGATCGAGGATGATGTGTTAATGGGAGAATTCACAATGAATTATCACAAGACCCATTCTCAAAGTTTATTGCCCATGCTTCACCATTTGACGGAATTGTTAGAATTGAAAATGGATAGTATTGATGCAATCGCGATTGCAGCCGGACCCGGAAGTTTTACAGGTTTGCGAATTGGAGCAGCTACAGCGAAGGGATTGGGATTGGCATTGGAAAAACCTATTATCCCGGTGCCTACGGTAGATGCACTTGCTTATAATTTAGTTGGGCATAGTTATGTGGTTTGCCCATTAATGGACGCCAGAAGAAATCAAACATATACCGGTTTGTATCGATTTCAGGAAAATACAATGGAAACCATTTTGCCACAATGTGCCGTTGCGTTGGATGAAATAATTCAAAAGATTAATGAGTTAGGAGAACCGGTGGTCTTCTTAGGAGATGGCGTGCCGGTATTTACGGAGACGATTGAAGAAAAAGTAAAAGTGCCTCATTGCTATGCGCCGGCACATTGCAATAAACAAAGGGCGGCAGCAGTAGCGACACTTGGTTCTGTTTTATATAAAGAAGGAAAATTTGAAACAGCAGCAGAACATAAGCCGGAGTATTTACGTTTGTCTCAAGCGGAAAGAGAACGTATGGAAAAGGAAAAGCAGAATGGTCATTCGTAATATGCAGGAAGAAGATGTTTCATCTGTAGCAGAAATCGAAAAAGAAATTTTTTCCATGCCCTGGACAGAACAAGGGTTTCAAAGTGCTTTGGAGCAGGATACCTGTTTTGTAGTGGCAGAAGAGGAACGAATTCTAGGCTACTGTGGTGCATATGTTTCTTTTGATGAAGCAGAAATTACCAATGTAGCTGTAAAAAAAGATTCTCAAGGCAACGGTGTTGGCGGTAGATTATTGGAAGATTTGGAAGCACGTTTGGAAAAGCGTGGAGTAAAACGCATTGTTTTAGAAGTGCGATACTCGAACGAACCGGCTATTCATTTATATGAAAAGAAGGGTTATAAAAAACTGGGAATCAGAAAGAATTTTTACCAAAATCCAAGAGAAGATGCTTGGATGATGGAACGACAGATAGATTAGGAGAATACATGTTAGATGTTTGTTTGCTGGGAACAGCGGGGATGATGCCGCTTCCTCACCGCCGACTAACGTCTCTGATGACACGTTTCAATGGAAGCAATGTTTTGATTGATTGTGGAGAGGGGACACAGGTAGCGGTGAAGGATGTGGGGTGGAGTACACATCCCATAGATGTTATTTGTTTTACGCATTATCATGCAGATCACATTAGCGGTTTGCCGGGATTCTTATTATCCATGGGAAATGCGGATCGCACGGAGCCTGTAATTATGATTGGACCAAAAGGTTTGGAAAGGGTAGTGAATGCGCTTCGAGTAATTGCACCGGAATTGCCTTTTGAAATCAAATTTTTGGAGTTGGAAGGATCGGAACAGGTTATTTCTATCAATGGATACAAAATTACGGCTTTTCGTGTAAATCATAATGTTACTTGTTATGGTTATACCATTGAGATAGAAAGAGCAGGACGCTTCTCTGTGGAGCAAGCGCAAAAATATGAAATTCCTCAGAGGTATTGGAGCGTTTTACAAAAAGGGAATACTGTGGAATTAGATGGAAAAACGTATACGCCGGATATGGTACTGGGACCGCAAAGAAAGGGCATTAAATTGACCTACTGTACGGATTCCAGACCTACAGCGTCTATTGTAGAGCATGCGAAGAATTCAGATTTATTTATCTGTGAAGGCATGTATGCAGAAAAAGAAAAACTAGAGAAGGCAAGACAGAATAAGCATATGACTTTTTATGAGGCTGCAGAGATGGCAAAAAAGGCAGAAGTGAAGGAACTTTGGCTGACACATTTTAGCCCGTCCCTTGTACGAGCAAAAGACTACATGCCGGAAGTGAAAGCAATCTTTGAAAATGCTTATTTAGGACAAGATGGGAAAATGGTAGAACTCGATTTTGAGGAGGAATAACGCATGAAAATTAATCTAAAGGTAGTTGTAATTGCAATTCTTTCAGTAGCCATTGTAGTAGGATATTATTTTTATTTGGCGAATCGTCCGGAGACAACTGCGGAGAGCAATACTACGCTTACAGAAGTAGAGACGCTTTTGACCATGGATTTGGAGAATAATTATCCGAAGACTCCACGAGAAGTGACTAAGTTATTTACACGCATTCAAAAAGCTGTTTATAACGAGGAATATACGGATGAGCAGTTAGAAGGGTTGGCAGAGATGTTATTTACCCTAATGGATGAAGAATTACAGGAAAACAATCCTTTGGATACATTTGTTGTGACGTTGCAGTTAGATGCGGCCGCATATGAAGAAGATGGACGTATTATATCAAACGTGGTAATGGAAGAAAGTACGGATGTGGTATATCGAGTAATCGAAGATAGGGAATGTGCCTATGTAGATGTTACTTATTATATACGAGAAGGCAACAGTACCCTTCGTACTTACCAGACCTTTATACTTAGAGAAGAGAAAGAAAGCGGATATTGGAAGGTGTTAACCTTCTATGAAACGAACAGTGAAAGCGATGAGTAAAGATATCAAGATATTAGGAATAGAAAGTTCTTGTGATGAAACAGCAGCGGCTGTAGTGGTGAATGGTAGAGAAGTGCGCTCAAACGTCATATCTTCTCAAATAGCATTGCATACGCTGTATGGTGGTGTTGTGCCGGAAATCGCATCAAGAAAGCATATAGAAAAGATTAATCAGGTCATAGAGGAAGCCTTAAAACAGGCGGATACTACCTTGGAGGACCTGGATGCAATAGCAGTGACTTATGGACCTGGATTGGTAGGTGCATTATTGGTAGGTGTAGCAGAAGCCAAGGCTATCAGCTTTGCAAAGAATATTCCGTTGGTAGGCGTGCATCATATTGAGGGACATATCAGTGCAAATTATATAGAAAACCCGGATTTAGAACCGCCGTTTATTTGTTTGGTGGTGTCTGGTGGCCATACGCATTTGGTACGGGTATTGGATTATGGCAAATATGAGATATTAGGTAGAACCAGAGATGATGCGGCGGGAGAAGCATTTGATAAAGTGGCGCGTGCAATTGGACTTGGCTATCCGGGAGGACCAAAGATTGAAAAGGTCTCTCATGAAGGCAATCCAAAGGCAATTGCTTTCCCAAGACCGTCCTTTGCGGATGATCCGTATGACTTCAGTTTTAGCGGATTGAAGTCTGCTGTGTTGAATTATTTAAATAGTTGCCAGATGAAGGGCGAAGAAATTGTGCAAGCAGACGTGGCGGCCTCTTTCCAACAGGCAGTGTCAGACGTACTTGTAGAGCATGCGTTATATGCAATAGAAGAATTTCGTGTAGATAAGTTTGCAATTGCGGGTGGTGTAGCCAGCAATTCCTTTTTGCGCGAAAATATACGTAAGGTATGTGAAGAAAAGGGAGTGGCTTTTTATCATCCGTCTCCGATTTTTTGTACGGATAACGCGGCAATGATTGGCGTGGCGGGTTATTATGACTTTATAGCCGGCAAACGTGCAGGATTGGATTTAAATGCTGTTCCAAATTTGAAATTAGGAGAATCCTAAATGAAAGAGAAAATAGTAGCAATTGTTTTAGCGGCCGGACGAGGAAAACGTATGGGAAGTCAGGTGCCAAAACAATATTTGGATCTTCAGGGAAAACCGGTACTCTGGTATTCTCTGGAGATTTTTCAAAATAGTGTAGTAGATGAGATACTGCTAGTGACAGCAGAGGAAGAGATTCCGTATTGTAAAAAAGAAATCGTAGAGAAATATGGCTTTACAAAGGTAAAACAGATTGTGGCCGGCGGTGCTGAACGTTACCTGTCTGTATATGAAGGGTTAAAAAAATGCGAAGGCGCTGCTTATTGTTTGATTCATGACGGAGCAAGACCGTTTGTTACCAATAAAATGATTGAAGACTCTATAAAGGCTGTAAAGGAACATGGAGCAGTTGTATGTGGTATGCCGGTAAAAGATACCATTAAAAAAAGAGATAATGATTTCTTTGCGGCAGAAACTATAGATCGAAACGTATTGTGGCAAATTCAAACGCCGCAATCTTTTTCTGTCTCCTTATTGCAAGAAGCATATGAAAAATTGTTCACTCTGGGTGAAGAGGTGTGCAGTAGAGTGACAGACGACGCAATGGTGGTGGAATTGACGCTGAATAAGCGTGTGAAGTTGATTGAGGGAAATTATCAGAATATTAAGGTTACAACGCCTGAAGATTTGGCAATTGGAAAAGTCTTTGCGGAAAATCTGAAAACCGCTCAAAAAAAGCCTTAAAGATTTACGAAAATCTTATTGACATAGGGTGTTTTTGGTGATAAAATTCTTTTTGCGCTGGTTCGAGAGCGACAAATTCTCAATCATCGGCAAAATAAAGAACAGCATAAGGCATCAGTGGTGTTGACTTCTGTTTCGACTCGTGGAGAGGTATCGAAGTGGTCATAACGAGGCGGTCTTGAAAACCGTTTGTCCGCAAGGGCGCGTGGGTTCGAATCCCACCCTCTCCGCTTTTTAAAAGAAATGTTCTTTATGAAATAAGAGTTACAACATGTGATTCTGCAACTTGGAGAAGTACCCAAGCTGGCCGAAGGGACACCCCTGGAAAGGGTGCAGGTCGTTAACAGCGGCGCGAGGGTTCAAATCCCTCCTTCTCCGTTACTCGGTTAAATAAAAAATAAAATTTCTACTTGACAAAGAGAAATGCTTATGATAATATAATCGAGTTGGCTGAGGTGAGCAAAACACTGAAAGCCAAAAGGAAAACGAACATTGATAATTAAACAGTGAAATAACTTGAAAGATTTATAAGACATGCAATGTCAATTTCAAGCATCGATATGATGCGACCTAAAAAACAGTAATCTTTTCGGAAATTAGCCAAGCTAAGTTTTGAAAAGGGAGCAGATTCTTTTAACATGAGAGTTTGATCCTGGCTCAGGATGAACGCTGGCGGCGTGCTTAACACATGCAAGTCGAACGAAGCATTTACTTACGATCCCTTCGGGGTGACGAGTTTATGACTGAGTGGCGGACGGGTGAGTA
>JAZOTM010000042.1:0-4273 GCA_045657625.1 Lachnospiraceae bacterium
AGCACAGGAGCAGGCTGTTTTGGAAAAAGGTGTAAGCTTCCTTTCCAAGGCTGAGGCTGAAGCACTGGAGCAGAGCATTTTGAAGGCAAGCACCAACTGGTGGTTGTCCACTCCCTATGCTGCAGATGCAATGTTCGCATACGCAGTCAGTGATGCAGGTATTATTGGTTATCCCCATGTGGCAAAGAATTATGGCGCACGTCCTGCAATCGATCTGGACGAGAGCAAGATCGTTATGATCTCTGCGCTTGCTAAGAATAATGAGCTTGATATGGTTGCACCCAATACTACCGGTGAATGGAAGCTGACAGTTCAAAACGATGCTTATAGTGGTTTTGCTGTTTCTTCCATCGTGCTCAATGGCCGTACAGTATCCGTTTCCTTCTCCGGCGCTGCAACCGGCGAAAATGAGCAGGTCTCTGCATATATAAAGAACACCGCCGGGGATGTGCTGGCATATGGTTCCATCTCCAAGGGTGCGGCAGAGGCAACCGTTAACTTTGAACTTCCTCAGGGCGTTAAAGGTAATTTGACAATTGGCGTATTTAACGAGCAGGTCAATGGTGGAACCGCAACAGACTATGCAAGTGCAGCTGTTGAGCAGGCTGTTGTTGCCGAAGATGGCTATGGCTATGTGAAGGGCTGGTCTCTGACCCTGAATGGTGCTGTTAGCGCAAACTTCGTTATGGTTATCAACACCACAGACGACGGTGCAGTTGTAAAGGTTACTACTGGTGGCACAACCAAGAACATTCCTGTCAGCGAAGTAAAGGCCAATAACAATGTTGTTAACGTGGATATGGCTGCTGCACAGATGAATGACACCATTGCAATTCAGGTCGTTGATAGCAATGGTAATGGTGGTGCAGTACAAGAGTATACCATTCGTGGCTATGCTGATTACATTTTGAATAACAGTGATGATGAAGCTGCTAAAAAGCTGGTTAAGACCATGCTGAACTATGGTGCAAAGGCTCAGCTTTACTTCGGTTATAATGCTAACAATCTGGCAAATGCAGGCATTGATGGTATTACTGAGGTTGCTGTTCCCACAAGCGGTACTTCCCTGAATGTAAGCGGTAGTGCAGATGGCATCCGGTTCTATGGTGCTTCGTTGGTGTATCGTAATAAGATCGCTGTTCGCTTCTACTTTACAGCCGAGAGCCTGGATGGTATCAACTTCCAGTATCCTGTGGTTGAGAAGGACGGCCTGTATTATGTTGAGGTGGCTGACATCAATCCCCAGGACCTGGGCACAGGCGTATCTGTAGCTGTATCTGATACCTCCAATACACTGACCGTAACCTATGCGCCTACGGACTATATCATCCGTATGTACAACAAAGCGGACTCCTCTGCATCCCTGAAGGCACTGGTACAGGCTCTGTACACCTATTATTGTGCCGCTGTTGAATACACTGCCTAATGCAAAGTGTAACTTGAAAAGAGAGAATTTTTGATATCTGAAAAATATTGCCGGGGCTATGTCCCCGGCAATATTACAAATTGATTAAGCAATTCATAAAGAATCTATAATGCAGTAAATATAAGATAAAAAAACTTAGAGGTAACGACTATGAAAAGATCTGAAATTAATAAGGCATTAAAAGAGCTGGAAGCAATGTGCAAGCAAGAACATTGTTACCTGCCGCCTTTTTGTAATATTACACCTGCCGAATGGAAGAACATCGGTCACGAATATGACGAAGTCCGAGACTGTATGCTGGGCTGGGATATTACCGACTACGGTATGGGTGACTTCGACAAGTTTGGTTTCTCCCTGATTACCATCCGTAACGGCAACAGGGCTATGGAAGACAAGTATCCCAAGGTATATGCCGCAAAGCTTCTGTACTTAAAAGAGGGGCAGTATGCTCCCAACCATTTTCATTGGTACAAAACCGAGGATATTATCAACCGTGGCGGCGGAAATGTACTGATCCGTGTGTACAACAGCCTGCCTGATGAATCTATCGACTACGAATCCGATGTTACCGTACATACCGACGGCAGAACCTATACGGTACCTGCCGGTACGCAGATTCGTCTGACTCCCGGTGAGAGCATCCATGTACAGCAATTTTTGTACCACGATTTTGCTGTGGAAGAAGGTACCGGGCCTGTTCTACTGGGCGAAGTCAGCCAGTGCAACGACGACAATACCGATAACCGCTTCAATCCTCCTGTAGGTCGTTTTCCCACCATTGAGGAGGATGAGCCTCCTTACCGTCTGCTGTGTAACGAATATCCAGCAGCAAAGTAACATTATTTATTCTCGTATAAAGCATAAGAAATTTCTTAAATAATGCTTGATTATTTGTAGAAGAAGGGACCACATAATGGATAACAAAGAATGGTTTAGACAAGCAAAATTCGGCATGATGATCCACTGGGGCCTTTATTCGCTTTTAGCCGGTGAATATAAAGGAAAACGCTACGACTATGACGACGAAGCGGTAAAAGGCTGGGATCCCGTTGGCGAATGGATTATGCCTCGATATCAAATTCCAATCGCAGAATATGAAAAGTTGACCCAAGCTTTCAATCCTATATATTTTGATGCCGATGAATGGGTCAATTTGGCAAAGGAAGCTGGTATGCAATATGTTGTAATTACCAGCAAGCACCATGAAGGCTTTGCGTTATTTGAATCTGAGGTTGATTCTTATAATGTAGTACATGCTACACCGTTTAAACGGGATATTATAAAAGAATTGGCTGAGGCCTGTGCGCGTGCTAATATGAAATTTGGTCTTTACTATTCGCAGGAACTTGACTGGCACGAACCCCACGGAGGAGGCTATAATGTTACAGAACCTGATCTCAAAGGATGTATGTGGACCAATCATTGGGATTTTCCCAATACAGCAGAAAAGGACTTTTCCATCTGCTTTGAAAAGAAAATCAAGCCGCAGGTCAAGGAAATCCTGACAAAATACGGAGAACTTGCCTTAATCTGGTTTGATACACCGGGTGTGATTACCACGCAACAGAGCATGGAATTGTATGAGATGGTGAAAAAGTATCAACCGAATTGCCTGGTGAATTCCCGTATCGGAAACAATATGGGCGACTATACTTCCTGCGCCGATAATGAAATTCCCGATGACTATAAAACTACCCTCTATGAGTCTGCTTGCACATTAAATGATACTTGGGGCTACAAGAGCTTTGATAACAACTGGAAGTCTGCTGAAGAAGTACTCAGAATCAAAAAACATCTTAATGATCACGGCATTAACTATCTTTTAAACATCGGACCGGATGGACTTGGCAGAATTCCGGTTCCGGCTATGGATATTTTCAAAAAAATCGGTGCGCTTTCAAAAGAAACATAAACCGGTCTATGTAACCGACAAGCTGAACCGGATCCAATAAATGCAAAAGAAGGTTGTTTCAGTGGAAATAAACTGGTATGGATTTATAGGCACACAGTTCTCCTTTGAAAATCGCGATGCGATTGTAGTGAAGCCGCCAAATAACAAAAACAAGTACTGCTTGGCTGTGAAAACAGAGTATTGGGGTGCATTTCCGGAGACGGAAATAGAGCTGTTGAACAGTGGATTTACGCTTTGCTACATAAAAAACGATAATCGCTTTGGTCAGGAAGCCGATCTGGTCCGAAAAGCAAATTTTATCCGGCATGTTCAAAAACAATATGACTTAAAGAAAAAATGCGTGCTTATTGGTATGAGCTGTGGTGGGATGATTGCAATTAATTTTGCATCCCGCTTTCCGGAGTTGGTGAGTTGTCTGTATTTGGACGCGCCTGTTCTGAATTTTGCGAGCTGGCCCTGCGGTCTGGGAAGTGGTTGCTCTGACTGGGAAACGGCAAAAGATGAAATACTGAGTGCACTCAAACTGGAAACTCTCGCGCAGATTCTGTCGTACACCGATATGCCGGTACATCGTTTAGATGCATTGGTTAAAAACCGAATTCCGGTGGTTATGGTTGCAGGTGACTGTGACAAGGTGGTGCCGTACAGTGAAAACGGATACTTGCTTGCGTGTGCGTATCGTGACGCAGGAGTAAAATTAAGTGAACATATAAAACCTAATGCAGACCATCATCCACACGGATTAGATGATCCAAGCGCTGTAGTTGCGTTTATATGCGAATGCGTGTAATAGCATGGCATTTACAGAATACAGATGCACCTACATCTTTGGCTGTGTCCAGAACAAGGCAAAATGGAGGGAGACAGATATGGATTTTACACCGTTAAAAGAATTTGCTGATCATATCACACAGCAGATTGCTCCCGGAAATGCA
>JAZOTM010000043.1:0-3910 GCA_045657625.1 Lachnospiraceae bacterium
TTTTGCAAAAGCCCCGGGATTTTTCTGCCTACCAGAAAATCCATCTATTGGCGAATGACTTGTCTGTTTTTTCTGTATTCCAAGGGGGTGATACCTCCTAATGATTTAAAAACTCTGTTAAAATTTCTCACGCTGCCAAAGCCGCAGAGACTGCATATCTCTGTGATGGATACAGAATGATTGTCTAGGAGCTTACAGGCTTGTTCGAAGCGGAGCATATTTATGAATAATTTGAAGTGTATGCTAAAAAACTGATTGAACCGAGAAGAGAAATAATGGTATTCATAATTCAGTGCTTCCGCTACCTCCACCATAGTAATTTCTTCCTGTAAATGCTCAGAAATATAGCTAACAACCTTTTCGACAAAGCTTACATCGTGATTTTCCCGTTGTAAAGTGGCATTATTTACACAGGCAGAGCAAACCATATAGAGGCAACTTTGTAGAAGAAATCGTTCCGGTTCACCTGCAAAAAACAAAAATTCTGTCAGGAAATCTTCCATTCTATTTTCGCATTTAAATTTTGAGAAGATGCAGAGGCTATAAGTGGCAGCAAAGTTGGGTACAAAGCTCTCAGAAAATACGCCCACCCATGCCTTTGCCCCAGATTTGATCTTCAGAGAGTGAACAACATATGGCGATATAAGAAGTAGTTCTCCCTTTTGGAGAATATGACTTATGCCACTGCAGGTAACCATGGTTTCACCTGCCATCCCATAGACCAGCTCGAAATTCGAGTGAAAATGGTTATCCCAGACTGTATCCGTGTAAATGAATGCATTATAGTTGTAATTTCCTCGGGAGTTAGTAACCTGGTGTTGCAACATAAAAATCACCCCAATCTTAACTTCTGTCTATAATTGTATAAGATATTTCTTGCTATGTCAATTCTATTCTGTCATAATGATTTTACGAGGTGATTACTTTGGAAGGTACTGTGTTCTCCATTGAAGAATTCTCCGTTTATGATGGCCCCGGGATCCGAAGCACTGTTTTTTTGAAAGGGTGTCCCCTGCGGTGCAGTTGGTGCCATAATCCCGAGGGACAAAGTCCGTCTTCACAGATTCTCAAAAGTCCTAATGGCTGTATTTCCTGCGGAGAATGTGAAAAACACGCCGTTACAAAAAACGGGGCAAAAGAGTACACATTGGAAAGCATTGCGAACTGCCCAAGAAAGCTGCTGCGTGTCTGTGGGACGAAATACACCCCGGATGCGTTATGCGCTAAGCTTCTGCAAAACGAGAGTATCCTGTGTCATGGCGGTGGCATTACATTCTCCGGTGGAGAACCCTTTGCGCAGGCAGAGTTTTTGCTGTGCTGTTTAAAAAAGCTAAAAGGAAGATTACATACAGCCATACAAACCAGTGGATACTGTCCTCCCAAAACATTCCAGGAAGCGGCACAGCTTGCAGATTATATGCTGTTCGATCTAAAAATAATGAATGACACCTTACATATGGAATATACCGGTGTATCTAACAAGTGGATACACGAAAACTATCGCTGGCTTGCTCGCAGTGGTAAAGATTTTGTCACCCGAGTACCCCTTATACCTACCATTACCGATACAGAAGAAAACATCGTCAGCATCGCACAACTATTGCAGGAGAACGGCGTGGACTATGCAGAGCTTCTGCCCTACAATACTATGGCAGGTGGCAAGTATAAAATGGTGGGCAGGACTTATACGCCCGGGTTTGATGAAGCCCAAAAACCAAATCCCAGAACCCAGATATTTGATTCATTTGGCATCAAAACAAAAATTATGTAGGAGTGATATCTATGACGGAAAAAATCGCCAGTCTGCTTCAGTATTTAAAATCATGTGAATACAAAACGCAGAGAATTTCTGTTTCTTTGGAGACTCCCGACGACGAGCTTGACATACAGGCGCAAACACTGCTGTTTGAGAAAGCACAAAAACTGGAAAAACCTGTCCTGTTTCAAAATGACTCTTTTGGTTTCAATCGGCATACTACATTCCGTCCTCCAATACGGGAAGGAAATATTACGCCAAATTATGCAAGAATTATTCAATCAGGCTTCAACAAAACTGCAGAGGATGTTAAGAAAAGCATTCGTCAGACAGAGGATCCGGAAAAAATCGCCTACGGAAATGTTTTACTAAAGCAGATTGACATATGTATGGCGATCGCCGACGGATATATGCGTTGTGCCAAAGAGCAGGGTAACGAAAAATTATATGCTGCGCTTTGCCATATCCCGAGAAACGGGGCACGAAACCTTTATGAAGCCCTCGTTTTCCTAAAGTTTTGCATTTACTGCTTGCGGCTCTACGGTATGGCGCACTTGACATTAGGTCGTTTTGACCAGTATCTATATCCCTTCTACATCAATGAAAAAAACGCAGGTCGCTCGGATGAAGAAATTTTGGAATTGATCGAAGAATTTTTCATTTCCATCAATTACGATACAGATCTATACCACGGATTACAGCTCGGTGATAACGGACAAAGTATGGTTTTAGGAGGTTTTGACGAGGCTGGCAATAGTATGTTCAACGACCTGTCCCGGCTTTGTATGCAGGCATCTATAGAGCTTTCCGTTATCGACCCCAAGATAAACTTGCGTGTAGGAAAGAACACACCTGACGAAATCTTCGAATACGCAACACTTCTGACAAAACAGGGCCTTGGCTTCCCCCAGTATTGCAACGACGATGTCGTAGTACCGGGTCTTATAAAACTGGGTTACGAAGAAAAAGATGCACACAACTATACCGTTGCTGCCTGCTGGGAATATATTATTCCCGATTGTGGCACCGATATCCCTAATATTGCTACTATGGATTTCCCGGCGGTGGTTGGAAAATCCATTCGGGAAAAGCTACAAGAATGTGAATCTTTTTCCGATCTGATGGAGCAGGTAAAAAACGCAATAGCAGAAAAATGTGATAACATTATTGCATCTAAAAAAGCCTATGTACCAAAGTATGCACCACTGCTGTCGCTATTTGTCGACGGATGTATTGAAAAACTGCAGGATCTTCGCAGAGGCGGCGCCAAATATACGAATTTTGGTTGCCATGGCGCAGGTATTGCCAATGCCGCAGATGCTTTAGCGGCTGTGCGGAAGCATATTTTTGTAGACAGGACTTTAGAAAAAGAAACCCTGCTGGCAGCTTTGGAAGCTGATTTTGCCGGATATACAGAAATTAAAAACCTGCTGAAAAGCACACCCAAGATGGGCGAAAACGACTACGACACAGATATGATCGCAGCACAGATCATGGAAGCGTTTTCTGCTGCCATGAATAACCGTGATAATTTCCACGGTGGCATTTGGCGAGCCGGAACAGGAAGCGCCAATGAGTATGTATGTAAAGGGCGGCAATGCCCCGCAACAGCGGATGGCCGATGTGCCGGAGAATACTATTCCTCCAGCTTTTCACCGGCGCTTGGGGTTGCACCGTCGGGTTTATTGTCGGTTATTCAATCCTTCACGAAGTTTGATATGACAAATATCATCAACGGCGGCCCCTTAACCATCGAGATCCACGATTCTGTTTTGCGCAATGATGTAGGAATCCGGAAAGTTGCACAACTGGTTAAAGTCTTTATCCAGATGGGAGGTCATCAGTTACAGCTGAATTCAATTAATGTAGACCTGTTGAAAGATGCTCAAAAGCATCCTGAAAAATATCCTAATCTGATTGTGCGCGTATGGGGTTGGAGCGGATATTTTAATGAATTGGCTGTCGAATACCAAAACCATATTATTAGCAGGGCGGAATATCACGGATAACAACATCAAGCAGAGGATAACCTAAATCACCCCTTTTTCACTGAATGCTTGTATTTCGCCACTGCTCCGCCTATTGCAGAAAGGAAATCACTATGATCCATTTTCATACAACGAAAGTACCTCCGGTTACAAAAGAGGAAATGCT
>JAZOTM010000044.1:0-36832 GCA_045657625.1 Lachnospiraceae bacterium
GATCATGGGGTAATGTATGGTGTCATTGATTTTTACAGAGCCGCCAGAGCGGAAGGCATCAATCCTGTTATCGGTTGTGAGGTATATGTGACGCCGGGGTCCCGATTTGACCGGGAGCGTGTAGAAGGTGAGGACAGATACTACCATCTGATTTTGTTGGCAGAAAATAATACCGGATATGGTAATTTAATGAAAATTGTATCCAAGGGATTTGTGGACGGATATTATTATAAACCCAGAGTGGATATGGAAGTGTTAGAGCAGTATCATGAGGGAATTATTGCTTTAAGTGCATGCCTTGCAGGTGCAATTCCAAGGCTGCTAAGCCGGGGGGCATACGAAGAAGCTAAGGCAGAAGCGTTGCACTATCAGGATATTTTTGGAAAAGGCAATTATTTTCTGGAGTTGCAGGACCATGGTATTCCGGAGCAGAAAAATGTAAATCAGCAGTTGCTACGTTTAAGTCAGGAAACGGGAATTGAACTGGTGGCAACCAACGACGTACATTATACATATGAATCAGATGTAGAGTCTCATGATATTCTTCTTTGTATCCAGACCGGAAAGAAATTATCAGATGAGAATCGTATGCGTTATGAGGGTGGGCAATATTATGTGAAGTCAGAAGAAGAAATGCGCACCTTATTTCCTTATGCTTTGCAGGCTGTTGAGAATACCCAGAAAATAGCAGACCGTTGTCATGTGGAAATCGAATTCGGAAATTATAAGATTCCGCGATACGATGTGCCGGAAGGGTATACCGCCTTTACCTATTTACAAGAGCTTTGTGAAAAGGGATTAAAGGAAAAATACGATGAAGAGCAGCAAAAGGCATTGCATGACCGTTTGGAGTACGAATTGAACGTCATCCATGAAATGGGATATGTGGATTACTTTTTGATTGTTTGGGATTATATCAATTATGCCAGAACCCATGGAATTCCGGTAGGACCGGGACGTGGTAGTGCGGCAGGTTCCCTGGTTTCTTATACTACAGGGATTACAAATATTGACCCCATTCGCTATAGCTTGATTTTCGAACGTTTCTTGAATCCGGAACGTGTATCCATGCCGGATATTGACGTGGACTTCTGTCAGGATCGACGTGGAGAAGTCATTGATTATGTAGTGGAAAAATATGGCAAAGAATGTGTGACACAGATAGTAACCTTTGGCACCATGTTGGCAAAGGGAGCCATTCGTGACGTGGGACGCGCCATGGGATTCCCTTATGCTTTTTGTGATCAGATTGCAAAGATGATTCCAAATGAGCTCGGAATCACCATAGATGGAGCGCTAAAATTAAATCCTGATTTATCAAATATATATCAAGAAGATGAACGAGTAAGACGTTTGATTGATATGGCAAAACGTTTGGAAGGGCTTCCAAGAAACAGTGGTACTCATGCGGCCGGTGTGGTAATCAGTCAGGCCCCTATGGATGAATATGTACCTTTGGGACTTGGGGTGGAAGGCATGGCAACGACACAGTTTACCATGACTACCATTGAAGAACTTGGCCTTTTAAAAATGGATTTTCTGGGACTTCGTACCCTTACGGTGATTAATGACGCGGTAAAGATGATTCGACGAAGTCAAGGAATAGAAATTGATATTGATCATATTGATTACGATGATAAAGAAGTATTTGCTTCCATCAGTACGGGAAAAACAGAGGGTATTTTCCAGATAGAATCCACCGGAATGAGATCCTTCATGAAGGAACTGAGACCGGAAAACTTGGAGGATGTCATCGCGGGCATTTCCTTGTACCGACCGGGTCCAATGGACTTTATTCCGGATTATATCAAAGGAAAGAATCATCAGGATGAAATCGTTTATGATTGTCCGGAGCTGGAGCCGATTTTGAAACCTACTTATGGTTGTATTGTATATCAGGAACAGGTTATGCAAATCGTACAGTCCTTAGCAGGTTACTCTTTGGGTGGTGCCGACGAAATTCGTCGTGCCATGAGTAAGAAGAAGCAGTATGTCATTGATGAGAACAGAGAAATCTTTGTCCATGGCGGAGAAATTGAAAATCATGTATCCGGAAAAGTGACGAAAGTACCGGGATGTGTATCCAAGGGAATCTCTGAAGAAGTGGCAAACCGCATTTATGACCACATGGTGGATTTTGCTAAATATGCATTTAATAAATCTCATGCGGCAGCTTATGCAGTGGTATCTTATCAGACAGCTTGGTTGAAGCATTACTATCCGGTGGAATTTATGGCGGCCTTGATGAGCTCGGTTTTAAACAATACCGGAAAGGTGTCTGAGTATATTTTGGTATGTAAGCAAATGGGCATTACGCTGTTACCGCCGGATATCAATGAAAGTATCGGTGGATTTTCGGTAGATGGTAATTCCATTCGTTACGGATTGGAGGCGATTAAAGCCTTAGGAAAACCGGCCATTGAAAGTATTGTGGCAGAACGAGAATTGCGTGGTAAGTTTACAGATTTAGAGGATTTTATTACACGTATGGATGGCAGAGATGCCAATAAACGCGCGGTGGAGAACCTCATTAAAGCGGGGGCCTTTGATCAACTTCCGGGAAACCGAAAACAGAAAATGTTTTTATATGGGGTACTGATTGATAAGGTGCACGCGGATAAGAAGAAAAACATGGCAGGACAAATCAGTCTCATGGATCTTATGGGAGAGGAAGCGGCAGAGTCCTATAAACATCCGATGCCACCGGTGGAGGAATACGAAAAAGAAGAAATTCTGTCCATGGAAAAAGAAGTCCTGGGCGTATATATCAGTGGACATCCTTTGGATGAGTTTGTGGAGAAATGGGAGAATACCATTACTGCAAAAACCACAGATTTTGTACTGGATGAGGAAACCGGACGTACCAATCTGACGGACAAGGCAGAGGCCTTGATTGGCGGAATTGTGGCGGAACGAAAAATCAAATATACGAAAAACGGTAAGACCATGGCGTTCTTGACCTTAGAAGATTTGGTGGGAACCGTAGAAGTAGTTGTATTCCCAAGACAGTATGAAAAGTATGCGGCTTATTTGGAAGAAGACAGTAAAATCTTTATCTCCGGAAGGGTGGATGTGGAGGAAGATAAGAACGGAAAACTTATCTGTTCCGATGTGCGTCCATTGGATGAACAAAAGAAGGAATTGTGGCTTCGCTTTGATACCAAAGAAGAATATTTTGCAAAAGAACAGGAAATTTTACAAACCTTGCAATTTTTAAGTGGCCCGGATGAGGTAGTTATTTATATTTCTTCCATAAAAGCATTGAAAAGATTCGAAAAAAGTCGTAATATTAAAATTAATTCTGAGATTGTTAATGTTTTAACCGAAAAACTCGGGGAAAACAATGTGAAAGTGATAAAGAAGGAGATTTGAAATGGCAAAAGAAATTAACACCATTGGCGTACTTACAAGTGGTGGAGACGCACCTGGTATGAATGCAGCAGTGCGTGCAGTTGTAAGAGAAGCATTATTTAAAGGAAAAAAAGTAAAAGGTATCCGTAGAGGATACTCCGGATTACTTCAGGAAGAAATTTTTGATATGGATGCCAGCAGCGTATCTGATATTATTCAGAGAGGTGGTACCATTCTTCAGACTGCCCGTTGTTTAGAGTTTACTACTGCAGAAGGACAGAAGCAGGGTGCAGAAATCTGTAAGAAACATGGCATCGATGCAATGGTAGTTATCGGTGGAGACGGTTCCTTCAAGGGTGCACAGAAGTTAGCAGGCCTTGGTATCAATACCGTAGGTATTCCTGGAACTATCGACCTTGATATTTCTTGTACAGATTACACCGTAGGATTTGATACAGCCGTAAATACAGCAATGGAGGCCATTGATAAAATCCGTGATACTTCTACATCTCATGAAAGATGTTCTATCATCGAAGTTATGGGTCGTGGAGCAGGGTATATCGCATTGTGGTGCGGTATCGCAAACGGTGCAGAAGATATCTTACTTCCGGAAAAATACGATTATGACGAGCAGAAGCTTGTAAACCATATCATTGAAAATAAGAAAAAAGGAAAACAGCATCATATCATCATCAATGCAGAAGGTATTGGACATTCTGAGAGCATGGCAAAGAGAATCGAAGCTGCAACCGGCGTGGAAACTCGTGCTACCATCTTAGGACACATGCAGCGTGGTGGTAGTCCTACATGTAAAGATCGTGTATATGCATCTACAATGGGATGTTATGCCGTTGATTTACTTTGTGAAGGAAAGAGCAACCGCGTGGTTGCATATCGCGGCGGTGACTTTGTTGATTTTGATATTGATGAAGCACTTGCAATGCAGAAACATATTCCGGATTACGAATATGAAATCAGTCGTAATCTTGCACAGTAAAACCAAAGGGATGCCGAAAGGTATCCCTTTTTTTGCGGTATGAGACGCTCTTTCTGATGGAGGAATTATGATTAGCAGTACATCAAATCAAAAAGTAAAAGAAATCAGTGCTTTGTTGAAGAAAAGCAGAGAAAGAAAAAAACAGGGCCTTTTTGTCATAGAAGGGATTCGCATGGTTAAAGAAACGCCGGCGAATTTGTTGAAAGAACTTTTTGTTTCTGAAAGCTTTGTGGAAAAGTCCCCGGAATTTTTGCAGGGAAAAACTTACGAAGTGCTTAGCGATAAGGTCTATAGTGAACTTTCCGATACAGTGACGCCGCAAGGAATTTTGGCTACGGTACAAATGCCTGGTTACAAATACGAAGAGGTGGTACGCGGAGAACACGGGTTGTATCTTGTGTTGGAAACACTGCAGGATCCCGGAAATATGGGGACGATTTTTCGTACAGCAGAAGGTGCAGGTGTGAGAGGGATTATTTTAAATAAAACCTGCGTGGATTTGTTTTCTCCGAAAACAGTGCGTTCCACCATGGGAAGTGTGTACCGTGTGCCGTTTTATGTGACGGAGGACTTGAAAGAAACTTTGGAACAAATGAAGAAAAGCGGAGTGTCCTTGTATGCGGCTCATTTAAAAGCCGAAAAGAATTACAGTGGATTTTCTTACAAGGAGAGTACCGGTTTTCTCATTGGAAACGAAGGAAATGGTTTGACTGATGAAATTGCGGAAGCAGCAAATCATTACATCAAGATTCCCATGGGAGGACAGTTGGAGTCCTTGAATGCATCCGTAGCAGCCGGATTGTTAATGTACGAAGCTGCAAGACAAAGAGATTTTAAGGTGGATAAGTTTTGAGAATTTGGCTGAAACAGTGGAAAAACAATCGTGTAATTGCGGACTACGATTATAAAAATGAGGATGAGGATACCAGAACGCATAAGATTTTTCAGGCTTTGGAAGAAGGCTGTTATGCGATGGATTTAGGAAAACCGATTTGGTTGGAAAATACGATAAATGATTTTAAACGACACAGTAAGGCTCGTTTTTACCAGGATCATTTTGTAGAAGAAATTGAGTTTGATTATTTAGAAATTGAAGTCTTAGAAGAAGATTAATTGTTTATAAAAATCCACAATTGCAAAGGATTTTGTGGTACGATAAATAGGGCGATAGCGAAAACAAATACGACAAGAAAATGTGGGGCAAGGAGGTCTTAAAATGGATGAACCAATTCTGTTTGGAGACGATGTAGACGGATGGAAAACCGTCATGTTTTTATACAATTCAGCACTTAAGGAAGTAGGTACAAAACTGGAAATTCTCAACGATGAATTTCAACATGTACACAACTACAACCCGATTGAATATATTAAATCCAGAATTAAATCGCCGGAAAGTATTGTGAAAAAATTAAAGAGAAACGGTCATGAAACCAGCATTGACAATATGGTGAATTACATCAATGACATAGCTGGTATTCGGATTGTTTGTTCTTTTACATCAGATATTTACCGTATGGCAGAGATGATTGGAAAGCAGAACGATTTAACTGTTGTTTCTGTCAAAGATTATATTAAACATCCAAAGGAAAGCGGATATAAGAGTTATCATATGTTGGTAACCGTTCCGATTTTTATGTCAGATCGTGTAGTGGATACCAAAGTGGAAGTTCAGATACGTACGATTGCCATGGATTTTTGGGCGACTTTGGAGCATAAGATTTACTACAAGTTCGAGGGAAATGCACCGGATTACATTAGCCGTGATTTACGAGAATGTGCTGGTATTGTATCTATGTTGGATGCAAAGATGTTATCTCTGAACCAGGCAATTTTAGAGGCCAAGAGAGAACAAAACGTTTAGGTTTGAGGAGCAGGGGATAGACAAGGGAGCGGCCTATGGGTTTTTTACAAGGGATGCAGTATGTCTATTCATACGAGTTGGCAGCACTTTGCGTGATGCTGGTAATCTTTCTGCATTTTCAATTTAACAATCGATTTTTTAACATGCGCGTGTCCTATTTTCGGGCTTTTTTAGCGTGTGCAATTTTAGAAGCCATACTGAATATTATGTCTGGAGTATTTATCAATAGTCCGGATATAGTACCGGTATGGTTTAGTGTTTTAGAGTGCTATGCTTTTTTCTTGATTGAGGCATGCAGCTCCTATCTGTTTTTCTTATATGTCATTGAAGTGTGTGAAAATCGGGAAAAGATTTACATTCGTATTTTTTCTGTTCCATACTTTCTGTATACCATTTTGGTGTTGACCAATGAATGGCATCATTTGCTTTTTACCTTTACCAGAGAAGGTGCTTATTTCTTGGGGCGCTTTTATCAGGCGGAGATGATTTATGCCATTGTTTATCTACTGATTTGTCTATATTTGATTATCCTTTATCGAGAAAGAATTCATATTAAATATACGTTTGTGGTGTTCTTTTATACCGTTGCGTCGTTTTTGGCCATTTCCATTCAACTTGTGACCAAGACCTATTTGATGATGGGTATGGCAAATGCACTGGTGATTATGAATATGTACCTATTTTTACAAAATCCGAAAGAGTCCATTGATTTGATTTCCGGTGCCAACAATGAACGCGCTTTTTTGACCAACGTGGAATATGATATTTTACAGAAAAAACCCATTGCAATTATAATCTTGCAGATAAAACTAAATCAATATATGCATATGGTCATGAATTATCGAACCCACAATGCGCTACAAGAACGTATTGCAGATTTCTTAAAATCCATTACCGGTAATCAGCAGGTATATCGTTTGAATCAATATATCTTTGCGGTGGTGCTTCATGATAAGTCCGTGGAAGACGAATTGGTTTTGAAAATTCAAGAACGGTTCTTGGAAGAATGGGAATTTTTACACATGAAGGTTCATGTACATATAAATCTGTTTGTAGAGGAATATGGGAAAAATTTCATGAGCCTGCAAGAATTAAATGGTGTTTTAACTGTAATGCTGGAAGATGTCATGAAGGCCAATGCAGATGTCATCGTGTGGCCGGACGATGAGCAACAGAAATGTTATCAAAGACGGACGAGGGTAGAATACAGTTTAAATAAGGCTTTGAGTCATGGAACGTTAGAAGTTTTTTATCAGCCGATTTACGGTGTCAAAGAAAAGAAAATCGTGGCATTGGAGGCATTGGTGCGATTGCGTGATGCAGAAATGGGTGTGATTCCGCCGGATGAATTTATCGATATTGCAGAAGCAAACGGTAGTATTTTGGCATTGCAGGAACATGTACTAGAGAAGGTTTGTCGCTTTGCAGCAGAACGGATCCTTCCTTATCCGGAGCTTGGTATTGAGGAATTGAATATCAATATTTCTGTGGTGCAGTGTATGCAACCGGATATGGTGGAAAAAACCATGGCGATTATTGATAAATGCAAAATTCCGCATCAGATGATCAACTTGGAAATTACCGAGCGTTTGGCAGTGACATCTTATGAATTGATGCGAACACATATGGAACGCTTTAAACGAATGGGAATTCGCTTTTCGTTGGATGACTATGGCACCGGAAATTCGAATTTGACGTATTTGATAAATTTCTCCTTTGATCGGTTGAAATTTGATAAGGGCATGGTTTGGAATTATTTTGAAAAGGATAGTGCCAAATTAATCTTGGACCATGAATTTGAGCTGGTAAGAAAAATTGGAATACCTATGGTTTTAGAAGGAATTGAAACTCAAGAACAGTTTGATGCGGTGCGAGAACTTGGTGTGGAATATTTGCAGGGATATTATTTCAGCGCGCCAAAGGAAGAATCCGCGATTGTGGAATATTTGCAGTATTATAATATGAAATAAAAAAGTTCCGATGCTGGGCATCGGAACTTTTTACATCATCGGAAACTTTGTATAGAAAAGTTCCATGTGTAAGGTGTTCTTTTATTCTAAGATTTCCGGCTCATCGAAAGTAACACCGAAGGTGTCAACGGTAACAGACTTCATAGCGATATCTTCTACCGGACGATCCATATAATCGGTAGCTACAGATGCGATTTTATCTACCACATCCATACCTTCTGTAATCTTACCGAATGCAGCATAAGCACCATCTAAGTGTGGAGCATCCTTATGCATAATGAAGAACTGACTTCCTGCAGAATCCGGGAACTGCGTTCTTGCCATAGAAAGAACACCTGCGGAATGCTTTAAGTCATTCTTGAATCCGTTCTGAGAGAATTCTCCCTTGATGCTGTATCCAGGACCACCGGTACCTACTCCGTCCGGATCTCCACCCTGGATCATAAAGCCCTTGATGACACGGTGGAAGATTACACCGTCATAAAAACCATGGTTGATTAAGCTGATGAAGTTCTTTACTGTATTTGGAGCGATTTCCGGGTAAAGCTCAGCTTTCATAACGTCGCCGTTTTCTAATTCAATGGTAACAATTGGATTTTGTGCCATAAAATTCCTTCTTTCCTGCTGTTGAATAGCATATAATAGTATTATCAAATTATTTTATAAGAAAAAGAAGAAAAAGGCAACTGACAAGAGGTTGCAGGGGATTGAAATGTATCAGAGTCATGGAGAAAAACTGCGGTTTGTTTATATGGAACCCAGGCAGGAAATAGAAAGAGAACAGGATTTGTTTCAACGGGATATGGAAGGCCGGCAGGTTATTTTCACGGAGGATCCCGCGGATTGTCGTTTGGAAAAAGAGGGGTTGTGTATTTTCTTTACAAATGATGCCTATAAAAAGAAATTTCGAGAAGAAGTTTGTTGTTTATTCTGTGAGGATGTGGAACGGTTTTCCGGCACCGGTTGTGATGGGATTTTATTGGATTTACAGGATGTGCCCTATGAGAGTTTAAATCGTTTTTACTTAAGAAAACAGGATTTGCCTTGGGATATTATGACTACGGAGCGGACGGCGATTCGCGAAATTACAGAAGAGGATTTGCCGGAACTTTTTGAATTGTATGAGGGGGAAGGGATTACGGATTACATGGAGCCCTTGTTTCCTTACGAAGATGAGTTGGAGTATACCAAGTCCTACCGAAAATATATGTATGGCTATTATGGCTATGGAATATGGCTTGTGACAGATCCGGAAGGAGAGCATGTCATAGGACGTGCCGGATTTCATATTACATTAATTAAGGAAGAACCTTACTTTGAAATGGGATATGTGATTGGTACGCCATACCAGGGGCAGGGGTATGCTACAGAGGTATGTAGTGCACTTTTGGAGTATGCCAAAGAGGAATTGGAACAAGAAGAAGTCCATTGTTTCATTGAAGAAGGGAATACCAAGTCCATTGGTCTTGTGAAAAAATTAGGGTTTACCCATTGCGGACGAGTCTTCCTCAATGGCAGTTATATGGAAAATTTTAGATTATGCTTTTAAGTTAAGCAAAAGTGTGGTATGATGTCAAAAGCATATTTGGTGCGGTGTGAGAAAACCACATGCCATACATGGCATGAGCAATATGTATATAAATTTTTTGGCAAGCTAGCTTGCCGAAAGAATTTATATACATATGATCCATACAGCGAAGCTGTATGATGTTTTCTCACACGCTGCACAGATAAACTTTTGAGAGGAGACAAAATCCATGAAACATGTTAAGACTTTAAACACCAGAAAATTACAGAATACAGTAAAAAAAGGTGGATGTGGAGAATGTCAGACATCTTGCCAGTCTGCATGCAAGACAAGTTGCACAGTTGGTAACCAGACATGTGAGCAGACAAAGTAGTTCCTTTTAACTGAATAGGAATACCAAGTACGACCGCTCGCTTTATGCGTGCGGTCGTTTGATTTGTAGGAAGGAGAAAGAAAATGGTACATCAGTATCAAAACAATGGATACAACATCGTATTGGATGTAAACAGTGGAGCAATCCATGTGGTAGATGAATTGACTTATGCGTTGATTCCAATGTTCTTGGATCATACCGAAGAGGAATTGGTAGCAGCCTTTGCAGATCGTTATACAAAAGAAGAAATTTTAGAGGCCTGTCAAGAACTGAGAGAATTAAAAGAAAACGGAGATTTGTTTACAGAAGATACCTATGAAAACTATGTCATGGACTTTAAAAAGAGAAAGACCGTAGTAAAGGCTCTTTGTTTACACATTGCCCATGATTGTAATTTGGCATGCCGTTATTGTTTCGCAGAAGAAGGAGAATATCACGGCAGACGTGCACTCATGAGTTATGAAGTTGGTAAGAAGGCTTTGGATTTCTTAATTGCAAACTCCGGTAGCCGTCGCAACTTAGAAGTGGATTTCTTCGGTGGAGAACCTACTTTAAATTTCCAGGTGGTAAAAGACTTGGTAGCTTATGGTAGAGAGCAGGAAAAGAAATACGATAAGAATTTCCGCTTTACATTAACCACCAATGGTGTGTTATTAAATGATGAAATAATGGAATTTGCCAATAAGGAAATGGCAAACGTGGTATTGAGTATTGATGGTAGAAAAGAAACCCATGATTACATGCGTCCATTCCGCAAAGGTGCCGGAAGTTATGATTTGATTGTTCCGAAGTTCCAGAAGTTTGCAGATAGCAGAAATCAGGATCGTTACTATGTAAGAGGAACCTTTACCAGAAACAATTTGGATTTTTCTGCAGATGTGCTTCATTTGGCAGATCTTGGGTTCAAGCAGATTTCGGTAGAACCGGTAGTCGCTCAGCCTACAGATGACTATGCGCTCAGAGAAGAAGATTTACCACAACTTTTCGCAGAATATGACAAGCTTGCAGCAGATATGGCAGAGCGAAAAGGGACGGATAGGGATTTTAATTTCTTCCATTTTATGATAGATTTAGAGGGTGGCCCTTGTGTTGCAAAGAGACTGTCCGGATGTGGTTCAGGAACCGAATATTTGGCAGTGACTCCTTGGGGCGATTTGTATCCTTGCCATCAGTTTGTAGGAAATGAAGATTTCTTACTTGGAAACGTAGACGAGGGAATTAAAAGAACAGATATCGTTGACGAATTTAAATGTTGCAATGTATATGCAAAAGAAAAATGTCGCAATTGTTTTGCAAAGTTCTATTGCAGTGGCGGATGTGCAGCTAATTCATACAACTTCCACGGAGAAATCAACAACGCATATGATTTGGGTTGTGAACTTCAGAAGAAACGTGTGGAATGTGCTATCATGATTAAGGTAGCAGAAGAGATGAAGAAGGCAGAGGCAGAAGTCGAAACAGAAGCAGCATCTTAAGAGGGGGCTATCAATCGACAAAAACGTCGAAGAAATAGAAAGAATAAGAGGAGAACGTACGAAATGAAGAAAATGACCAAAGGTACGGCTGCTGCAGTATTGGTGGCAATTCTTGCACTGGTAGCGTTGGTATTTACCTACACAGTTAAGATTGTACGTACAACAGTTAGCACAACTTCCACTACCGTTGTGGAAGATAGTACGGAAGCTGAAGTGACAGATGAAGAAGAGACTTCAGATTCTTCCGAAAATGCATTAAAACTTGGTCTGGATCTTTCCGGTGGTTTGTCTGTAACTTATCAAATCGTGGATGAAAATCCTAGCCAGGAAGATATCGATGACACAATTGCAAAGTTAGAGGAAAGAGCAGCTACTTACAATGATGAGTATTCCGTTTACCAGGAAGGTGATGATCGTATCACTGTAGAAATTCCGGGTGAATCTGATGCAGATCAGGTATTAAGCGACTTGGGAAGTCCGGGAAGTTTGTACTTTATCGCAGAGACAGATGAAGACGGAAATGCAAATTATTCCTATGATTCTACAACAGGTACTTATGTATTAAATGATACCATTGAAAACTTAGAAGCAAACGGTTCTATCATCTTAACCGGTGAGGACGTAGAGGATGCTTCTGCCGGATATCAGTCCAATAGTACCTATGGAACCAATGAACCGGTAGTATCCATTAGCTTAACTTCAGAAGGTACAGAGAAGTTTGCGGAAGCAACCGAAGCAGCTTATAGCGCCGGAGAATCCATCGGTATCTACTATGATGGTGAATTTGTCAGTGTTCCTACAGTAAATGCGGTTATTTCCGATGGAAATTGCATCATTGAAGGTATGGACTCTTATGAAGACGCAAATCAGTTAGCTACTTACATTCGTATCGGTGCCATCAATTTGGAATTGGAAGAATTGCAGTTTCAGATTGTGGGAGCCTCATTAGGTAGCGCAGCCCTTCAGAATAGTATGTTAGCAGGTATGATTGGTTTGATTATCGTTATGATTTTCATGATCCTTGCATATCGTATTTCCGGTGTTGCAGCAGCAGTTGCTTTGGCTGGATATACAGGACTTGTTATTTTCTTGATTTGGGCATTTGAAATTGTATTAACCTTACCTGGTATTGCAGGTATTATTCTAGGTATTGGTATGGCGGTGGATGCCAACGTTATTGTTTTTGCCAGAATCCGTGAAGAAATTGCCAGTGGAAAAACAGTGCGTACTGCAATTCAAGAAGGATATTCCAAAGCGTTATCTGCAATCTTAGATGGTAATATTACGACCTTTATTGCAGCATTGGTACTTCACTTCCTTGGATCAGGAACGGTTCGCGGATTTGCAAATACCTTGATGATTTCCATTGTAGTATCTATGTTTACTGCATTGGTTGTTACCAGATTCTTAATGAATGCACTTTACACACTTGGTTTCGAAGACAAGAAGTTCTATGGAGAAAAGAAAGAAACCAGAACTTTGAAGTTCATCGAAAAGAGATATGCATTCATTGGTGTGTCTTTAGCAATTATCGTAGCCGGCTTTATCGGCATGGGTGTATACAGCGCAAACGGAAGCAATGCATTGAATTACAGCATTGACTTTGTGGGTGGTACTTCCACAACCGCTGACTTTGGCCAGGATTACACCATTGAAGAAATCGAAGAAAACATTCTTCCGGCAGTTATGGAAATTACAGGAGATTCTGATGTACATGCTACTAATGTCACAGATACAACTCAGATTGTAATTAAGACCAGAACCTTGGATCAGGAAGAAAGAGAAGCTTTAACAGAATTGTTGGTTTCTGAATTCGGAGTAGATGAAAGCACAATTACAACAGAAAGTATTAGTTCTACGATTAGTAACGAAATGCGTTCGGATGCAGTATTGGCCGTTGTCATTGCTTGTATTTTAATGCTGCTTTACATTTGGTTCCGTTTCAAAGATATTCGTTTTGCAAGCAGTGCGATTTTAGCATTGGTACATGACGTATTGATTGTACTTACAGCATATGCATTAATCCGTATTTCTGTGGGAAATACCTTTATTGCTTGTATGCTTACCATCGTCGGATATTCCATCAACGATACCATCGTTGTATTTGACCGTATCCGTGAAAACATGAAGGGTGTGAAAGTGCAGAATGAAGATGCTATCCGTGAAGTGGCAAATAAGTCCATTACACAGACCTTATCTCGTTCTATCAATACTTCTTTCACAACAATTATCATGGTTGTTTCCCTTTACATTTTTGGTGGAACATCCATCAGAGACTTCGCCTTACCGCTTTTGGTTGGTATGTTAGCCGGAACTTATTCGTCAATTTGCATAGCAACAGAACTTTGGTACATTATGAAGACTCGTTTTCAGAAGAAAAAAGCATAAGAAAAAAGGTTAAATTTTTATCCCAACCGGAAACGGTTGGGATTTTTTTAGTTAAAAATATAACGAAAAAAGGCACTTTTGTGAGGAAACTGTGAAAAATAGATGGGGGTAGACGCGGCTAACCGCAGTTAGAATATTCGAATTTTTTACGCACATACGGTTATGTGTGTCATTGTGAAAAGTTCACAAACTTTGCAAAAAATGGATAAAATTTCACACAACAATCTTCGTGTGACAACACAAGATAAAAATACCATGTTAAAATATTGACGAAGACACAAGAAATAGATTTGTGTGACAGAGGTGTAGAATGAAAGAAGAATTTAGAGAGAAAAACAGTCTGGCATTGGCCGATGCTTTAAAGCAATTGATGCGTCAGACACCGTTTCGCAAAATCGGAATTCAGGACATTTGTGATTTAGCCGGAACAAGTAGACGAAATTTTTATCGTTATTTTTCTGACAAATACGCATTACTGAATTGGATTTATGCCAGAGAACTTGGGGACCGTTTACCTGCAGACGATTCTATGTTGATTCAGGAATATGTACCCTATCTTTGCAAAAAGGTTTATGAGGACAGAGCTTTTTATGCAAACGCGTTTTCTGTAGTTGGTCAAAATTCTTTACGTTCTTTCATCAAAGAAAGAATGTATCCGAAGTTTATGCATGATTATGGGGATGTATTTATGTCGGATGTTTCCGTAACGTTTTATGTCGATCATATTACGGAAGCAATTTTTGACCGCATTGTTATTTGGTTAAAGAGTGATCCCTGTGTAACACCGGAGGAGATTTCTGATTATATGATTCGTTCTTCTGCAGCAGTAGCAAAGCGTTTACATGAAAATATGCAAATTACTCTGGAAAGACAAAACATGAAAAACAATTAGAAAAGTGTCTAAGGGAACATGAAAGGAGTTTTATATGGCAGCAAAAAATGATCCACATTATCCACTTCGCCCGGAATCTGCGAACGTGGACGAGCCAATGAGAGAGCCGGTTGCAAAACTGGGAAAATTAATTACAGACCGTATTCCGATTAAACTTGGATTACAGAAGGTGACAAAGGATGATCCGGAATATTGGGCGGTTGCAAGACTTTGTACAGACGAAGAAGCTGAGTTTGTAGTGAAGTATTTTGGAGCAATCCGCAAGCCGAAGACTTTCGCTGAATTGCAGAAAGCTTCCGGTATGGAAACCGAAAAATTGGAAAAGATGTTAGAGCATATGTCTTGGACCGGTCTTTTGGAATATAACTGGGAAAATGAAGCTCATGAAAAACAGTGGGTACTTCCAATGTTCGTTCCTGGCTCCGGCGAATTCTCTAACATGAATCAGGACTTATTAAATGAGCATCCGGAACTTGGTATGTTCTTTGAACATATGACAAGACTTCCTTTGGAAAAGGTTACCAAGATGGTACCACCGGGAGGCGCTGGTATCGGTATGCACGTTATCCCTGTTGAGAAAGCAATCGAAATGGAAAACGAAGCCATTGACGTAGAAAAGATTTCTCACTGGTTAGATAAATACGAAGGAAAGTATGCAGCATCTCCATGTTCTTGCCGTCTTTCCAGAACCACTTATGATGAAGGTTGTGCAGATGACTTCAATGATTGGTGTATCGCAGTTGGTGATATGGCTGACTACGTAGTAGAGACCAACAAGGGTGGAAGATATATTACAAAAGAAGAAGCGCTTGCAATCTTCAAGAAAGCCGAAGAAAACGGATTTGTACATCAGATTACAAACATCGACGGAGAGAATAAGATTTTCGCAATTTGTAACTGTAATGTAAACGTCTGTTATGCACTCCGTACTTCTCAGCTTTTCAATACTCCAAATATGTCACGTTCTGCTTATGTGGCTAAGGTGGAAAAAGAAAACTGTGTTGCTTGCGGACGTTGTGTAGAATATTGCCCGGCTGGTGCTGTAAAACTTGGACAGAAGCTTTGCAAGAGCGATGGAACCGATGTGGAATATCCAAAGCACTTATTGCCATCTGACAAGAAGTGGACAGAAGATGACTGGGATTGGGATTACAGAGATAACAATCGTAAAGAAGCTTATGATACAGGTACAGCTCCATGTAAGACAGCCTGTCCGGCCCACATTGCAGTACAGGGTTACTTAAAGATGGCTGCACAGGGAAGATATCAGGATGCCCTTGCATTGATTAAGAAGAACAACCCACTTCCGGCAATTTGCGGACACATCTGTAACCGTCGTTGCGAAGATGCATGTACAAGAGGCACCATCGATCAGGCAGTTGCAATTGATGAAGTTAAGAAATTTATTGCAATGCAGGATTTGAATGCAGAAACACGTTTCATCCCTAAGAAAGTGGTACCAAAGGTACAGGGCGAATTTGATGACAAGATTGCGATTATCGGTGCAGGTCCTGCAGGTCTTTCATGCGCATTTTATTTAGCAGAAAAAGGATATCATCCAACAATCTTCGAAAAGAACGATCGTGCCGGTGGTATGTTAGTATATGGTATTCCTTCTTACAAGTTGGAAAAAGATGTGGTACAGGCTGAAATCGACATCATCAAAGAGATGGGTGTTGAAATCAAGACCGGTGTAGAAGTTGGTAAGGATATTACGTTAGACGAACTTCGTGCACAGGGCTACAAGGCATTCTATATTGCAATCGGATGTCAGGGCGGACGTTTACCGGGAGTTCCTGGGGAAGATGCCAATGGCGTTTCTTCTGCAGTAGATTTCTTACGTGAAGTGAACGATAAAGAAACTTATGATATCAAGGGTGATGTGGTTGTTATCGGTGGTGGTAACGTTGCAATCGACGTTTCCAGAGACTCTGTTCGTGTTGGAGCTCCAAAGGTAACACAGTTCTGTTTGGAAACCCGTGATATTATGCCGGCTTCTGATGAAGAAATCGCAGAAGCAGAAGAAGATGGAGTAGAAATCAACTGTGGTTGGGGTCCAAAGGAAGTATTAAAGGATGAAAACGGAAATGTTCGTGGAATCATCTTAAAGAAATGTACTTCTGTAAAGGACGCTGATGGAAGATTCAATCCACAGTATGACGAAAACGAAACCATCGAAGTTGCATGTAAGCATGTATTCTTCTCTGTAGGACAGGCTATCGTATGGGGTGACTTATTAAAGAACTCCAAGGTAGAACTTGGTAGAGGAAATGGAGCGGTTGCAGATCCAAAGACTTACCAGACTGCAGAACCGGATGTATTCGTTGGTGGTGATGTTTATACCGGACCGAAGTTTGCAATTGATGCAATTGCAGCAGGTAAAGATGGTGCGATTTCAATCCATAGATTTGTACGTCCTCATAGCTCTCTTACCATTGGACGTAACCCACATGCTTATATCGAATTAAACAAAGAAGATATTCGCGTAGAAAATTATGACAACAGCAGTCGCCAGATTCCTGGAAAGAGCACAACTGTAGCTCCAAAGACCTTCCGTGATCCACACTTGGTATTCACAGAAGAACAGGTGAAGACAGAAACTGCACGTTGCTTAGGCTGTGGTGCTTCTGTGGTAGACCCGAACCAGTGTATTGGTTGTGGTGTATGTACTACGAAGTGTGAATTCGATGCAATTCATTTACATCGTGATTTACCGGAATGCTCTAAGATGGTACCAAGTGAAGACAAGTTGAAATATATCTTGCCTTATGGTGCAAAACAGGCATTAAAGATTAAGTTTAAGAAAAAGAAATAAGAAGATAGTTTTTATCTTTACAGGAGGTAAGCCCCATGCATGAACTGGGAGTTGTTTTCCATATCATGGACAGTATCGAAAAAATCGGAGAAGAGAACCAATTATCAAAAGTTGCATCCGTAACACTGGAATTGGGAGAAGTATCTTCTGTTATAGACTCTTATTTGTTAGACTGCTGGAAATGGGCAGTAAAGAAAAAAGAATTGTTACAAGAAGCGGAATTAATTATTGAAAAGCTCCCTGCAATCACATATTGTGAAGATTGCAAGCAAACGTATTCCACGATTGAATTCGGAAAGACATGTCCTCATTGTCAAAGTGGACATACGTACTTGCTACAAGGAACGGAATTTAATATCAAGGAAATCGAAGCCTATTAAATTTCTACTTGACAATTTGTGAAGAAAATGTTAATTTCTATCCATAGTGTGTAACTTGTAACCAATCAAGGCACGAACTATACATAAAACACTGGATGTTTATGTGGGTTCGTGCCTTTTTTTCGCCCATAAAAGACACGGAAAAGCGTAAACTCCAAAAAAGGAGAAAAAATGAAAGACAAATTATTTGGAGTGTTGCAGCGTGTAGGCCGTTCCTTCATGTTGCCAATCGCAATTCTTCCGGTAGCGGGACTACTTTTGGGATTAGGTAGTTCTCTTACCAACGAGACTATGCTGGAAGCGTATCATTTAACCGGAGTTATGGGACCGGGAACATTCCTTTACGCAATTTTCCAGGTTATGAGCCAGGCTGGTAATGTGGTATTTGCCAACTTACCGATTATTTTTGCCATGGGTGTTGCCATTGGTATGGCAAAGAAAGAAAAAGAAGTTGCAGCTCTTGCAGCAGCAATTGCTTTTTTCATTATGCATGCTTCTATTAGCGCCATGATTACTATCAATGGTGGAACAGAAAGCTTGTTGAGTGGTGCAACTGCAGATGTTTGCGGTATTACTTCCTTACAGATGGGCGTGTTCGGTGGTATTATCGTAGGACTTGGTGTTGCTAGTTTACACAATCGTTTCTATAAGATTGAATTACCACAGGTACTTTCCTTCTTCGGAGGTACACGATTTGTACCAATCATTTCCGCTTTGGTTTATACCTTGGTAGGAATTGTATTGTTCTATGTATGGCCAATTGTACAGACAGGTATTTATGCAGTGGGTGATTTGGTATTGCAGTCCGGATATTTCGGAACCTGGATTTACGGTTTGATGGAAAGACTTTTGATTCCTTTCGGACTTCATCATGTATTCTATCTTCCATTCTGGCAGACAGCGGTTGGTGGAAGCATGGAAGTAAATGGTGTATTGATTGAAGGTGCGCAGAACATCTTCTTTGCACAGCTTGCGGATCCGACAGTGGAACATTTTGCAGTATCTGCAACTCGTTTCATGTCAGGAAAGTTCCCACTGATGATCTTTGGTCTTCCGGGAGCAGCCCTTGCTATGTATCGTACCGCATTACCTGAGAACAGAAAAAAAGTGGGTGGACTTTTACTTTCCGCGGCACTTACTTCTATGTTGACAGGTATTACTGAGCCAATCGAATTTACATTCCTTTTTGTAGCACCTGCATTATATGGTATTCACTGTGTATTTGCCGGACTTGCTTACATGTTCATGCATGTATTTGGAGTAGGTGTTGGTATGACCTTCTCCGGTGGATTCATTGACTTATTCCTGTTTGGTATTTTACAGGGAAATGCAAAAACCAGTTGGGTATACGTAGTACTTGTTGGTATTGTATACTTTGTGGTATATTACTTCTTATTCTCATTCTTAATTAAGACCTTTGATTTGAAGACACCTGGTAGAGAAAAAGATGAAGAAATAAAATTATATAACCGTAGCGATTACAATGCGAAAAAAGAACAGGGAAGTGATGAACTTTCTGAAATGATCTGCAATGGTCTTGGTGGAAAGAAGAATATTTCCGATGTGGACTGCTGTGCGACCAGACTTCGTTGTACCGTATTTAAAGCAGAGCTTGTAAATGATGGGTTATTAAAGAAAACAGGAGCTTCCGGTGTGGTACACAAAGGAAACGGTGTACAGATTATTTACGGACCAAAGGTTACCGTAATCAAATCAAACTTGGAAGATTACTTGGAAACAGCTCCAAATGTGGAGTATATTAGTGAAGAAACAATAGAAGACGTGGCAGAAGAAACGTCACAGGAAGTAACCGGAAAACTTGTAAAAACAATTATGATTGGAAGCCCAATGTCAGGTGTGGCAGAGGATCTTTCCAAAGCTCCGGATGAAGGATTTGCACAGGGTCTTATGGGAGAAGGCGCTGTTGTGACTCCTACCGAAGGCACTGTGTGTGCACCGACAGACGGAGAAGTAGAATTTATTTTTGAAACAAAACATGCCATCGGTTTCCGTACAGAGGATGATATCGCAATGTTGATTCATATAGGTATGGATACGGTGAAGCTTGGGGGAGAAGGCTTCAAACCGCTTGTAACCGTTGGACAGAAGGTGAAAAAGGGAGAACCAATGATGGAAGTGGATCTGGCATACATTGAAAAGGCAGCTCCATCTATTACCACCCCGATCTTGTGCACAGAACTTGAAAGTAACCAAAAGGTGCGTCGTGTTGCAGAAGGCCCAGTAAAAATGGGAGAGGATCTATTGGCTGTAGATATCTATGAATAATCCTTTTGCCTTGGAGTAGAAAGATGTATAGAGTAGAAAAAGTGTTGAATCATAATGCCGTCATAGGGATATTAGAACACTCTAGTCAGGAATATTTGATTATGGGGAGGGGCATTGGATTCGGAAAACACGTAAGTGAAAATATTGAGATTACAGAGAATGAAACCATATATTCCTTAAAAGAGCCCACAGATAAGGGTGACAAAAAGCAAATGGCGACCAGTATCAATCCGGTTTACTTGGAAGTAGCCAGTGAGATTTTGGATAAAGCAGAGGAAGCGTTTCAACACATTGACCGCAACGTGATGTTGCCTATGGCAGATCATATTGAGTTTGCGGTAACACGCTCTAAAAATCAGGAACAAATCAGTAATCCGTTGACGGATGACATACGTATTTTGTTTCATGCAGAGTACAAAGTGGCAGAAGAAGGCAGAAAAATATTGAAGGAGCGATTACATGTGGATCTGACCGATGATGAAATTGGTTATATCGCCCTTCATATTCATTCTGCAATTATGGAGGAAAAGGTTTCTCAAGCCATGCAGATGGCGGAAGCCGTCCGGGAATGTGTGAATATTGTAGAACATGAAACCGGAAAGAAAATTGATGTGTTATCTTTGGCCTATAATCGTCTCATCAATCATGTGCGTTATATGGTGGCAAGAACACTTAAGGGAGAGAAACTCAGCCTAGATTTAAATGAATATATGGAAACCACAGTTCCACCCTCTTTTGAAATGGCAAAGAACATTTGCAAGAAACTGGAGAAAAGTTTGAAGCAAAAAATCAATGATGCCGAAATCGGATATTTGGCCATGCACATTGAAAGAGTGGTTCAGGAAGAGTTGGAATAATCAGCAGGAATGTCGCTTTTTTCGTCGTTGAAAAAAGCGACATTCTTCGCTATAATGGAACGGTATGTAACATGGGAGATAGAGAAGAAATGGAGGAGTTGTTATGTATACATTGGATGATATCAAAAAGTCCGATCCGGAAATCGCAAAAGCGATGGAAGCAGAATTTGATAGACAGAACAGTCACATTGAATTGATCGCTTCAGAAAACTGGGTAAGCCCGGCAGTTATGTCTGCTATGGGTAGCATCTTGACCAACAAATACGCAGAGGGATATCCTGGAAAGCGTTATTATGGTGGTTGTGAATGCGTGGATGTGATTGAAGAAATCGCAAAAGAAAGAGCAAAGAAGATTTTTGGCTGTGATTATGTTAATGTTCAGCCACATTCAGGCGCTCAGGCAAATATGGCAGTTGAATTTGCCGTTTGTAAACCGGGAGATACCATTATGGGTATGAACTTGGATCACGGCGGACATTTGACACACGGAAGTCCGGTGAACTTCTCCGGTACTTATTTCAATATTGTACCTTACGGTGTAAATGACGAAGGCTTCATTGATTATGATGAAGTAGAACGTATTGCATTGGAATGCAAACCAAAGATGATTATTGCAGGTGCTTCTGCATATGCCAGAACCATTGACTTCAAGAGATTCCGCGAAATCGCAGACGCGGTAGGAGCAGTTTTAATGGTAGATATCGCACATATCGCTGGTCTTGTAGCAGCAGGCCTTCATCCAAGTCCGGTTCCATATGCGGACATTGTAACAACAACCACACACAAGACCCTTCGTGGACCTCGTGGTGGTATGATTATGGCGACTCAGGAAGCAAATGAGAAATTTAATTTCAATAAGGCTATTTTCCCGGGAACCCAGGGTGGCCCATTGATGCATGTGATTGCAGCAAAGGCCGTTTGTTTTGAAGAGGCTTTACAGCCAAGCTTCAAGGAATATCAGCAGCAGATTTTGAAGAATGCACAGGCACTTTGCAAAGGTCTTATGGATCGTGACATTCAGATTGTATCCGGTGGCACAGACAACCACTTAATGCTTGTTGACTTGACAAAGTACGGTTTGACCGGAAAAGAAGTTGAGAAGTTATTGGATGCTGCTCATATTACAGCAAATAAGAATACAATTCCAAACGATCCAAAGAGCCCATTTGTAACAAGTGGTATTCGTCTTGGAACTCCGGCAGCTACATCCCGTGGCTTAAAGGAGGATGATTTTGATCAAGTTGCGGAAGCAATTGCACTTTTGATTAAGAACGGTGAGGCAGCCCTTGATGAGGCAAAAGCAATTGTAAAAACTCTTACAGAGAAATATCCGCTTCGCTTTGAATAAAAAAGATAGGGGTATGTGATGATTGATATTAAGTTTTTAAGAGAAAATCCAGATGTGGTAAAAGAAAACATCAAGAAAAAATACCAGGATAAGAAACTTCCACTTGTTGATGAAGTAATTGCACTTGATCAGCAGGTTCGTGCTGTACAGCAGGAAGGTGACGATTTACGTGCAAAGAGAAATTCTTTGTCTAAGCAGATCGGTCAGCTTATGGGACAGGGCAAGAAGGAAGAAGCAGAGCAGGTAAAAGCAGAAGTAAATGCGTTTGCAGAACGTCTTGCTGAGTTAGAGGAAAGTCAGAGAGAATTGCAGGATAAGATCACTACAATTATGATGACAATTCCAAACATCATTGATGAAAGCGTTCCGATTGGACCGGACGATTCCTGCAATGTAGAAATTGAAAAGTTTGGTGAGCCGGTTGTTCCGGATTTCGAGATTCCATATCATACAGACATTATGTCTCGTTTTGATGGTATTGATTTGGATGCAGCAGGTAAGGTTGCTGGAAATGGTTTCTATTACTTAATGGGAGACATTGCACGTCTTCATTCCGCTGTCATCTCTTACGCTAGAGACTTTATGATCAATCGTGGATTTACCTATTGTGTACCGCCATTCATGATTCGTTCTAATGTGGTAACCGGTGTTATGAGTTTCGACGAAATGGATGCCATGATGTATAAAATCGAAGGGGAAGATTTATATTTAATCGGAACCAGTGAGCATTCCATGATTGGTAAATTCATTGATACTGTAAACGACGAAGAAAAATTACCTTATACTTTGACCAGTTATTCTCCATGTTTCCGTAAGGAAAAAGGAGCACATGGTATTGAAGAACGTGGTGTATATCGTATTCACCAGTTTGAGAAACAGGAAATGATCGTTGTATGTAAGCCGGAAGAATCCAAAGAATGGTATGATAAATTATGGCAGAATACCGTAGATTTATTCCGCAGTTTGGATATCCCGGTACGTACTTTAGAGTGCTGTTCCGGAGATTTGGCTGACTTGAAGGTAAAATCTTGTGACGTAGAAGCATGGTCTCCACGTCAGAAGAAGTATTTTGAGGTTGGTAGCTGCTCCAATTTAGGAGATGCACAGGCAAGACGTTTGAAGATTCGCGTAAAGAGCGGAAAAGAAAAATATTTTGCACACACCTTAAATAATACGGTAGTTGCACCACCGCGTATGTTAATTGCGTTCTTAGAGAACAATTTAAATGAAGATGGCAGTGTCAACATTCCAAAGGCACTTCAGCCATATATGGGTGGAACAGAAAAATTGATTCCAAAGAATTAATGAATAGGAAGAGCATGTTTCGGGCGTCTGGCCTGAGATGTGCTCTTTTTGTATAAAAATATTGGCTTCGTGAATAAAAATTAGTACACTTTTTTCACAGATTTGAGGTTGAAAAAAGTTTCTTTCTATGATAAGTTATATAGCGAAAGTTAAATGACGGGTACTCATAAGGACTTCTTATAAGTATCATAAAAAATGCATAATGTGACTGCAGGATGATAGGGTTTTCCTGCAGATTAAAAAAAAACGCTATATTTAGACGTTTTTTTTTTACGGGAAAATTTAAGAATAGGAAAGGATAATACGAAGAATGAAGGCTTTTCTCATTTTGGAAGACGGCACCGTCTTTGAAGGAACCAGCATTGGATCCACAAAAGAAGTAATTAGTGAAATTGTATTTAATACCTCTATGACAGGGTATTTGGAGGTACTGACAGATCCTTCCTATGCAGGACAGGCTGTAGTAATGACCTATCCTTTAATTGGTAATTATGGTATTACACCGGATATGGAATCGGAACGTCCTTGGCCGGACGGATATATCGTGCGAGAACTTTCTCGTATGCCTAGTAATTTCCGTACCGAAGGAACCATTCAGGATTTCTTGCTGACGCATGATATTCCGGGAATCGCAGGAATCGATACCAGAGCATTGACCAAGCTTTTACGTGATAAGGGAACCATGAATGGTATGATTACCACCAATGAAAACTATAATGTAGAAGAAATTCTTCCTGCACTTCATGCATATACCACAGGAAACGTGGTAGATAAAGTAACCTGTAGTGAAAAACAGGTGATGGAAGGACCTGGAAAGAAGGTCGCTCTTTTAGATCTTGGAGCAAAAAGAAATATTGCTCGTTCTTTAAATGACAGAGGATGTCAGGTAACTATTTATCCTGCACATACATCTGCAGAAGAAATTTTAGCAGATGCACCGGACGGAATTATGTTGTCCAACGGACCGGGAGATCCAAAGGATTGTCAGGATATCATCAAAGAAATCAAAAAATTATATGATAGTGATACCCCAATTTTTGCAATTTGCTTGGGACATCAGTTGATGGCGTTAGCAAATGGTGCAGATACGCATAAAATGAAATATGGACATCGTGGTGGAAACCATCCGGTAAAAGATTTGGAAACCGGAAGAGTATACATTTCTTCACAGAATCATGGCTATGTGGTAGATGTGGATAGCTTGGATGAAAGCATTGCAGTACCGGCATTTTGTAATGTAAACGATGGCACCAACGAAGGTTTGAAATACACCGGAAAGAACATCTTTACGGTACAGTTCCATCCGGAAGCTTGTCCGGGACCACAGGACTCCGGCTACTTGTTTGACAGATTTATCAATATGATGGGAGGAGCAGAATAATGCCACGTAATCAAGAAATTAAAAAAGTAATGGTCATCGGCTCCGGCCCAATTGTCATTGGTCAGGCAGCAGAATTCGATTATGCAGGAACACAGGCTTGCCGTTCTTTGAAAGAAGAAGGCGTAGATGTATGCTTGGTAAACTCTAACCCTGCAACAATCATGACAGATAAAGAAATTGCAGATCAGGTTTATATCGAACCTTTAAATGTAAAAGTATTAGAAGAAATTATTTTAAAAGAAAAGCCGGATAGTGTACTTCCTACTTTGGGAGGACAGGCAGGTTTGAATCTTGGTATGGAACTTGCAGAATCCGGATTTTTGGAAAAACATGGTGTGAAGTTAATCGGAACCACAGCGGAAACGATTTTCCGTGCGGAAGATAGACAGGCATTCAAGGACACCATGGAAAAAATTGGAGAGCCTGTAGCAGCTTCTCTTGTCGTACATAATGTAGAAGATGGTATCAAGTTTACAAATACCATTGGATATCCGGTAGTACTTCGTCCGGCGTATACCTTAGGTGGATCCGGCGGTGGTATTGCACACAATGAGCAGGAATTAATCGACATCTTGACCAATGGTCTTCGTCTTTCTCGTGTAGGAGAAGTTTTGGTAGAACGTTGTATCGCAGGATGGAAGGAAATCGAATACGAAGTTATGCGCGATAGCGCCGGCAACTGCATCACGGTATGTAATATGGAAAATATTGATCCGGTTGGAGTACACACCGGTGACAGTATCGTAGTAGCACCTTCTCAGACCTTGTCTGATAAGGAATACCAGATGCTTCGTACTTCTGCGTTGAACATCATTTCGGAACTTGGAATTACCGGTGGATGTAACGTACAGTATGCATTAAATCCAAATAGTTTTGAATATTGTGTAATTGAAGTAAATCCTCGTGTTAGCCGTTCTTCTGCTTTGGCAAGTAAGGCAACAGGTTATCCGATTGCAAAGGTTGCAGCAAAGATTGCTTTGGGATATACCTTGGATGAAATTAAAAATGCAATTACCGAAAAGACTTATGCAAGTTTTGAGCCAATGTTGGATTACTGTGTCGTAAAAATCCCGCGTTTGCCATTTGATAAATTTATCACTGCAAAACGTACACTTACAACACAGATGAAGGCAACCGGTGAAGTTATGAGTATTTGCAATAGCTTCGAAGGTGCTTTAATGAAGGCCATTCGTTCTTTGGAACAGCATGTAGACAGTTTGATGTCCTACGACTTCTCCAACTTGACAGATGACGAACTTATGAAACAGTTGGAAGTGGTAGATGACCGTAGAATCTGGGTAATCGCAGAAGCATTGCGTAGAAAAGTATCTTATGATACTATTTTTGAAATCACAAAGATTGATCGTTGGTTTGTAGATAAATTCGCAATTCTTGTAGAGATGGAAGAAAGACTTCGCTCTGAAGAATTGACGGTAGACTTATTAAAGGAAGCAAAACGCATTGAATTCCCGGATAATGTCATTGCAGATTTAACCGGAAAGACTGAAGAAGAAATCAAAAATATGCGTTATGAGAACGGCATTGTAGCAGCGTTCAAGATGGTTGATACTTGTGCAGCTGAGTTTGAAGCTTCGACTCCTTACTATTATTCTTGCTTCGGAAGCGAAAATGAAGCAGTAGAAACAAAGGATAAGAAGAAGGTATTGGTACTTGGTTCCGGACCAATTCGTATCGGTCAGGGTATCGAGTTTGACTTCTGTTCTGTACATGCAACTTGGGCATTCTCCAAGGTCGGTTATGAGACCATCATTGTAAACAACAATCCGGAAACCGTAAGTACTGACTTTGATATTGCGGATAAGTTATACTTTGAACCATTGACTCCGGAAGATGTGGAAAATATCGTTCGTATTGAGAAACCGGACGGAGCAGTGGTACAGTTTGGTGGACAGACAGCGATTAAGTTGACAGAAGACTTGATGAAGATGGGTGTGCCGATTTTAGGAACTGCAGCAGAAGATGTAGATGCAGCAGAAGACCGTGAACTTTTCGATCAGATTTTGGAACAGACGAAAATTCCAAGAGCTGCCGGTGGTACTGTTTTCACAGCGGAAGAAGCAAAAGAAGTAGCCAATCGCTTAGGATATCCGGTACTTGTACGTCCTTCCTATGTACTTGGTGGACAAGGCATGCAGATTGCAATTTCAGATGAAGAAATTGAAGAGTTTATGGCGGTAATCAATCGTTATGCGCAGGATCATCCAATTTTGGTTGATAAGTATTTGCAGGGTAAAGAGTTGGAAGTTGACGCCGTATGCGACGGAACAGATATTTTGATCCCGGGAATTATGGAACATATTGAACGTACTGGTGTCCATTCCGGAGATAGTATTTCCGTATATCCGGCTCCTACCATCAGCGATAAGGTTAGAGATACCATTGCAGAATACTCCAGAAGACTTGCAAAAGCATTGCATGTAAAAGGATTAATCAATATTCAGTTTATTGCAGTAGAAGATGAGGTTTACGTAATCGAAGTAAATCCACGTTCTTCTCGTACCGTACCATATATTAGTAAGGTTACCGGTATCCCGATTGTAGACTTGGCATGCGAAGTCATCATGGGCAAGAAGATTAAAGATCTTGGATTTGAACCGGGACTTCAGCCAAATGCGGAATACTATGCAATCAAAATGCCGGTATTCTCCTTTGAAAAGATTCGTGGTGCAGAAATCAGCTTAGGACCGGAAATGAAGTCCACCGGTGAGTGCTTAGGTATTGCAAAAGACTTTAATGAAGCTTTGTACAAAGCATTCTTAGGTGCAGGCGTAGAACTTCCAAAACATAAGCAGATGATTATGACTGTAAAAGACAGTGATAAGGAAGAAGCACTTCAGGTTGGAAAACGTTTTGAAGCTTTGGGCTACAAGATTTATGCAACCAGAAGTACTGCGAAATATTTGCAGGAAAATGGAGTGAATGCCCTTCGCGTCAATAAGTTGAATCAGGAATCACCAACAGTCATGGACTTGTTATTAGGACATAAGATTGACTTGGTAGTAAATACACCTACTCAGGGACGTGATAAGACCAGAGATGGTTTCTTGATTCGTCGTACGGCTATTGAAACAGGTGTAAATGTACTTACTTCTATGGATACAGCCAATGCCCTTGCTCGTTCTTTGGAGACAGCAAGCAAAGAATTGACAGTCATCGATATCGCAAAAGTAGACCGCAGAGGTTAAGAAGAAAAGAAGGGGTGATTGCCCCGGAGCAATAAGAAACCCTCCTTACTGGTTGGAATGATACCGGTAAGGAGGGTTTTTATTTGTCATAAAGATTATTTTAATTTTTTTCTCGGCTTTTTCGGCTTTGGTGCTTCCACCGGTGCATCGGTAGAAGGTGCGCTTGCGCTATCTGCTGTGGCAGCTACAGGTGTAGCAGTAGGAGCAGCTGTGGCGGCTGGTGCCTTTGTACCGGAAACGGTGGCTGCGGTCTTTGCGGCTGCTTTTGATGTGGCGGTACCACTGGTCTGCGGCATACGAAGAGCGGATAAAGACTTGGCAACCACTTTTTTGCTGGCTTCCGGTGAAGAACGGAAACGCTGCAAGGAATTGTTGTCCACATGGATACGATTATCCATGGTTTTCATAACATCCTTGATTTGAAATTCTGCCGGAGTCCGGGAAGAAGCCAAATCATAGACGAAGTTGTTGGAGAACAGCAGTACCACAGGGTGTGCGAAATCGCTTTCGTTTTCTGTGATAACAAGGGCTTTTTCTCCATTGCGAAGATCTACACAGCAACCGGCAGGTAAAATCTGAATGGATTCGATTAAGGCACGGATGTTTGTGAGACCATACTGTGCTTCGTGACGAAGGAGATGCTGAATCGTCAAAAATTCAGAAGTAGGTGCTCCCTGTACGTTCATGGCGGTCATGCGATCATAGGTATCCGCAGTACGAATCATTTGAGCTCCCGGTAACCATTTTACGGAAGAAGCTTTTTTCTCGTCGATGCTTGTGAAGGATACGATCTGATTTAAAAGTTCCAGACATCCTTCCGGGAAAATATCCTTGGATTTCGGATTGGTATTTAAGTCTTCGTAACCTTTTTTACGCATCTGCATTAATAGCTGTTTTTCATTGCTATTTAAATTGGAATTGGTAAATAAGGTTTGTTTATCTTCTAAATATAAGTATCCAATATCATAAAGCAAGGCAGCTGTTACAAAACGAATCTGTTCCGGATAACTGGCTTTTAATTGGCAAGAAAGCATAGCGGTAAGTATACCTACATTTAATGCATGCTTATACACATAATCGGAGGTGCTACGAAGGGACTGGGTAAAATTGATCTTGTGATCCAAGGTACCATAGTTTCGAATGATATTTTGTACCAAGCGATTTAATACCTTCGGGTCTTTGCCTTCGCGTAGGGCATCCATAATGTCACGCATTTGGAAGACGGATACGGTTTGGAACTGTTCGAAATCTAAGTCTTCCTGTGTCAGTGGTGGCACCGGTTCTGCCGGTTCCAAAATATAAATACCGATTAATTCGAAGTTTTCGATGTTTTTTATTCCTTTATCCGTGAGCTTGGTGTCACGGTCGTAAAGCATAACGCCGGTTTTTCCATAGATAGGCTTTGCCAAGCGCATACCTGGTTTTAAATTAGAAGTTTCTATGAACTGCATAAATATAATCTCTCCTTGCGCAAATTGTACCTCCAGCGACTTACTAAAAATATACCATATTGAAAGGGGTTCTACAATTAGCTATAATATAGAAAAAGTTTTAATCAGGTGAAATATGAGAAAGTTTATTAGCAAAAAAAAGGTATTGGCATTAATGCTATGTTTTTCCCTTGTTTTTGCATCTCAACCGGTTTACGGTACTACTTCAGATTTGCTGGAAGAGCAACAAGAGAAGTTGAGCAACTTGGAGGAGCAGCAAAAAGAAGCGGAGGAAGAGGCAGAGGCCTATGCCAACGAAAAAGAAGAGTTGGAGAGCACTTTGTCTTCCTTAAATAGTAGTTTACAAAGTTTGAGTGAGGATTTGGAAGAACTTGCCACTCAGATTTCGGATAAAACTGCAGAGATTGAGGATACGAAGGAAGCCATCGAAGAAGCAGAGACCTTATTGGCAGAAGCAGAAGAGACGGCAGATACACAGTATGAAAATATGAAGCTTCGTATTCAATATATGTACGAACATGGAACAGATTCCCTGTTTTTATCTTTGCTTACTGCGGAGTCTATTTCGGACTTTTTGAATAAGGCAGAGTATATTGAACAGATTAGTTCTTACGATCGCGAAATGTTGGAGGAATACCAAGAGACTACAGCGACGATTGAAGAACAGAAGACAGCATTGGAAGATGCGGTAGCAGCATTGGAAGAAGAGGAAGCAGAACTGGAGACCTTGAAAAAGACCAATGCGGCAAAACAAGCGCAGGTATCCGCATCCATTACCAGTACGCAGGAGGATATCACGACTTCGGAGGAGAACTTGGCGGATGCAGAAAGCAAAGCTGCTGAATTGCAGGAGCAGATTGATGCAGAGCTTGCTTATGAAGCTGTTTTGGAACAACAATTGGCAGCAGAAGAAGCGGCACGTATTGCAGAAATTCAACAGCAAGAAGCAGAAAATACAGCAGAAGCGGTTGTCAGTGATTCAGAATCGGATTTGACCTTACTGGCGGCATTGATTTATTGCGAAGCCGGTGGTGAGATATATGAAGGGCAGGTAGCAGTTGGATGCGTGGTTATGAACCGCGTGCGAAGCAGTGCCTTTCCAAATACCGTATCCGGAGTAATCTACCAAAGCAATCAGTTTTCACCGGTAGCTTCCGGACGTTTGGCAACAGTACTTGCCAACGGATTGACTACAGATTCTTGCAGACAGGCGGCAGCCTACGTATTAGCAGGAAACTTGCCATATCCGAATTTCCTATATTTTAGATCCGCTAGCGTGACCCTGGAAGGGGTTTCTGTTACCTGGATTGGAAACCAACAATTCTTTTAAAGTTTCTAAGACCTTTCGATTTGTAAAATATATACAAAAATCGAGAGGTCTTTGTTTTTGCAAAAAAACATTATGATAAAAAATTAACAAAAATGAAAATTTTTGTTTTATTTTAGTCATAACTATGTTAAATTAGTTTTATGGACGGTTCTGAGAAGGGAATGTCTATATATTTTTTTTTCAGGCTTGTTAATTTTTTAACATCTAAATCCAAAAAACCAAAAAAGGAGACGAAGAAATGGCAAAAAAAGTTGTTTTAGCAGGTGCTTGTCGTACCGCAATCGGCAAAATGGGTGGAGCTTTAAGCAACACACCGGCAGCTGAACTTGGTTCTATCGTAATCAAGGAAGCTTTAAACAGAGCAGGAGTAAAACCGGAGCAGGTTGATGAAGTTCTTATGGGATGTGTTATTCAGGCAGCACAGGGACAGAACGTTGCTCGTCAGGCATCCATCAAAGCAGGTCTTCCAATTGAAGTACCGGCTGTTACATTGAATGTCGTATGTGGTTCTGGATTAAAGTGCGTAAACGAAGCAGCAGCTCAGATTTTGGCCGGTGAAGCTGATATCGTTGTAGCAGGTGGTATGGAAAACATGTCTATGGCTCCATACGCTATGACAAAGGCTCGTTTCGGATATCGTATGAACAATGCAACAATCATCGATACAATGGTAAACGATGCATTAACTGATGCGTTCAATCATTATCATATGATGATTACTGCTGAAAACATTTGTGATAAATGGGGACTTACAAGAGAAGAATTGGATGAGTTCTCTGCAAACAGCCAGCAGAAATGCGAAAAGGCAATCGCTGACGGAAAATTCAAAGACGAAATCGTTCCTGTACCCGTAAAGGTTAAGAAGGAAATCGTTGATTTCGTTACAGATGAAGGCCCTCGTGCAGGTACAACTGCAGAAAGTCTTGCAAAATTAAAATGCTGCTCAGGAAAAGAAGGCGGCATGATTACAGCCGGTAACTCTTCAGGAATCAATGACGGTGCAGCAGCTATCGTTGTTATGAGCGAAGAAAAGGCAAAAGAACTTGGTGTTACTCCAATGGCTACATGGGTAGGCGGAGCACTTGCAGGTGTTGAACCGGAATACATGGGAATCGGACCTGTTGCAGCTACCAAGAAAGTATTAAACAAGACTGGTCTTACTATGGATGATATCGATTTGATCGAAGCAAACGAAGCTTTTGCTGCACAGTCTGTAGCAGTTGCTAAGGATCTTGGATTCGATATGAATAAAGTAAACGTAAACGGTGGTGCGATTGCACTTGGCCACCCGGTTGGAGCTTCCGGATGCCGTATCCTTGTTACACTTCTTCATGAAATGCAGAGAAGTGATGCAAAGAAGGGTCTTGCTACTCTTTGCATCGGTGGCGGTATGGGATGCGCTACAGTTGTTGAAAAATATTAATTACAAAATATAGAAATTGATTGACGGAGGAATAAAAATGAAAGTAGGCGTAATTGGCGCTGGTACTATGGGCCAGGGTATTGCAAAAGCTTTTGCAATGGTAGATGGTTATGAAGTTGCTCTTTGCGATATTAAGCAGGAATGGGCAGAAGGCGGAAAAGACAAGATTGCGAAAGGTTATGCAAGACTTGTTGAAAAAGGAAAAATGGATCAGGCTGCTGTAGATGCCATCCTTGCAAAGATTACTCCAGGCTTAAAGGAAGACCTTTGCGCAGATTGCGATTTAATCGTAGAAGCTGCATTTGAAAATATGGAAGTTAAGAAGACTACTTTTGCAGAATTAGATAAGATTGCAAAACCGGATTGCATCTTTGCATCTAACACATCTTCTTTATCCATTACAGAAATCGGAAACGGCTTAAACCGTCCGATGATTGGTATGCATTTCTTCAACCCAGCTGACAGAATGAAGTTGGTAGAAGTAATTGCAGGTGTAAACACACCGGTAGAAACTGTAGATAAGATTAAGAAAATTTCCGAAGAAATCGGAAAGACTCCTGTACAGGTAAATGAAGCAGCAGGATTCGTAGTAAACCGTATCTTAATCCCAATGATCAACGAAGCAGCTTTCATCAAGATGGAAGGTGTATCTGATATCGCTGGTATTGATGCAGCTATGAAGCTTGGAGCAAATCATCCAATGGGACCACTTGAACTTGGTGATTTCGTAGGTCTTGATATTTGCCTTGCAATTATGGACGTTCTTTACAACGAAACCGGAGATAGCAAGTATCGTGCTTGCCCATTAATCAGAAAGATGGTTCGTGGTGGAAATCTTGGAGTGAAATCCGGAAAAGGTTTCTATGTATACAATGCAGATAGAACCAAAACACCGGTTGATGCTCAGTAATTAAAACAAATAGGGCTGCAAATTTTGCAGCCCATAATGATTTTCGATAAGGAGATTTTCAAATTATGGATTTTACATTAGATAAAAAGCATGAAATGGCTAGAGGTCTGTTCAAAGAATTCGCTGAAACAGAAGTAAAGCCACTTGCTCAGGAAGTTGATGAGACAGAAAAATTCCCAAGAGGAACTGTTGAAAAGATGGCTAAGGCTGGATTCATGGGAATTCCTGTACCAAAGGAATATGGCGGACAGGGTTGCGATCCTTTGACTTATGTTATGTGTGTAGAGGAATTATCAAAAGTTTGCGGTACTACAGGTGTTATTGTGTCTGCACATACCTCTCTTTGCATTGACCCAATTATGACTTACGGATCTGAAGATCAGAAGAAAAAATATTTACCGGATTTAGCTTCCGGAAAGAAGTTAGGTGCTTTCGCTTTAACTGAGCCGGGTGCCGGAACGGATGCCCAGGGTGCACAGACCAGAGCTGTCTTAGATGGTGATGAATGGGTATTAAACGGATCTAAGTGCTTTATCACAAACGGTAAAGAAGCAGATGTTTATATTGTTATCGCTGTTACAAGCGTAGACGTAGATGCTAAGGGAAGAAAGAAAAAGAAATTCTCAGCATTTATCGTTGATAAGGGAACTCCTGGATTCTCATTCGGAACAAAGGAAAAGAAGATGGGTATCCGTGGTTCAGCTACATACGAACTTATTTTTGAAGATGCAAGAATTCCAAAGGATGCATTACTTGGCGCAGAAGGAAAAGGTTTCCCAATCGCTATGCATACTCTTGATGGTGGACGTATCGGTATCGCTGCTCAGGCACTTGGTATTGCAGAAGGTGCATTAGATCGTTGTATCGAATATACAAAGGAAAGAAAACAGTTTGGTCGTTCTATCGCTGCTCAGCAGAACACACAGTTCAAGATTGCTGATATGGCTACAAGAATCGAAGCTGCAAAACTTCTTGTATACAAGGCTGCTGAAGCAAAAGCTGCAGGTGGTACTTATTCTGTAGAAGCTGCTAAGGCTAAATTATTTGCTGCAGAGACTGCTATGGCTGTTACAACAGAAGTCGTTCAGCTCTTCGGTGGATACGGATATATTCGTGAATATGATGTAGAACGTATGATGCGTGATGCAAAGATCACAGAAATCTATGAAGGAACTTCAGAAGTTCAGAGAATGGTTATTTCCGGAGCACTTTTGCGCTAATCGGAACCAATACCAACATCACATTTTTTGAGAAAATAAGGAGTGTAAATACATGAAAATCGTAGTATGTGTAAAACAGGTTCCGGACACCAAAGGTGGCGTACAGTTTAATCCGGACGGAACTCTGAACAGAGCAGCAATGCTTGCAATCATGAACCCGGATGACAAGGCTGGATTGGAAGCAGCTCTTCGTATTAAAGATGAAATCGGAGCAGAGGTAACAGTTCTTACCATGGGTCTTCCAAAGGCTGATGACGTGCTTCGTGAAGCACTTGCAATGGGTGCTGATAAAGCAATTCTTGTAACAGATCGTGTACTTGGTGGAGCTGATACATGGGCAACTTCTACTACTATTGCCGGAGCTCTTCGTAACATCGATTATGATATGATCATCACAGGACGTCAGGCTATCGACGGAGATACCGCTCAGGTTGGTCCGCAGATTGCTGAACACCTTGGAATTCCTGTAATTTCTTATGCAGAAGATATTAAGGTAGAAGGTGATACCGTTACTGTAAAACGTCAGTATGAAGATAGACACCATATCTTAAAAGCAAAGATGCCTGTTCTTGTAACAGCTCTTTCTGAATTAAATGTTCCTCGTTATATGACTCCAGGCGGAATCTTCGATGCATTCGACAACGGAGATGTTACCGTATGGGGCAGAGCAGATTTGAAGGATGTTGATGATTCTGATCTTGGTTTAAAGGGATCTCCTACTAAGATTGCAAAAGCATCTGATAAGGTTCGTAAGGGAGCCGGAGAAAAGGTTGCCTTCGATACACCGGATGAATCTGTAAAATATATCATGGATAAGCTTACTGAAAAGCATATTATCTAATAGAAGGTATACCGAAAAAGAACTTATTCAGAAAGGAATAGAAAAATGGGTTTAGAAGAATATAAGGGCGTGTATATCTACGCTCAGCAGGTAGATAATAAATTAAGCAACATTGCTTTCGAATTAATCGGAAAAGCAAAAGATTTAGCAAAAGACTTAAATACAGATGTAACTGCAGTTTTACTTGGATCTAACGTAAAGGATTTAGCAGTAGAACTTGGTGAATATGGCGCAGATAAGGTTATCGTTGTTGACGATCCTGCGCTTGAAACATATATGACTGAGCCATATGCACAGGCACTTGCAAACGTAATCAACGAGTTCAAACCGGACATTATGTTGGTTGGTGCTACAGCAATCGGTCGTGACCTTGGTCCTACCGTATCTGCTCGTGTTAAGACTGGTCTTACAGCAGATTGTACTTCACTTGAAATTGGTAACTTCCCATTAAATCCAGTAGGAAATCAGCCACAGAAGCAGAATCAGCTTCTTATGACTCGTCCTGCATTTGGTGGAAATACCATCGCTACCATCGCTTGCCCGGACAACCGTCCTCAGATGGCTACTGTTCGTCCTGGTGTTATGCAGAAACTTCCTAAGGAAGCAGGAAGAAAAGCAGAAGTGATCGAATTTGATGCTAAGATTGAAAAGAACAATAAGTTCGTAGAAATCGCTGAAGTTGTAAAATCTGTAGTAACTACAAAGAACATCATGGATGCAAAGATTCTTGTATCCGGTGGTCGTGGAGTTGGAAGCAAAGAAAACTTCCAGTTATTAGAAGATTTAGCAGAAGCTTTAGGCGGAACTGTTAGCTGCTCTCGTGCCGTTGTAGAAAATGGTTGGTTACCGGTAGACTTACAGGTAGGTCAGACAGGAAAGACTGTTCGTCCCCAGGTATACTTTGCAATCGGTATTTCCGGAGCAATCCAGCACGTTGCAGGTATGGAAGAATCTGACCTTATCATCGCAATCAACAAAGACGAAGATGCTCCAATCTTCGATGTAGCTGATTACGGTTTAGTTGGAGATTTAAACAAAATCGTTCCAGCTCTTACAGCAGCAATCAAAGCTGAAATGGGTAAATAAGATTATAAGAAGTTTCGAAAAGCACGCTCTTAGGGGCGTGCTTTTTGATTAAATCATCCTTGTTTTTAGAAAATGATTGATATAGAATAGTGTCAAGAAAGAAAGCGAAGGAGCTATCACATGAAGATTGAAAAGGAATTTGTTTTGCGAGAAATCGC
>JAZOTM010000045.1:0-38449 GCA_045657625.1 Lachnospiraceae bacterium
AAAGAATGTCGCATGCGACATTCTCGCGCCAAGCGCGGTTGCATTTATGCAACATTTACATCTCGCGCGCGTGCGCTTCCATAGCGGAGCGCTTTTTTATATAATAAGAAATTCGAAGGAATTTCTTATTATATAAAAAACGGGTAGGCAAATTGCCTACCCGAAGTTTTGCGATGATTATACTAAATATGGTTTTAAAGCTTCCATGATAGCAGCTTCATCTGTCTCAGTATGAATAGCTAAATCAATTGGCTTAGATAAATCCAATGAGAAAATACCCATAATGGATTTTGCATCGATTACGTATCTGCCAGAAATCAAATCGAAGTCAAATTCGAACTGAGTAATCGCATTTACGAATGATTTAACCTTATCAATGGAATTTAAAGAAATCTGAACTGTCTTCATAATTGAGGTTCCTCCTTCAATGCATGTTATAATTTATTAAGATTAAAATTATCGTACCCTTTTTTATATGAAAAGTCAACAAAAGAAACGAGGAAAATAGAATGAAAAAAGCGGCTTTGCATAATCTTGGATGTAAAGTAAATGCATATGAAACGGAAGCAATGCAAGAACTGTTGGAACAGGACGGATATGAGATCGTTCCGTTCCACGAAAAAGCAGATGTTTACGTGATAAATACCTGTTCTGTCACCAATATGGCAGACCGAAAATCCAGACAAATGATTCATAAGGCAAGAAAGCAAAATGAAAATGCCATTGTTGTGGCTGCGGGATGCTATGTGCAGACGGCAGAGCAGGAGGTCATTGACGAGGGCATTGCAGATATCATTATCGGAAATGATCGAAAGCAGGATTTGGTTCCCAGAATTCATGCCTTTTTGGAAGATCATAAGCAAGAATCGGATGTGCTGGATTTGATGGAAAAAAGAGATTACGAAGAAATGAAACTCTTCAAAACCGCAGAACACACCAGAGCGTTTTTGAAGGTGCAGGATGGCTGTAATCAGTTTTGCTCTTATTGCATCATTCCTTATGCCAGAGGACGCGTGCGTAGCCGCAAGATGGAAGACGTGCTGAATGAGGTGAAGCATTTGGTGGAAAACGGATACCAGGAAGTGGTGCTTTCCGGCATTCATTTGAGTTCTTACGGTATTGATACCGGAGAATCTTTGCAGCATTTGATTGAAAAGATCAATGAGATTGAGGGAATCAAGCGTATTCGCTTGAGCTCTTTGGAACCTCGCGTTATTACAGAGGAATTCGTAAAGAGTATTTCTTCCATGGAGAAGTTTTGCCCACATTTCCATCTGTCTTTACAAAGCGGATGCAATGCGACTTTGCAGAGAATGAATCGTCATTATTCTGCAGAGGAGTTTCAGGAAAAATGTGAGTTGCTGAGAAATTATTTCGAACATCCGGCCATTACCACAGATATTATTGTGGGATTTCCGGGAGAAAACGAAGAGGAGTTTGCGGAAACCAAGAAATTTGTGGAAGACATACAATTTTTTGAAACCCATATCTTTAAGTTTTCTCCAAGACGTGGTACCAGAGCGGAAAAAATGGAGCATCAGGTACCGGAGCAGGTGAAAGCAAAACGAAGCAATGAATTGATTGCACTTGGAAAACATAATGCAGAAACCTTCGGAGATTACTACCTTGGAAAAGAGGTGGAAATTCTTTTGGAAGATACGGTGGAACTTGACAATACGACATATTTTACCGGCATCACAAAGGAATATGTAAAGGTCCTGGTGGAAGCGAAAGACAAGAAAACCAACACTTTTGTAAGGGGAACCATTCGTCAGCGCTTAGAGGGAAATCAATATCTCATGGTTGAATTTTCTGAATAATTACGTTAGAATAAACATAGAAGTATGGCCAAATTAGGACAAGTGAGGTTGGACAATCATGCAGGACTTAAATAACACCCAATATTTTAAAGTAGAAAAAGAACCTGAACTCCAGGTAAAGGATGTTTTAGGAAAAGTATATCAAGCATTGACAGAAAAGGGCTACAATCCGGTGAATCAGATTGTAGGATATATTATGTCAGGTGATCCGACTTATATCACGAGCCATAACAATGCACGTAGCCTTGTTATGAAGGTGGAACGTGAAGAATTGGTTGAGGAGATTTTAAAAGAGTATATTTCAAACAACTCTTGGAAGTAATATGAGAATTTTAGGTTTGGACTTTGGCTCAAAGACCGTAGGGGTTGCAGTCAGTGATCCGCTTCTTGTGACAGCACAGGGGGTGGAGATTGTGCGACGCAATTCCCCTTCGAAGTTGAGACAAACATTAGCGCGCATTGAAGAACTTGTTGCGGAATACGAAGTTGAGAAAATTGTTTTGGGTTATCCCAAGAACATGAATAATACAGAGGGCGACCGTTGTCAAAAGACATTGGAGTTTCAAGAGATGTTGGAGAGACGTACCGGTCTCCCTGTTATTTTGTGGGATGAAAGATTAACCACAGTGTCTGCGGACAGAGTTATGATGGAAAGCGGAATTCGTAGAGAAGACCGTAAAAAATACGTGGATCGAATTGCAGCAGAATTTATTTTGCAAGGATATTTGGATTCATTGGGAATGTAGGAGATTTATGGATACAATTACATTTTATGATCCTGAAACACAGGAAGAAGTTGAACTTTACGTCATCGAACAGACTGTTTTAGCCGGTAATAGTTATTTACTTGCTACAGAAGCAGCAGAAGAGGACGCCGAAGCATATATTTTAAGAAAGACTGAGGATGTTTCTGATTCCGAAGCCGCTTACGAATTCGTAACAGACGAGAAGGAATTAGAAGTGATTGCGAAAGTCTTTTCAGAACTAGTTGAAGATATTGATATCGAAGTCTAGAAAGCAACATTCCTTGCTTTCTATTTTTCGTGTCTGGTCGGAAATTTAGGACAGGAGGACAAATGAAAAAAGAAAACAAAAAGAATAAGGAGCCAAAGCTTAAGATTATCCCATTGGGAGGTCTTGAAGAGATTGGCATGAATATTACTGCCTTTGAATATGAGGACAGTATTATTGTCGTGGACTGCGGAATTTCCTTTCCGGAGGACGACATGTACGGAATTGATTTGGTAATTCCGGACGTTACCTATTTGAAAAACAATATTGATCGTGTCAAAGGATTTTTTATTACCCACGGACATGAGGATCATATCGGAGCCATCCCCTATGTGCTTCGTGATATTAATGTTCCGATTTATGCGACAAAGCTTACCATGGGTATTATCAATCACAAGTTAGAAGAGCATAAGATGCTGACAAAGGTAAAACGTAAAGTTGTAAAATATGGTCAGCACATCAATCTTGGATGCTTCCGTGTGGAATTTATCCGCACCAATCACAGTATTCAGGATGCAGCGGCTTTGGCACTTTACACACCGGTCGGAACCATTGTTCATACCGGAGACTTTAAGGTGGATTACACACCGGTATTTGGAGATGCCATTGATTTACAGCGTTTTGGTGAAATCGGAAAGAAGGGTGTTCTGGCCCTGATGTGCGATAGTACCAATGCAGAAAGACCAGGGTTTACCCAGTCTGAAAAATCCGTTGGCGAAACTTTGAATCAAATCTTTGTGGAGCACAAAAAGAATCGTATCATTATAGCGACTTTTGCTTCCAATGTGGATCGTGTACAGCAGATTATTAATTTAGCAGATAAGTATGGCCGCAAGGTGGTAGTAGAAGGTCGAAGCATGGTAAATATCATCAAGACTGCTACAGAGCTTGGCTATATTCAGATTCCGGAAAATACCTTGATTGATATTGATCAGTTAAAGAGTTATCCGGACAATAAAACCGTATTGATTACCACCGGTAGTCAGGGTGAGTCCATGGCGGCTCTTTCCCGTATGGCATCCGGCGTACACAAGAAGGTAACTATCAAGCCTACGGATTTGATTGTATTATCTTCGCATCCAATTCCAGGAAATGAAAAGGCAGTTTCCAATATCATCAATGAGCTTTTGATGAAGGGGGCTGAGGTTATTTTCCAGGATGTGCATGTTTCCGGACATGCTTGCCAGGAAGATATTAAATTGATTTATTCTTTGGTTCGTCCAAAGTTTGCCATTCCGGTCCATGGAGAATACCGTCACTTAAGAGCACAGGCTGATTTGGCTGTGGGTATGGGTATTCCAAAGGAAAATGTATTTGTGATGATGTCAGGAGATGTTTTGGAACTGACAGAAGATAGTGCAAAAATCAATGGCAAGGTGCCATGTGGACAGGTATATGTAGACGGTCTTGGCGTCGGAGACGTTGGAAATATCGTACTTCGTGATAGACAACATTTGGCCGAAGAAGGTATGATCGTTGTGGTTCTTACCTTGGAAAGCGGCACCGGTCGTGTGTTAGCCGGACCGGATATTGTTTCTCGTGGTTTCGTATATGTGCGTGATTCTGAGACTTTGATGGATGATGCACAGGCAGTTCTGAATCAGGTAGTCGATGATTTGGAAATGAGACACGTGACGGATTGGAACAAGATTAAATCCGAAATCAAAGACAGCATGGGTGATTTCGTTTGGAAAGAGACCAAGAGAAAACCTATGATTATTCCAATTATTATGGAAGTATAAGAAAAGAGGATGGGGCAAAATGAAAAGCAGCGAAGGCGTATTTCAGTTCGTTCGAATCAGTTTTAGTATTTTGGTAGTGTTACTTATATTTTTAGGCGTATACAGACTGGGCGAATATTCTTATGAATTTGGCTACAAGATTTTTGCCACCACATCTGTTGCGGAAAGTCCCGGAACGGATGTCGTTGTCATTGTGCGGGAAGGCATGTCCATGAAGGATGTGGCGGAATACTTGGAGGAAAAAGGCTTGGTGGAAGATGCCAAAGTCTTTTTGATCCAGATTAAGTTAAGCGGCATTGATAGTTTTCTTCCCGGCACTTATACTTTAAACACTTCCATGACAGCGGCAGAAATGGGCGCTCTTATGGAAAGCGGACAAGAAGAAAGTACAGAAGAGGAATAACATGATTTTAGAGGAACGGTTATCGACCTTTATCAATTCCTTTGACCAGGGAAATACTCCGTTTTTGGAGGAACTGGAAAAGGAATGCATCCGTACGGATGTGCCGATTATCCGAAAAGACATGCAGAATTACTTAAAAATGTTATTAGTAGAAAAGTCACCGGAGTGTATTTTGGAAGTAGGAGCAGCCGTTGGCTTTTCTTCTGTTTTTATGGCGGAATACGGAAAAGGTTCGGTAAAAGAAATAATTACCATTGAAAATTATGAGAAGCGCATCCCCTTGGCAAAGGAAAATATCAAAAAAGCCGGCTATGCGGATGTGATTACGTTGTTGGAAGGCAATGCGGAAGAAATCCTGCCGACCTTGATGAAACCTGTGGATATGGTGTTTATGGATGCGGCCAAGGGCCAATACATGCATTTTTTCCCGGATGTTTTTCGTCTGTTGAAAAAAGGTGGCGTGTTGGTTTGTGATAATGTGTTGCAGGACGGAGATATTTTGGAATCCCGCTTTGCAGTTACCAGAAGAAATCGCACCATTCACCATCGCATGCGCGAATATCTTTATTTTTTGACCCATCATGAAGAGCTGCAAACAGCCATTTTACCGGTGGGGGACGGCATTACCGTCAGTGTTCGAAAATAGTAAGTTTTTAATTTGAATATATGGTTTTTCCCACAAGGGAATGTGATATAATAATTTTAGGAGTAAATATGAGAAAAACAGAATTATTGGTACCAGCCAGCAGTTTGGAAGTTCTGAAAATTGCAGTTGTTTTCGGAGCAGATGCGGTTTATATCGGTGGAGAAGTATTTGGCCTTCGTGCCAAAGCGAAAAACTTTTCCTTGGAAGATATGAAAGAAGGAATTGCCTTTGCTCATGAAAGAGGCGTAAAGGTATATGTGACTGCAAATATTCTTGCCCACAATGGTGATTTAGAGGGCGTGAGAGAATATTTCCAGGAGTTGAAGGAAATCAAACCGGATGCCCTGATTATTTCAGACCCCGGTATTTTTACCATCGCCAAGGAAGTATGTCCGGAGATCGACGTACACATCAGTACCCAGGCCAACAACACCAACTACGGTACTTACCGATTTTGGGAAAAAATGGGAGCAACGCGTGTGGTTACCGCTCGTGAATTATCTTTGAAGGAAATCAAAGAGATTCGTGAAAATATTTCCGATGAGTTGGAAATTGAGACTTTTGTGCACGGAGCAATGTGTATCTCTTATTCCGGAAGATGCTTGCTCAGCAATTACTTCACAGGAAGAGATGCCAATCAGGGAGCCTGTACCCATCCTTGTCGTTGGAAATATGCCGTTGTGGAAGAGCAACGTCCGGGTGAATATTTACCGGTTTATGAAAACGAAAGAGGTACTTACATTTTTAACTCCAAGGATTTGTGCATGATTGAGCACATTCCGGAATTGATCGATGCAGGAATTGACAGTTTCAAGATTGAGGGTCGTATGAAGACTGCATTGTATGTGGCTACGGTGGCACGCACCTACCGCAAAGCCATTGACGATTATTTAGAGTCAAAAGAAAAATATCTTGCAAATATGGACTGGTACTTAGACCAGATCAGCAATTGCACATACAGACAATTTACAACGGGCTTTTTCTTTGGCAAGCCAAGTGAAGAAGCGCAGATTTATGATAGCAATACCTATATCAAAGAATATACCTATCTGGGAATCGTAGGCGAAAAGAACGAAGAAGGTCTTTATCGCATTGAGCAGAGAAACAAATTCTCTGTCGGGGAAGAAATCGAAGTTATGAAACCGGATGGAAGAAATGATTCGGTGACAGTTCGACGCATTCTTGATGAAGATGGCAATGAAATGGAATCCGCACCGCATCCGAAGCAGGTACTTTGGATCGATTTAGGAGAACCATTAGAGCAATATGACATTTTAAGGAGAAAAGAAGAGCAGGAGGACTAATCTATGGCAAAAGGTAAGTATGTGGCTTATGTGGGGACTTACACACACGAAAGAAGCATCGGAATTCACTTGTATGATTTGGATGCAGAAAGTGGTGCTCTTACAAAGAGAAAAGTAGTTCCGATTAACAATCCTTCGGATTTAATTATTTCCAACAACAAAAAATTCCTTTATTCCATTGAAGATGAAGGAGTGGCTGCGTTTGGAATTATGGAAGACGGGGATTTGGATCCAATCAATGAAAATTGGATCGGTGGTATGAGAGGCTGTTATATCGAGATTGACGATTTGGATCGTTATTTGTTTATCGGTGGTTATCACGACGGTCGTGTTTCCATGATGAAGTTAAACGAAGACGGTAGTATCGGCGAAATCGCAGACGGTGTATTCCACAAGGGGTTGGCACGCAGTGTTTCTCAACGCAATCACGTACCACATGTTACCTGTGTAAAATTGACTCCGGATCAGCAGTTCCTGTGCGCAGTGGACAGCGGATTGGATCAGGTGAAGATTTACCGTGTAGATTACGAAGAAGGACGTATTGAGCTGGCAGATATTTTGCGTTGCAATATGGACTCTTCTCCACGTATGATTCGTTTCGGCAGAAACAGTCATTACGCATATGTGCTTTGTGAAATGGATAATTGCATTGATGTTTATCATTACAGTGTAGAAAACAACTTGCCTGTATTTGAAAAGATTCAGACAGTGGCTACCCTGGATCCAAAGGAAGACAGTACCGTGTGTGCAGCTTCCGGTATGGAGATTTCCCACAATGGTCGTTATCTCTACTGCAGCAACGCAGGAATCAATACGGCAGCAGTATTTGAAATCGACGAATTGACCGGAAAACTTACCATGGTTTGTGAAAACAGCATTAGCGGCGACTATCCAAAGGTTATTGGTATTTATCCATCCGATGATTTCTTCATGAGTTTGAACCATGAGACGGATGAAATTACCACCTTTAAAGTGGACTTCGACAATAAGACCATTTTGATGAGAGGAAAACCAATTCATGTAAATACACCGAATTGTGTTTATATCCATAAAATATCATAAGATTTTAGAAGCCCGGAGTTTGATTTCCGGGCTTTTTTCTGCCATATGGATTTCCCTATGACAGGAGAATAAAAAACGAGGAGGCATGTGTTTGAAAGAGCGTAAATATAAGATCAGCAAATTAAAACCGGATGTGAAGGGAGCCATTGCACCGACCATTGTAGTGACCTTAATTTTCTTTATCACCTACTTTGGGTTTGGGGCAGAGAACAGCATGATTGGGCCTTTTGCCACGCTTGCATTTTTACGACTACGGTCCATGCACAATCATTATGAATGCTTGATCAAAAACTTTTTGATTTATATGGTGATGGCGGTTTTGGCCTTTTTTGCAGTGATGAACTTGCCTCTTTGCATGCTGGTAAATGCAGCAGGCCTGTTTTGGATTGGATATCTTTTGATTGACGAATACAATCCCACCAACTATTTTCCGGCAGGGATGGCGCTTATCTTTTTCCAGATTGCGCCGATTTACACCTGGGATGCTTTGGCCACCAGACTGGCAGCCTTACTGGCATCGGCAGTGATTGTCCTTGTGTTTGTGGTGATATTGGCACAGTTTGATAAAAATAGAGAGCCTTTGATTTCCTATATTCAGGAAGGATTTTCTATTTGTAAAAAGCAATTGGAGCTTTGGAAAAAAGAGGGTGAGGTAGAAGAAGCAGAACTGGAACATTTGCACCATGCCCTTTGTGACGTGAATAAGAAGTGCAGTGGGCAGATTTATGCCACCAACCGCGCCATGTTACGAAAAAAATGCAGAGCCAATTGGTACTGTCATTTTATAGCGGTATTCCAGGTGATGAATTATTTGACGGACAAGGCAGAAATGGAAGAGTCCAAGGAAAATTTAGAAAAGGCAAATAGCTTATATGAAAAATTCTCCCATGAATTTGAGACCGTGACACCGGAACCGGAGTATGACAAGTTGAATTTCCGTATTCGAAAACCGGATATGCGAAGCTTCCGTTTGCGTTTTGCATTGCGTCAGCTTTTGGTGGTGCCCCCATGTTTGGTCTTTGCCTGGGCCAGCCAGTTGCAGAATGCTTATTGGCTTGTAATTTCTGTATTCTTTATGATGGTGCCTTTGACAGACCATACGGTGCAACGCATTCGACAGCGTGTAGCCGGAACCGTGGCTGGAGTCTTGATTTGCTTTGGCTTGTTTTACTTGTTCCCATCGTTCTGGGCGCGGGTTTTGATTATGACCATTGCAAACTTTATGATTTACGGCGCAGATGGCTATGGACCGACGGTGGCTTATATTACTTGCTCTGCTTTGGCGGTGCAGACTTTGGATGCCACAGTGTCCATAGTTCTTTTGGAGCGTTTGGTTTATACCTTTATCGGTGCGCTGATTGCCCTTTTGGCAAATCGTTGGATTTTCCCGATTCGTGCCAGAAAGCAAATTTTGTATTTAGAGGAATTGATCCGCAATTTGCGAGAAGAATTGACCGCATATCCGCCGGATGCCATTGGAGAACATCCGTCCTTTGTGAAGGAAATCAATCAAAGAATCGTAAAGAATTATATGTTGATGCAACGCTTGGAGGATATGTATCGTATGCATGCAGTGGAGGCCAAGGAAGAAGATTTCCGGAAGTTCCAGAAGCAGCATATGACCTTCTTAGCAGAATACATGTCAAAGTACATGGTGTAATGTGTAATGTGAACGAATATCATGTAATACAAGTACAGGATTAAGAAAACAATTTTTTGTATACTTCTTCGGCACACTGCAACAAAGGCTGAAACAGCAGGTCCATTTCTAATTCCTTTGGAAAATCTTCCAATACAAAATTCAATTCCTGAACGACTTTTTCCGAAAGGGAATCTTCGCTCAAAGGAAGAAAACCTAACAGTTTCGAACTGTAGGTCTTGTCTGTCTTGCAGGATTCCAGATAGAAAAGGAAGAAGGACTTCCATTCCAAACGCTGCAAAGACTGTTCTTCCTGGGAAAGGGAAGAGTAGTTGTACAGTCCGAAGGTGGTGGCATAAGCTTCCCAGTTCTTTGGAACTTTCTTTTTATTGAAAAAAGTAATGCCGTTTTCTGCGGACATTCTCATATAAAGCCAGGTCTGCATGAACAAGTCCAAATAGTAGTTGGGCTTTTCTTCGTAACGCTGATGGAAAAAAGCTTCCATGCTACAGGCTTCTTTTTTGGTCTCCGGAATTTCTTCCTGGATGTTTAAAATCTGTAATTTTTCCTCTCCGGTTTTGGCGTAGTAATAGTTCTGCGGCCAAGGACGGGAGACAGGTTCTTCCTGTGCTTTGTATTGGGTTTCAATCATCGTTTAGTCCTCAATCGGTTTATAAATATGTTCCAGTTTGGACAGGGAAGAAGTGGCATTTTGCAGGAATAAGTCTGCAATGGTAATGGCTGCCATGGCTTCTACCACTACGACGGCCCTTGGAACGATAATGGGGTCGTGGCGTCCTTTGATCTCAATGGTAACGTTTTCACCATTCCGATTTACGGTGCGCTGGGGTTGGGATATGGAAGGAGTGGGTTTTACAGCAACCCGATAAGTCAGGGGAGCTCCATCACTAAATCCACCTAATACACCACCGGAATGATTTGTCTCTTTCTTTATTGTACCATTCTCTGCCACAAATGTATCGTTATTTTTGGAACCAAGAGATTCGCATACGGAAAAACCGTCGCCAATTTCAAATCCTTTTACGGAACCAACGGAAAACATGGCTTTTCCAAGGCATGCATCTAATTTATCAAAAACCGGTTCTCCAAGACCTACCGGCAGACCGTAAACGGCACCTTGAATCATGCCGCCGGAAGAATCCTGATTTTGGATACAGGTCTCTAAGTATGCCTGCGCTTCTTTGGCTGCTTCGGCATCCGGCATATAAAGGGGATTGCGGAAAGCTTCTTCGTAATCAAAGGCTTCCGAGCGAATATTTACCGGACCGATTTTGGCGGTGTAGGTCTCGAAACGAATGCCAAAATGGGAGAGAAGCTTGGCGCAAACAGCACCGGCTGCTACACGGCCAATGGTTTCTCTACCGGAGGAACGTCCGCCTCCGCGGTAATCACGAAATCCATATTTTTCATCAAAGCCAAAGTCTGCATGGCCGGGACGATACACATTTGCAATATTGGAATAATCTTTGGAATGCTGATCCTCATTGAATACCACCAAAGAGATGGGTGTGCCGGTGGTTTTTCCTTCGAAAACACCGGATAAAATTTGAACGGAATCTGCTTCGGAACGAGCCGTAGTGAATTTGGACTGTCCCGGTTTTCTTCTATCTAAGAATGGTTGAATATCTGCTTCAGAAAGGGGAAGGCCTGCCGGACAGCCGTCGATGACGACACCGATGCCTTTTCCGTGTGACTCTCCCCAAGTAGTGATTTGCAAGATTTTGCCTAATGTTGAACCCGCCATGATGCGTACCTCTTGTCTTTCTAATTTTTCTTAAGTATAATAGATTAGGTTTTTCATGACAAGAGAAACAAAGAAGAAATGAGGTTAAGCATGTACGAATTATTAAAACAGGACGGACGTGCAAAAAGAGGCGTATTTCACACAGTTCACGGGGATATTCAGACCCCGGTTTTTATGAATGTAGGAACCGTTGCAGCCATCAAAGGTGCGGTGTCGACCGATGATTTGAAGACCATTGGCACCCAGGTGGAATTGTCAAATACGTATCATTTACATGTACGTACCGGAGATAAACTCATAAAGGAGTTAGGTGGTTTGCATTCCTTTATGAAATGGGACAAGCCGATTCTTACGGATTCCGGCGGATTTCAGGTGTTTTCTCTGGCTGGACTTCGTAAAATCAAAGAAGAAGGTGTTACCTTCCGCTCACATATAGACGGACATAAGATTTTTATGGGTCCGGAAGAAAGTATGCAGATTCAGTCGAATTTGGCATCTACCATTGCCATGGCGTTTGATGAATGTCCACCGGCATTGGCAGAGAGAAAATATGTGGAAGATTCGGTGGCGCGTACCACACGTTGGTTAGAACGCTGCAAAAAGGAAATGGCTCGCTTAAACAGCTTGCCGGATACCATTAATAAACAGCAGATGTTGTTTGGAATCAATCAGGGTGCGGTCATGGATGATATCCGTATTGACCATGCCAAGCGGATTTCCGAAATGGATTTGGATGGTTATGCGGTAGGTGGTCTTGCGGTTGGTGAGACCCATGAACAGATGTATCACATTTTGGATGTGACGGTACCGCATTTGCCTTTGGAAAAACCGACCTACTTGATGGGGGTTGGTACACCGGCCAATATTTTGGAAGCGGTAGACCGTGGGGTAGATTTCTTTGATTGCGTATATCCTAGTAGAAATGGTCGTCATGGCCATGTATATACCAACCAGGGCAAGTTAAACCTGTTCAATCAGAAATACGAAAAAGACTTATCTGTCATCGAAGAAGGCTGTCAGTGCCCGGCTTGTAAGGGTGGCTACTCCAGAGCTTATATCAGACATTTACTCAAGGCAAAGGAAATGCTTGGTATGCGTTTCTGCGTATTGCACAACTTGGCGTTCTACAACCACATGATGGAAGAAATTCGAGACGCCATTGATACAGGAAATTACCAATCCTATAAAGAAGAAAAATTGTACGGCATGAAACTGGGCGAAGAGAAGAAGTAGGATTGAAAATTCACTTGTAGGTCGCTTGGATTTTGTGTAAAATGGTCAAGATAAATAGAGGAGGAACGAATATGTCAATTTTATTAACAGATACTACATCTGCAACAGGAAGCAGCCTTGTAATGATCGGCTGGATTGTAATTATGTTCGTGGCTATGTATTTCCTTATGATACGTCCACAGCAGAAAGAACAGAAAAAGAAAACAGAAATGATGAACACTTTGGAAGTAGGGGATACCGTACTTACAACCAGTGGTTTTTACGGTACTGTAATTGATGTAGATGACGATACTGTAATCGTTGAATTCGGTAGCAACCGTAACTGCCGTATTCCAATGCAGAAGGCAGCAATTGCAGCAATTGAAAAGCCTGATGAAGCTTCATCTGATAAATAAGAGACTCGAATAAAAGGGGAAAACGATGAAAGAATATGGTGTTGGAATTGACGTAGGTGGTACTACAGTCAAAATTGGGATTTTTAAAAACGATGGAACACTTCTTGAAAAATGGGAGATTCCAACAGACACTTCCAATGCAGGAGAAAACATTTTATCTGACATTGCTGCAGCAGTAAATGCAAAGCTTGCAGAAATGAAGATTGAAAAAGACGATGTAGAAGGAATCGGAATTGGTGTTCCGGGACCTGTTGTAAATGAAAGCTCTGTCCAGATGTGTGTAAACTTGGGCTGGGGCGAGAAAAATATTGCAGAAGAAATGCAAAATTTAACCGGATTTTCTGTAAAAGTCGGTAACGATGCCAATGTTGCAGCCCTCGGCGAAATGTGGATGGGTGGCGGAAAAGGCCATAGCAACGTGCTTATGGTTACCCTTGGTACCGGCGTAGGTGGCGGATTGATCATCGATGGCAAGATCATCGAAGGAAGCCATGGAGCAGGTGCGGAAATCGGACATATCACAGTGAATTCCAACGAAAGCGATGCTTGCAACTGTGGTAGAAAAGGTTGTTTGGAGCAGTATTGTTCTGCAACCGGAATCGTACGTATGACAAAGAAATTGTTGGAAAAAGTAGATACTGCATCTACACTTCGCGAAGGCGAAATTTCTGCAAAATCTATTTTTGATGCTGCAAAGGCTGGAGATGGTTTGGCAAAACAGTCCACTTTGGATTTTGCCAATGTTTTGGCGAGAGCCCTTAGCACCATTTCTTGTGTTGCAGATCCGGATATGGTTGTCATCGGCGGAGGCGTTTCTAAGGCAGGACAGATTTTGATTGACGAAATCGAAAATGCTTATAAGGGATTTGCTTTCGGACCATGCAAGGATACCAAGTTTACTTTAGCAGAACTTGGAAATGATGCCGGTATGTACGGTTGTGCAAAAATGATTTTTCATCAGTAAAACAAAACAACTATTCTTCAGTTCAGAAGGATAGTTGTTTTTTTGTACCATTTTTGAGGACTTGACATAATATAGCTTTATGCAATAAAAGTGTTTTATAACCACGCGTTATGGATTGCATACGAAATTAAAATAGGTAGAAGTGTTGAATTTCTAGTTATTATTATTTATATTATATTTAATGGGCTTTTCTATATTAAAGTCATAAAATGAAAAAAAGGTGAGAAAAAATGGAGTTTTCAGTAGGAGTTATTTCCGGCGACGGCATCGGACCGGAGATTGTGACAGAAGCAAAAAAAGTATTAGATACAGTTGGGGAAAAGTATGGACATACCTTCCATTACACAGACATTTTAATGGGAGGTTGTTCTATTGATGCGACAGGCGTGCCTTTGACAGACGAAGCCATTGCACAGGCGAAAGCATCGGATGCGGTTTTGATGGGTTCCATCGGTGGCAATACCGCCACTTCTCCGTGGTACAAGTTGGAGCCATCCCTTCGTCCGGAAGCCGGTCTTTTAAAACTACGTAAGTCTTTGAACTTATTTGCAAATTTAAGACCTGCCTATTTGTACGAAGAATTAAAAGAGGCTTGCCCACTGCGAGAGGACATCATCGGTGACGGTTTTGACATGCTCATTATGAGAGAGTTGACCGGTGGCCTTTACTTTGGAAAGAGAAGTACAGAAGAAGTGGACGGTGTGATGACAGCTGTGGACACTTTGACTTACACAGAAGAGGAGATTCGCCGCATTGTGATTCGTGGCTTTGATATCGCACGTAAGAGACGGAAAAAAGTGACCAGCGTGGATAAGGCCAACGTACTTGATTCCTCCAGACTTTGGAGAAAAGTGGTAGAAGAAGTGGCAAAGGATTATCCGGATGTTACTTACGAACATATGTTAGTAGACAACTGCGCAATGCAGCTTGTAAAGGATCCGAAACAGTTCGACGTGATTTTAACGGAGAACATGTTTGGGGATATTTTATCGGATGAAGCCAGTATGGTGACCGGCTCCATCGGTATGTTGTCTTCGGCTAGTTTGAATGAGACCAAGTTTGGCTTGTATGAGCCAAGTGGCGGTTCTGCTCCGGATATTGCAGGAAAGGGTATTGCAAACCCAATTGCAACCATTTTATCCGCAGCGATGATGCTTCGTTATTCCTTTGATTTGGACAAAGAAGCAGACGCCATTGAAGAGGCTGTGAAGGTGGTATTGAAAAAAGGATATCGTACCATTGATATCATGCCTCAAGAAGAGGAAAAGAAAAAAGATGTGACTCAGATTGGCACGAAGGAAATGGGAGATGCAATCTGCGAAGCATTGAAATAGAAAGAAGGTTTTGCAAATGAAAAGTGATAACATGAAAGCCGGTATGCAGCAGGCTCCGGCACGAAGCTTATTAAATGCTTTGGGATTTACAGAAGAAGAAATCAGAAAGCCTATGGTCGGTATCGTGAGCTCGTACAACGAAATCGTACCGGGGCATATGAACATTGATAAAATTGTGGACGCAGTAAAATTGGGAGTGGCAGAAGCCGGCGGTATGCCGGTGGTATTCCCGGCTATCGCAGTATGTGATGGTATTGCCATGGGACATGTGGGCATGAAATATTCTTTGGTTACCAGAGATTTGATTGCAGATTCCACAGAATGTATGGCCATTGCTCATCAGTTTGATGCTTTGGTTATGGTTCCAAACTGTGACAAAAACGTACCGGGTCTTTTGATGGCAGCTGCTCGTATCAATGTGCCTACCGTATTTGTTTCCGGCGGTCCGATGCTTGCAGGTCATGTAAAGGGACAGAAGAGAAGTCTTTCTTCTATGTTTGAGGCAGTTGGTTCTTATGCAGCCGGCACTATGACAGAAGAAGATGTCTGTGAATTCGAACACAAGGTATGTCCAACCTGCGGCTCCTGTTCCGGTATGTATACTGCCAACTCTATGAACTGTTTGACAGAGGCTCTTGGAATGGGTCTTGGCGGCAACGGTACCATCCCGGCAGTGTATTCAGAAAGATTGAAATTAGCAAAACATGCAGGAAATGCAGTTATGAAATTGTGGAAGGAAAACATCCGTCCAAGAGATATTATGACAAAGGATGCCATCCTCAATGCATTGACCGTAGATATGGCCCTTGGATGTTCTACCAATTCCATGCTTCATTTACCGGCCATCGCTCACGAAGTAGGATTTGACTTTGATATTTCTTTTGCAAATCCAATCAGTGAAAAGACACCAAACCTTTGCCATTTAGCTCCTGCAGGCCCGACCTACATGGAAGATTTGAATGAAGCTGGCGGTGTATATGCGGTGATGAAAGAGCTTGCAGACATTGGTCTGATCAATGAAAACTGTATGACAGTTACCGGAAAGACCATTGGAGAAAATATTGAAAATGCAGTAAACCGCAACGAAGAAGTCATTCGTCCGGTGAGCAATCCATATAGTAAGACCGGTGGTCTTGCAGTCTTAAAGGGCAACTTGGCTCCTGACGGCAGCGTTGTAAAACGTTCTGCAGTGGTAGAAGAGATGATGGTTCATGAAGGACCGGCGCGTGTCTTCGATTGTGAAGAAGATGCCATCGCAGCCATCAAGGGTGGCAAGATTGTTCCGGGAGATGTCGTAGTCATTCGTTACGAAGGACCAAAGGGAGGTCCGGGTATGCGTGAGATGTTGAATCCTACCTCTGCGATTGCAGGTATGGGACTTGGCTCTACGGTAGCCTTGATTACAGATGGACGTTTCTCAGGTGCCAGCCGTGGCGCTTCCATCGGACATGTTTCTCCGGAAGCAGCTGTTGGTGGACCAATCGCCTTTGTAGAAGAGGGAGATTTGATCAAGATCAATATTCCGGAAATGACATTGGAACTTGCAGTATCTGAGGAAGAACTTGCAAAAAGAAAAGCAGCATGGACTCCAAGAGAACCAAAGGTAACGACCGGTTACCTGGCTCGTTATGCGTCCATGGTTACATCCGGAAACAGAGGGGCAATCTTAGAAAAACCTAAAATGTAAAAGGATAGAGGGGAAATAGCATGCAATTAACAGGTGCAGAAATAATTATTGAATGTTTAAAAGAGCAAAAAGTGGATACCGTATTTGGTTATCCAGGGGGCGCGATTTTAAATGTTTATGACGAATTATATAAACATTCCGACGAGATCAAACATGTGCTGACCTCCCATGAACAGGGAGCCAGCCATGCGGCCGACGGATATGCACGGTCTACAGGAAAGGTTGGCGTTTGTTTCGCCACCAGTGGACCGGGAGCTACCAACTTGGTTACCGGTATTGCTACCGCATATATGGATTCTGTTCCAATGGTAGCCATCACTTGTAACGTAGGAGTTCCACTTCTTGGAAAAGACAGTTTCCAGGAAATTGATATCGCAGGTATTACTATGCCGATTACAAAGCACAACTTCATCGTAAAAGATGTGAATAAATTGGCAGATACCATTCGACGTGCTTTCCAGATCGCAAGAAAAGGACGTCCGGGTCCGGTACTTGTGGATGTACCAAAGGATGTGACTGCAAAGAAAGCAGAATACAAGAAAACAGAACCGGTGATTTTACCACCTTATACCGCAAAGATTCGAGAAGAGGATTTGGAAAAAACCATCGCTATGATTAAAAAGGCAAAAAAACCTTTTGTATTTGTAGGTGGTGGTGCTGTTATTTCCAATGCTTATCAGGAATTGCGTGAGTTTGTAGAAAAGTTGGATGCTCCGGTTTGTGATTCCTTAATGGGCAAGGGTGCCTTTGACGGAACCAATGCACGTTACACAGGAATGCTTGGTATGCATGGTACCAAAATCAGCAACTTGGGTGTCAGCGAGTGTGATTTGTTGGTAGCCATTGGAACCAGATTTTCCGATCGTGTTCTTGGAAATCCAAAGTCTTTTGCACATCAGGCAAAGATTATTCAGTTTGACGTGGACCCGGCGGAAATCAACAAAAACATTCAGGCTCATGCCAGCGTGGTGGGAGATATCAAAGAGATTCTCAGTCGCATCAATACCATGTTGGAGTCTCAGCATCATGAGGATTGGATGAATCATATCAAAGAGTATCAGGAAAAATATCCGTTACGTTATAATGACGCAGGTCTTTCCGGCCCATTCATTATCGAAAAGATTTATGAAAAGACCAAGGGAGACGCTTTGATTGTAACAGAAGTAGGACAGCACCAGATGTGGGCTGCACAGTACTATCGTTACAAGAATCCACGTACCTTAATGACCTCCGGTGGTCTTGGTACCATGGGATATGGACTTGGGGCTGCAATCGGTACCCAAATCGGAAATCCGGACAAAAAGGTATTCAATATTGCAGGTGACGGATGTTTCCGTATGAACATGAACGAAATCGCAACCGCTGCAAGAAATGATTTGCCTTTGGTAGAAGTGATTATCAACAATCACGTATTGGGTATGGTTCGTCAGTGGCAGAAATTGTTCTATGACGGCAGATATTCCGCTACGGTTTTAGATGACGGTATGGATTATGTGAAAGTGGCAGAAGGCATGGGAGCAGAAGCCTATCGCGTTACCACCAAGGAAGAATTCGAGGCAGCTTTGGAAAAGGCTATGGTGGCAAAGAAACCGGTAGTTTTGGATTGTATTATTGATTGTGATGATAAGGTATGGCCAATGGTTGCTCCCGGAGCATCGATTAGTGAAGCATTTACAGAAGAAGATTTAAAAAACAAGAAGTAGTGGAATGATAGGAGGAAGTAAGAACCATGAGTAGAGTTTACAATTTTTCAGCAGGACCGGCTGTATTACCGGAGGAAGTGTTGAAGGAAGCAGCAGATGAAATGCTGGATTACAGAGGAACAGGCCAGTCCGTTATGGAAATGAGTCATAGATCCAAGGAATATGATGATATCATCAAAGAAGCAGAAAAAGACTTACGTGAATTGATGAATATTCCGGACAATTACAAGGTTCTGTTTTTACAGGGTGGAGCATCTACAATGTTTGCATCCATTCCAATGAACTTGATGAAAAACAAAAAAGCCGGCTATATCGTAACCGGTCAGTGGGCAAAGAAAGCAGCTGCAGAAGCTAAGATTTATGGAGAAGTCGTAGAACTTGCTTCTTCTGCAGACAAGACATTCTCTTATATCCCGGATTGCAGCGACTTAGCGATTACCGATGATATGGATTATGTTTACATTTGCGAAAACAACACCATTTACGGAACCAAGTTCAAAGAACTTCCAAATACAAAAGGAAAATTGTTGGTATCCGATGTTTCTTCCTGCTTCTTATCAGAGCCGATTGATGTAACAAAATACGGCATCGTTTACGGTGGCGTACAGAAGAACGTAGGACCTGCAGGTGTGGTAATTGCAATCATTCGTGAAGACTTGATTACAGATGATGTATTACCGGGAACTCCTACTATGTTGAAGTTCAAGACCCAGGCAGACAACGATTCTCTTTACAATACACCACCATCATACGGCATCTACATTTGCGGTAAGGTATTCAAATGGTTAAAGGCACAGGGTGGTCTTGCAGCCATGAAAGAAAGAAACGAAAAGAAAGCAAAGATCTTATATGATTTCTTGGATGAAAGCAAAATGTTCAAGGGAACCGTTGTAGAAAAAGATCGTTCTCTCATGAATGTTCCTTTCGTTACCGGAAATGAAGAATTGGATGCAAAATTCGTAAAAGAAGCAAAAGCCGCTGGTTTTGTAAACTTAAAGGGACACAGAACCGTAGGTGGTATGCGTGCCAGCATCTACAATGCAATGCCAATCGAAGGCGTTGAAAAATTAGTGGCATTTATGAAGAAGTTCGAGGAGGAAAACGCGTAAGATGGTTAAGTATGCTTGCTTAAATCCTATTGCAAAAGTAGGTTTGGATTTATTTTCAGAGGATTATACAAAGACAGAAGATTTCAATGAAGCTGAGGTAGCACTCGTACGTAGTGCCGTTATGCATGACATGGATTTGCCGGAAAGCTTGTACGCAGTTGCAAGAGCCGGTGCCGGAGTCAACAACATTCCGCTTGATAAATGTGCAGAAAAAGGTATCGTTGTTTTCAATACACCGGGTGCAAATGCCAACGGTGTAAAGGAATTGGTATTCGCAGGAATGCTTCTTGCAGCCAGAGATATTGACGGTGGTATCCAGTGGGTATTATCTGAAAAAGACAATGCAGATGTTGCAAAGCTTGCAGAAAAGCAGAAGAAGAATTTTGCAGGAACCGAAATCTTCGGCAAGAAACTTGGTGTCATCGGACTTGGTGCCATCGGTGTTAAGGTAGCAAACGATGCAGTCGCACTCGGCATGGATGTATACGGATTCGACCCATACATTTCTGTACAGGCTGCATGGAACTTGAATCGTAAAGTACATCATGTAAACAGCATTGAAGAAATCTGCAAAGAATGTGATTATATTACCATCCATGTACCGCTTATGGACTCTACCAAGAAAATGCTTAGCAAGGATTGCGTTGCAGTCATGAAAGAAAATGCTGTCATCTTAAACTTCGCAAGAGATTTGCTTGTAGATGAAGAAGCAGTTGTAGAAGCTTTGGCGCAGGGCAAGATTCGTAAATACGTATCTGATTTCCCAAATCCAACCACTGTTGGAAAAGAAGGCGTCATCGTCATTCCTCACTTGGGAGCTTCCACAGAAGAATCCGAAGACAATTGTGCAATTATGGCTGTCAACGAATTACAGGATTTCGTGGCAACCGGAAAGATTTCTCATTCCGTAAATTATCCGGATATCGATGCAGGAGATATGACTTCTGTAGACAGACTTGTAATCTTACACAAGAACGTATCCGGTTCTATCAGTAAATTTACAACAGTATTCGGAGATGCCGGCATCAACATTTCTGATATGACAAATAAGAGCCGCGGAGATTATGCGGTTACCATTTTGGACTTAGATTCCAAAGCGTCTGAGGACGTAGTAGCAAGGCTCAAATCTGTTGAAGGAGTTTGCAAAGTTAGGGAGATTTCATAATATGGCAATTGTGGTACCGTTTTTATGTATCAGACCTTGTGAAGGTAAGGCTGCAGAGATTGCGGCCTTGCCTTATGATGTTTATAGCAAAGAAGAGGCAAAAGCGGAAGTGGCGAAACATCCGGATTCTTTTTTGGCTATAGATCGTGCGGATATTTTCTTTTCTGATGACGTGCCTTTTTCTGCACCGGAGGTCTATGAAAAAGCAAAGGAATTATTGGAAAACAAAATAGCGAATGGTGACTTTATCCGGGAAGAAGTCCCGGCTTATTTTCTTTATGAGATGACCATGGGTGACCGGGTGCAAACCGGGGTGGTGGCCTGTGCTTCCATCGATGATTACAAATACAATGTCATCAAAAAACACGAGAACACCAGAGCGGAAAAAGAAGAGGACCGTGTGCGTCATATTGAGGTCTGTAGCGCCCAAACGGGACCGATTTTCTTGGCCTATAAGGATCGCCCGTCTTTGCGGGAATTGATCGAAAAGGAAAAAGAAAAAGAGCCGATTTATGATTTTGTCGCAGACGATGGTATCGGACATCGGGTATTTGCGATAAGAGATCGCTATGTGATAGAAGCCATGCAAAAGGAATTCCAGCAGATGGAAAGCCTTTATATTGCAGATGGGCATCATCGCGCAGCGTCTGCGGTTCGGGTTGGTATGAAAAAAAGAGAAGCGGCTTCTTCTTTTACAGGAAAAGAGGAGTTCAATTACTTTTTATCTGTGCTATTCCCAGATACCGAATTGAAAATTATGGATTATAATCGCGTGGTGATGGACTTGAATGGACTTACGGTTCCTGCATTTTTAGAAAAAATTGCAGATGTGTTTAATGTGGGAGACCCGGAGGAAGAACCGATCAAGCCAACGCGAAAGGGAGAGGTTTCCATGTATTTGGATCACCGGTGGTATCCATTGTCCTTTCGTCCCGCCCAGATGGTGGATGACGCAGTGGAAGGCTTGGATGTTTCTATTTTACAGAATTATTTGCTGCAACCGATTCTTGGAATTCAAGATCCCAGAAGAGATGAGCGTATTGATTTTGTAGGTGGAATTCGCGGGTTAGAAGAATTGGAACGACGGGTAAACGAAGGGGCTGCTGTGGCTTTTGCTATGTATCCTACTTCCATGGAGGAACTTTTTGCAGTGGCAGACGAAAGACGTTTGATGCCACCGAAGTCCACCTGGTTTGAACCAAAGCTTCGCAGCGGATTATTTATACATGAAATAGAAAGTGAGTAAAGACATGTTTTTGTTACAAGCAGTAGAAATTGACAGTACGGAAACAGTACTTGATACCATTTCTGAAATGAAAGACACAGATCCTACCGTTATCGAGGAATTTTTGCAAAATTTATTAAGTGGAGCCTTATCCTTTGGCTTGCAATTGGTTTTGGCAGCCGTGGTATTTATCATCGGTGGCAGAATCATCGCCATTATTCGTAAGGTGGCAAAGAAGGCCATGGTTCGTAAGGACATGGATCTTGGGGTGCAGCAGTTCTTGGATTCCTTTATCAAGGCAAGTTGCTATGTGCTTTTGATTTTCTTGATTCTCACCATGTTTGGTGTGACTACAGCCTCCATTGTAGCGGTTCTTGGTTCTGCAGGTATCGCCATTGGTTTGGCTTTGCAGGGAAGTCTTTCCAACTTCGCAGGTGGTGTGTTAATCCTCATTTTGAAGCCTTTCAAAGTGGGAGATTACATTATTGAGTCCGGCAGCGGCAAAGAAGGTACGGTAAAAGAAATTTCGATTTTCTATACCAAGTTGACTACCGTGGATAATCAGACGGTTATTTTGCCAAACGGCGCACTTTCCGATACCAGCATCGTGAATGTGACAGCCCAGCCAAATCGTCGTTTGATTTTGACCATTCCGATTGCTTATGATGCAGATTTGAAAAAAGCAAAGGAATTGTTGTTATACGAAGTGGAAAATGACCCGGATCGCGTAGCTTCGGAAGAGTGTATTGTCTATGTTTCTGAACTTGCTGACAGCTCTGTAAACTTGCAGGCAAGACTCTGGATTCCAACAGAAAAATACTGGGATGTAAAATGGCGTCTGACAGAAAAAATGAAATATGTCTATGATGAGAACAATATTGAGATTCCTTATCAAAAAATTGATGTAAATATACAAAACAAGTAAGTATTTTTGTTGACAACTTATGTAATTTATGCTAAAGTTTTTAAAGTGATTTGCGAGATTTGTGTGCAAATTTCACATATGAGTTAGGAGGAGTTTTTTATGCAAGGAACAGTAAAGTGGTTTAACGCAAAAAAAGGTTACGGATTTATCACGGATGCAGAAGGAAAGGAAGTATTCGTTCACTTCACAGCATTACAGATGGATGGATTTAAGGAGTTAAAGGACGGCGAACAGGTTGAGTTCGACGTTGTTGACGGAGCAAAGGGACCACAGGCTGCAAACGTTAGTCGTTTCGCATCTTAATTTTTTCAAAGTCGGTTTCGTTCCGAGGGAGTGAGTCATGATAAGGGCTGTCGCAAATTGCGGCAGCCTTTTTTATATAATAAGAAATTCCTTCGAATTTCTTATTATATAAAAAAGCGCTCCGCTATGGAAGCGCACGAAACTTCATTCCTATATTCTAGATGTTTCCTTGAAGAATTCGGCATTTTGTTATAAAATATTACCTTGAATGAGTGTAGGTAGGAGGGAAAGATTTGAAGGAATCAATCTTAGCATTATATGACGTGTTGGATGAACATGAAGTAAAAGATATTCATTCCAACGGAACACTATTAAAGCACAAAAAAAGTGGTGCAAGGGTTTTACTCTTGTCGAATGATGATGAAAATAAAGTATTTTACGTGGGATTCCGTACTCCGGTAGAAAATAGCACCGGTGTACCTCACATTATTGAACATAGCGTCCTTTGCGGCTCTGAAAAATTCCCGGCAAAGGATCCTTTTGTAGAATTGGTAAAGGGTTCTTTGAACACCTTTTTGAATGCCATGACTTATCCGGACAAGACCGTTTATCCGGTAGCCAGCTGCAACGACAAGGATTTCCAGAACTTGATGGATGTATATATGGATGCGGTGTTTCATCCAAACATTTACAAAAAACAGGAGATCTTTAAGCAGGAAGGTTGGCATTATGAATTAGAAGATGTGGACAGCGACCTGCAGATCAACGGCGTGGTTTACAACGAGATGAAGGGAGCCTTTTCTTCCCCGGAAGGTGTGTTGGAAAGACTGATTTTAAACTCCTTGCATCCGGATACCACTTACGGCAATGAGTCCGGCGGTGACCCGGAGGATATTCCAAATTTGACTTATGAAGATTATTTGGATTTCCATAGAAGATATTATCATCCATGCAATTCTTACATTTATTTGTACGGAGATATGGATATGGAGGAGAAGCTCCTTTGGTTGGATGCAGAATACTTATCCAAGTACGAGAAGATCGAATTGGATTCACGCATTCAGAAACAGGAAGCCTTTGAAAAACCGGTGGAATTGCATCACACCTACAATATTACCTCCACAGAATCCGAGCAGGAGAATACCTATCTTGCAGAGAATTTCTCCATCGGTACGGTTTTAGATGAAAAGCTTTACTTGGCTTTTGATATTTTGGATTATGCATTGCTTTCTATGCCGGGAGCACCTCTTCGTGAGGCACTTTTGAAACGCGGCATTGGAAAAGACATTATGGGTGGTTATGACGGCGGCACCTATCAGCCGATTTTCTCGATCATTGCAAAGAACACGGATTTAGAGAAAAAAGAAGAGTTCTTGCAGGTAATTCGTGAGACTTTGGAAGAACAGGTGAAGAACGGCGTAGATAAAAAAGCCATCTTAGCCGGCATCAATGCTTCGGAATTCCGTTTCCGTGAAGCAGACTTTGGCTCTTATCCAAAGGGATTGATTTACGGTTTGAATACTTTGACCAGCTGGATCTATGATGAAAATCGTCCTTACGTTTTTTTAGAGATGCTGGATACATACAAGTTCTTGCGTGAGCAGGTAGAGACCGATTATTTTGAAAAATTAATCGAGACCTATTTCTTGAACAACAAGCATGTTTCCGTGGTTGTGGTAGAACCGGAAAAGAACTTGAATGAAAAGAAAGAAGAGAAGTTGGCCAAGAAATTGGCAGAGTACAAGAGCACTCTTTCCAAAGAGGAAATCGAAGCGCTTGTGGCAGATACCAAGAATTTAAAAAAATACCAGGAAGAACCTTCCACCATAGAAGAGTTGGAAAAGATTCCGGTTTTGGAAAGAAAGGATATTCGCAAATCTGTGCTTCCTTTCCAAAACGAATTGCGTGAGATTCAGGGCAGCAAGGCTTTGTTCCACGATATTTTCACCAATGGCATTTTGTATTTGCAGATGGTATTTGATGTGTCTCATTTAGAGGAGGAAGATTTCCCGTATTTGGCATTTATGAATGCAGTTTTGGGATACATGGATACTTCCAAACATACCTATGGCGAAATTGCCAATGAAGTGAATTTCTACACCGGTGGTATTGGCGGCAGCTTCAATATCTATACACCGGTAGAGGATTTGACCAATGCCAGAGCGACTTACGAACTGCGCGTCAAGAGTTTGTATGACAACTGCGTGCATGGCGTACGTATTTTAAATGAGATTTTGTTTGATACCGATTTGTCGGATGACAATCGTTTGCATGATATTTTGTTGGAATTAAAGTCCAAGTTGCAGATGAGTTTGCCGGCGGCCGGACACCAGACTGCAGTCCTTCGTGCAAGTTCTTATTTTTCCAAGGCTTCTCGTATGAAGGATTTGACCAGCGGCATTGCTTTTTATGAAGTGTTGGATGATATCGAAAGCAACTTCGAGGAAAAGAAGGATTTCTTGCGTCAGCGAATTCGCGAAGTGCGTGAGAAGGTGCTGGATAAAGCAAATCTTTTGATTAACATTACGGCAGACGAAGATGGGTTTGCTGTGACAGCCAAGGAGCTTCCGGTATTGTTGGAGAAAATCAAAGAGACCACACCTTACGAAGGCAAGGTAAAGGTGGTTTGCCGGAAGAAGAACGAAGGCTTTATGGATGCTTCCCAGGTACAGTACGTAGCCAGAACCGGAAACTTCCGCGAAGGTGGCTATACATATACCGGCGCATTGAAGATTTTGGAAAAAGCCTTGAACTACGATTATTTGTGGAACAACATCCGTGTCATGGGCGGCGCTTACGGCTGCATGAGCGGATTTGCCAGAAACGGTAACAGTTACTTTGCTTCTTACCGTGATCCGAATTTGAAAGCAACCAATGAAGTCTTTGACGGCATTGTGGATTACATTGAGAATTTCCATCCGTCAGAACGCGATATGACCAAGTTTGTCATTGGAACCATTAGCGATTTGGATACCCCATTGAATCCAAATGCCAAGGGAATTCGTTCTTTGGTGGCTTACCAGACAGGCATTACAGAAGAAATGATTCAGAAGGAGAGAGATGAAATTTTAGGCGCGACCGAAGAAAGCGTGCGTAGCTTAAAAGGTCTTGTAGCAGAAGTGCTTTCTCAGAATTATCTGTGTGCCATTGGAAATGAAGGAGTTTTGAAGAAAGAAGACTCCATGTTTGATGAAAAGAAACCTTTGTTTAACTAACATAGGAACATGTATTTAAAGGAGAATTATGTCAGAAAATTTTAAATCAGGATTTGTTACGATTATCGGTAGACCAAACGTGGGAAAATCCACTTTGATGAATCGCCTGATCGGACAGAAAATTGCCATTACTTCCAACAAACCGCAGACCACCAGAAACCGGATTCAAACGGTTTATACGGATGCGGAGAAGGGACAGATTGTTTTCTTGGATACCCCGGGTATTCATAAGGCAAAAAACAAACTGGGTGAATTCATGGTGAATGTTGCCGAGCACACCTTGCGTGAGGTGGATGTGATCCTTTGGCTTGTGGAGCCGACGGATTATATCGGCGCAGGAGAGCAGCACATCATTGAAAAATTGAAACAGGTGGACACTCCTGTGATTTTGGTTATCAATAAATTGGATACTTTGGCCAACAAGGATGAGGTATTGCAGTACATTGATGTTTACCGTAAAGTAATGGATTTTGATGAAATCATTCCTTTGTCTGCGCTTCGAGGAGAAAACACAGAGGAGTTGGTGGACTTAATCTTTAAATATTTGCCCTATGGACCTATGTTTTACGATGAGGATACCATTACGGATCAGCCGGAAAGACAGATTGTGGCAGAAATCATTCGTGAAAAAGCCCTTCATGCATTGAGCGATGAGATCCCGCATGGGATTGCAGTATCCATTGAACAGATGAAGGAAAGAAAGAACGGGCAGATCATAGATATCGATGCCACCATTATTTGTGAAAGAGATTCTCACAAGGGAATCATCATTGGCAAGGGTGGAAGCATGTTGAAGAAAATCGGTACCAATGCGCGTTACGAAATCGAACGTTTGCTGGATTGCCAGGTAAACTTAAAGCTTTGGGTAAAAGTAAAGAAGGATTGGCGTGACAGCGATTTCTTGATTAAAAACTTTGGCTATAAGGAAGATGATTATTCATGAGTCAAAACGTGGTAATGACCGGTATGGTGTTACAGGTGAGTCCCATTGGGGATTATGATAAACGGGTGGTACTTCTGACGAAGGAAAAAGGAAAAATTCATGCCTTTGCCAGAGGAGCCAGACGCCCGGCCAGTTCTTTGCTGGCGGCCACCAGCCCTTTTTGCTTTGGAGAGTTCGAGCTCTTTGAAGGAAAAAGTTCATATAACCTGGTCAAAGCCAATATCTCGAATTTTTTCAGAGATTTGACCATGGAGCCGGAAGCCTCTACCTATGGGTTTTATTTTTTGGAAGTGGCTTCTTATTTTGCGCAGGAAAACAACGACGAAACAGAAATGCTCAAATTGCTCTATATGTCACTGCGGGCATTGGAAAATCCATCCATTCCCAATGGACTGGTGCGCAGCGTGTTTGAACTGAAAACTTTGGTGATTAACGGTGAGTATCCCAATGTATTTTCTTGTGTCAAATGTGGGAAAAAAGAAGATTTGGTCTATTTTTCCCCGAGAAAAAGTGGTACAGTATGTGAGGAATGTAAGCCCTTGGTAAGAGGGAAAAAGATACATTTGGACGATACGTTGTTGTATACGTTACAATTTGTAATTGCCACTCCGGTGGAAAAACTGTATCGTTTTACATTAAAAGAAGAATCGTTGCGACAGTTTCAGGAACTGCTTCAGGAATTCTGGGAATTGCATGTACATCACCAATTCCGTTCGTTGCAGGTGCTGTCAGAGATGTTCTTCAATTAGGGAGGATACGATGAAAAAGATTGGAAAAAGAGGGAGTCTTTTGCTTGCCCTTGTGATGTTGGTTGGCGTTTTTGCCGGGTGTGGTAGCTCTGATGTTACGGAAAATACCATCGAGGTCAAGAAAAATGGCAGCATCACAGAAACTTTAGTGGAGACCTTGGACCAGGATTATTACGACGAAGATGAGTTGGAAGCCTTCATTGATGATGCGATTTCTGCTTATGACGGGTCTGCAGGTTCTGTAAAGAAAAAGAAGTTTTCTGTAAAAGATGGAGTCGCTACTTTGGTTTTAAAATACGAAAGTTCAGATGCATACGCTGCTTTTAACGAGACAGAAATGTATGCCGGAACCATCGTAAAAGCCTTGGCAGAAGGGTATGAATTTGACGAAGCTCTTTATGATGTCAGTGGCAGCACAGAAAGTGATTCTACCGAAGACAGTCTGGGTGGAAGCCAGGTTTCAAAATCAGAAGTGACCGGATATCCATCTTATGGTGTTGTGGTATTAAAAGAAAATACCAATGTAAAGGTATCAGGAACAATCGTTTATACCACCTCCAATGTGGAGGTTTTATCCAAGAATGAAGCCAGTGTCACCGGTTATACGGAGAATGGCGGGTTTGATTCTTACACATACATTATTTATAAATAACATTTAGGAGATTATTATGGAAAAAACAATGGAAAAAATTGTTGCCTTGGCAAAGGCAAGAGGATTTGTTTATCCCGGTTCTGAAATCTACGGAGGACTTGCCAATACATGGGACTATGGTCATCTTGGAGTAGAATTAAAGAACAATGTAAAAAAAGCTTGGTGGAAGAAATTCGTGCAGGAAAATCCTTACAACGTAGGTGTTGACTGTGCGATTTTGATGAATCCTCAGACTTGGATTGCCAGTGGCCATTTAGGCGGCTTTTCCGATCCATTGATGGATTGCAAAGAATGTCACGAAAGATTCCGTGCAGACAAAATCATCGAAGATTTTGCCGGAGAACACGGTATCGCTTTAGAGAGCTCTGTAGATGGATGGAGCAATGAAGATATGGTGAAGTTCATCGACGACAACAACGTACCTTGCCCATCTTGTGGAAAGCACAACTTCACAGATATCAGACAGTTTAACTTGATGTTCAAGACCTTCCAGGGTGTTACAGAAGACGCAAAGAACACCGTTTATTTACGTCCGGAAACAGCACAGGGTATTTTCGTAAATTTCAAGAACGTACAGAGAACATCCAGAAAGAAGATTCCATTTGGTATTGCCCAGGTCGGAAAATCTTTCCGTAACGAAATCACACCTGGTAACTTTACTTTCCGTACCAGAGAATTTGAACAGATGGAATTGGAATTCTTCTGCGAGCCGGGTACCGATATGGAATGGTTCCAGTATTGGAGAGGATTCTGCAGAGATTGGTTACTTTCTCTTGGAATCAAAGAAGACGAAATGCGTTTAAGAGATCATGATCAGGATGAGCTTTCCTTCTACTCAAAGGGAACCACCGATATCGAGTTCTTATTCCCGTTTGGATGGGGCGAACTTTGGGGTATCGCAGATCGTACCGATTATGACCTTGGTCGTCATCAGGAAACCAGTGGACAGGATTTGACTTACTTCGACGACGTAAAGAACGAGCGTTACCTTCCATACGTTATCGAGCCTTCTCTTGGTGCAGACAGAGTGGTACTTGCATTCCTTTGCGCTGCATACGACGAAGAGAACATCGGTACCGAAGAAAAACCGGATATGAGAACAGTCATGCATTTCCATCCGGCGCTTGCTCCAATCAAGATTGGTGTATTACCACTTTCTAAGAAATTAAACGAAGGCGCAGAAAAAGTCTTTGCGGAATTATCAAAGACCTACAACTGCGAATTTGATGATAGAGGAAACATCGGTAAGAGATATCGTAGACAGGACGAAATCGGTACTCCATTCTGCGTAACTTACGATTTTGACTCCGAAGAAGATCAGGCAGTTACCGTTCGTGACCGTGACACCATGGAACAGGAACGCGTAAAGATCGCAGACTTGAACCAGTACTTCGCTGAGAAGTTTGCATTCTAATTGTAGCATAAGACATAGCTCGGAAGGGGTTGGAAAAGAACATGCTTTGGCATGTTCTTTTTTGATTTGTTGTGAGCCGTCAGGAAAATGCACAAAGAAGCGCTTATACAATTTTCTTGAATTGTTTGGAAAGTCACACAATTTGTATTTTGACAAAAGTGCCGACTTTGTCAAAGAAATACAGCGGTTTTTGCCGGAATTGTATCAAATTCTAACAGATAAAGAGCAAATGCAATTTTTTTTCAACAAATTGCACAGAAAACCCCTTGCGAAACACAAAATCTATGATAAAATATTCATATGCGTCCAAGATAGTGGGGGAAAACTGAATTTACAGACTATTTCGGGCGGTTGATTGTATTATTGTTTTTTTTAGGAGGATTTAGGAAATGGCTAACAAATGGGTTTACTTGTTCACAGAAGGCAATGCCGACATGCGTGAACTACTGGGAGGAAAAGGCGCTAACCTTGCAGAGATGACAAAAATTGGACTTCCGGTACCGCAGGGCTTCACAATTACAACAGAAGCTTGCACACAGTACTATGAAGATGGACGTGAAATCAATGCGGAAATCCAGGGACAGATTAACGAATACATCGTTAAAATGGAAGAGATTACAGGCAAAAAATTCGGAGATAAAGAGAATCCACTTCTTGTTTCCGTTCGCTCAGGTGCCAGAGCTTCAATGCCGGGTATGATGGATACAATTTTGAACCTCGGATTAAATGAAGAGGTTGTAGAAGTAATCGCAAAGAAATCCAACAATCCACGTTGGGCTTGGGATTGCTACAGAAGATTCATTCAAATGTATTCTGACGTTGTTATGGAAGTTGGAAAGAAATACTTTGAAGAATTAATCGATGAAATGAAAGAAAAGAGAGGGGTTAAGCAGGACGTGGAATTGACTGCTGATGATTTAAAAGAACTTGCTTCTCAGTTTAAAGCAGAGTACAAGTCCAAAATCGGTACAGACTTCCCGGATGATCCAAAGGAACAGTTGATGGGAGCTGTAAAGGCTGTATTCCGTTCTTGGGACAACCCACGTGCAAACGTTTATCGTAGAGACAACGATATTCCATATTCTTGGGGAACTGCTGTAAACGTTCAGTCTATGGCTTTTGGTAATATGGGAGATGATTGTGGTACAGGTGTTGCATTCACTCGTGATCCTGCTACCGGAGAAAAGGGACTTTTCGGTGAGTTCTTAACAAACGCTCAGGGTGAAGACGTTGTTGCAGGTGTTCGTACACCAATGCACATTACAGAAATGGAACAGAAGTTCCCGGAAGCTTTCGCTCAGTTCAAAGACGTTTGCAAGACTTTGGAAAGCCACTACAGAGATATGCAGGATATGGAATTTACTGTTGAAAACGGAAAACTCTATATGTTGCAGACCAGAAATGGTAAGAGAACTGCACAGGCAGCTTTGAAGATTGCTTGTGATTTAGTAGATGAAGGCATGAGAACAGAAGAAGAAGCAGTTGCTATGATTGATCCAAGAAACTTGGATACATTGCTTCATCCACAGTTCGATGCAGCTGCATTAAAGGCAGCAACACCACTTGGCAAAGGTTTGGGAGCTTCTCCTGGAGCTGCTTGCGGTAAAGTGGTATTTACAGCAGATGATGCGGTTGAATGGGCAGCTAGAGGCGAAAAGGTTGTATTGGTTCGTTTGGAAACATCTCCGGAAGATATTACCGGTATGAAAGCAGCGCAGGGTATCTTGACTGTTCGTGGTGGTATGACTTCTCATGCAGCTGTTGTTGCTAGAGGTATGGGAGAGTGCTGTGTATCCGGATGTGGAGACATCAACATGGATGAAGACAACAAGAAATTTACTCTTGCAGGAAAAGAATTCCATGAAGGAGATTTCCTTTCTATCGATGGTACAACAGGAAATATTTATGAAGGTGTTATCCCAACAGTTGATGCTAAGATTGCCGGAGAATTCGGACGTATCATGGCATGGGCTGATAAATATCGTAAATTAAAAGTTCGTACAAATGCAGATACTCCTGCAGATGCAAAGAAAGCAAGAGAACTTGGTGCAGAAGGTATCGGACTTTGTCGTACAGAGCATATGTTCTTCGAAGAAGACAGAATCGCTGCATTCCGTGAAATGATTTGTGCAGATACCGCAGAAGAAAGAGAAGCTGCTCTTGAAAAGATTCTTCCTTATCAGCAGGGAGACTTCAAAGCACTTTATGAAGCATTGGAAGGAAATCCGGTTACTATCCGTTTCTTAGATCCACCACTTCATGAATTCGTTCCTACAGAAGAAGACGATATCAAGAAATTAGCAGATGCTCAGGGCAAGAGCGTAGAAGAAATCAAAGCAATTATTGCTTCTCTTCATGAGTTCAACCCAATGATGGGACATCGTGGATGCCGTCTTGCTGTTACTTATCCGGAAATCGCAAAGATGCAGACAAAGGCTGTTATTCGTGCAGCACTTGAAGTGCAGAAAGAGCATCCGGATTGGAATGTAAAACCGGAAATCATGATTCCACTTACCAGTGAAGTAAAGGAATTAAAATATGTTAAGAAGTTCGTTGTAGAGACAGCAGATGCAGAAATCAAAGCTGCCGGTGCTACCTTAGAATACGAAGTAGGTACTATGATCGAAATCCCAAGAGCAGCATTGACCGCTGATGAGATTGCAAAGGAAGCTGATTTCTTCTGCTTCGGTACCAACGACTTAACACAGATGACATTTGGTTTCTCTCGTGATGATGCCGGCAAGTTCTTAGATGCATACTATGATGCTAAGATTTTTGAAAATGACCCATTTGCAAAATTGGATCAGACAGGTGTTGGTAAATTAATGGATATGAGTTTGAAACTTGGACGTCCGGTAAATCCATCACTTCATGCCGGAATCTGTGGAGAGCATGGTGGAGATCCATCATCCGTTGAATTCTGCCACAAGATTGGTTTGGATTATGTATCTTGCTCACCATTCCGTGTACCGGTTGCAAGATTGGCTGCAGCACAGGCAGCTATCGCCGAGTCACGTCAGTAAGCGAGACCAGTTGTTTTTTGGGAACGTTTGAAATTTCGAAAGATTTTATGAGACAATCTTCAAAGATTTATCATAAGAAAAACGGGTTCAGATTTCCCGAAAAGCTTGTAATTAAGCTATTTCTAGTATAGGGTGTCTACTTTAGACGCCCTATATTTTTTTTACACAAGAATAAAATCAATTAAGCTGCCGGGGTACTTCATACATTTTTTGCTGACTACATTCGACAAAATTTCGGAGCATTTGTTCCGAAAATCGTAACACGAAAAATGGACCATTTTGATGTTTGTTCCGAAAATCGGAACTTTGAAGGAGGTTAAAAATGTCTGAATTTACGGGTAAAAAGCTTAAAGAAGCACGTGTGAAGAAAGGATTATCCCAGGATGAGGCTGCTAATCTTATGAATGTTGCAAAGAGAGCGATTAGTGAGATGGAAGTAGGTAAGAGAAGTATATCTGCAGATGAGCTTGCTCAGTTTTCTCGTATTTATAATGTAGATGTGAGAGAATTGCTTTTTGTTGAATTTACAGAAGCAGGAGACGAGCAGAGATTAACTGCTAAGTATAGTTCTTTCCTTAAGTTACTCGAAAAACTATCAGATCGAGAAGTAGAAGATGTTTATTGGGTAATAAAGCGTAAGGTTGAAGGGTTGCTTTAAAACTGAATAAGATTTTGAATGCCCGCATTGTAATAAACTGATACCCAGATGATGGACTTCAACATGACAGTTGAAATACCCATTGTCTGGGTATTTTTTGTCAGGAGGTATCGATCATTATGTATCAAAGAGGCATTAACAAGGAAAAACTGAAAAACAATCCTGTTGTTGATTCTTTCTATAGTAAGTCAGTAGAGTTCACACTTCCCTTTAGAATAAAACTCTTTGAAAAATGGAAGGAAAATCCAACAGTTGAAACAATCGAGGAAGAACTGAAAAAGGTTGATATTCTTGAAGAAGACCTTATGAGTGGTGCATTTAGGGACATCTGCGCAAGATTTAAATCTGGCGGATACCCTCTGCCCAAAAACAAAGTTGATCCCGAGAAAGACCCTGATTATAAAGAAACCAATCCTTTGATTCTTTCCGGTAAGTTTTATAGAAAAGGCAGAGGGAAAGGATACGGCATTACTATAGATCCAGGTTTCCAACAGGAAATTAGGGAGGCTTATCCTGACACATCAATTGAAGAGATGCTCAAACGCAGTGGACTTGATCCACTTGATGTGGGGTATTTCAGAATTAACAGACTTGAGCAGATCTTTAGAAAAGAAATGGCTGACAGTTATGCTGCATCTGAAGGGATTGATAAGGTAACAGAGCAGGTATCAGCATCTTCGCCCCGTCTTTTATCAAATCCCTATGTTGAAAAGATAATGCATGGGAATTTATATATGTCAAAGAGTTTTTATAATGAGACATACATGATACCATTACCGCTCTCAAAGTTATTTGAGATTTATGGAATTGATGATGCTCTGGTATCTTCCTGGAGTAAAATGCGTATAAGTTCATATCTGTCAGTCTGGAAACCGCTTGAAAAGCATACCATTTCATGTGGCAAAGTAGTTTTGGAAATACAGGAAAGACGTGCCGTGGCTATGTTTCAGGAAGTACGTAGCGGATTTAGTAAAATAGGAAAGATATTTAAAAACGACAACTACGATATTCATCGCAGAGTATGTCAATGGATAGATAGTCTTCCTCGTGATCCCTGGGGATATTATTCCCGGAAAAACATACTAAAACTCATGGGATTGTCAAGAAGCCGCTATTATGCGCTTTTGAATGATGATAGTTATGGGATGGGTAAAATAAACAGATCTCGTGAGGATGAAAAAGATATATCGCTAATACGGCAGGTTATTCACTATAAGAATTTCGAGAAGGGAATACGCCAGATATACATGCTGATGCCAAGAGTTACAGGGCAGTCATTTAGCATGTACCGCATTCGCAGGCTTATGAATAAATATGACATCCACACGGTCATAAGGCGTCCGAGCAAAAACAGGAAAGCCATGAAGGAACTGATAGAAAGAAACAGAAAAGCGAACTTGATAATGCGCAGATTCAGACTTCATAGGCCAAATGAAGTACGGCTTACAGATGTCACCTATCTCGATTATGGGGATGGTTTGCGGGCATACGGTTCTGCATCAATAGACCCTGTCACGGGAAGGCTCATATGCTTCATTGTAAGAGAGAATAATGACTTGCAGCTTGCTCTTGATACACTTGAAGCAATGGATTCATATCCTGCCCGTAATGGTGCGATTTTACATTCCGACCAGGGAATACTGTATATGACTGATGACTTTCAGGCTGCCGTAATTGAAAGAGAGCTTACGCAGTCCATGTCAAGAAGAGGGAACTGCTGGGATAATGCTGTCCAGGAATCGTTTTTTGGACACTTTAAGGATGAATGTCATTATGAAGAATGTAAAACTTTGGAAGAATTGCAGGAATGTATTGATGAATACAGCTTTTACTATAATAATGAAAGAGGCATGTGGGACAAGGGGAAAATGACTCCTGCAGAGTATGAAAAACACCTAACGTCAATGAGCGAGTCGGAATTTTCTGAATATCTGGCTAAAGAAGAAAAACACTTCGAGGAAATGAAAGCAAGGTCCGCGGAGAATGCCTACATGACAGCAAAGAATTATAAGGAATTCACAGAAAAAAGTATTGGGGGATTAAACGGTGAAACTGGTGGATCATTCACAGAAGTACAAATATGAGGACGGGACTGACAGACCTGATGATAAGATAATTCCATTTCTCGATAACGAGTTTGTAACAGGCTTTAAGGAAGACAGATTGTTCTATTCCAAAGATTTTGATATCGCACTGTACAAGAAAATCCATGATGAAGGAATGACTTACGTGCAGGCTTACAATGCACTTGGATTTGACACAAACATTCTGGGTGAAGACCGTGCCAATGCAGCTGGCAAAAGAGTCATGCAGAAGGCCCGGGAAAATAAACTGTTCACTATAGATGAGGCTAACTATGATGGTTCCGTACCTCGTGAGCAGATGGGAAAGCTCACTCCGGAAGAGGAACGGGCATATCTGATTGCACGTAATCATTACCTGGAAGAGATGCTTTTGGCTCAAAAAAAAATCCGATCCGAATTGGCGGAGTACTTTACCTGATAGAGGAAAAAGAAATCTATGCAGACAGGTTTGTAATGGTAGATTCGTTTATAAACAAACAGAAAGCGAAGCAGGGAGGCTATAATACATCACAGTGCCTACGTATGTTTGGAGTGTCTGATTCCGGCTATTATGCGTGGAAAGGCCGAAAGGAGGATATCTTTGGGAAACAGGCTGAGAAAAAAGCTGAGCGAGATGCCATCAAGGGACTCATGCGCAGGATTATTATTGCCAGGAATGGAGTTGTTCCAGGGAAAAGAACTTTCCGGGTGGAACTGTTCAGACGTTTTGGAAAGACTGTAAATACAAAAAAGATAGCTGCTCTTATGAGGGAAATGAATATACAGGCACAGATGCCTCATAAGGATGCATACAAGCATCAGGCATCGCACAACCATGTATGTGCAGCACCAGCCAATGCAGTGAACCAGGACTTCTTTATCGGACCAAGAAGGGTAATCCTGTCTGATATCACATACCTTTACTATGGAGAGGATAGGACTACTTTCTATCTATGCGTATTTAGAGATGCCTATACCCGTGAGAATCTCGGTTGGAGTATTGAAAAATATATGTCATTAAAGCTTGTGGAAGAAGCTTATAGCAGGATGATGAAGAATCATGGTGGTGAGCTTGAAGCTGCAATAAAGGCAAATGAAGTGTATATCCACCATGACCAGGGCAGCCAATATCTGGCCACATCTTTTACTGAACTACTGCATGACGATGGTTTTGTCCAATCGGTATCAGCAAGGGGCAACTCTCAGGACAATGCGCCTATGGAAAGCTTCTTTGGAAGGCTTAAGACCGCCATACTTGACATGGTTGCCATGTGCAGGGACTTTATGTCTGCAAAAAAGCTTGTCGATGGATACCTTAATGCGTACAATGCTGACCACTATCAGTATGATCTGGCAGGACTCACCCCAAATGAGTTTTACCAGTACGCTACAACTGGAGTTTATCCTCTGGATAATTACTTCGGGGTTCCGGCTTCAGCCATGATGACAGGAGGAGATCTAAAAAAGGTAAGACGCAGATACGCTGACGAGGAAGCTGCTACAAGAAGGGAAGCATCAAAAAAGAAGCGTGAAGAAAAGCGCTTAGTAGATCCTGAAAAAGTGATCTTGAGAGATCAGCGAATACTCAAAAGTGTAATAGATAAATGGAAAGATAAAGAAATGACTGCATCCGGGCAGATATCTCGTATGCAGGCTGTACTTGAAAAAGCTAAAAGTGCGCTTGAGTTCATAAGAACACTGACAGAGGAAAAACTGTTGGAACTCAGGGAACCACTGGCATGGAGAAAGTACACTGAGCTTAGCTATGTATTCATGATGAATGAGCTGTTCTAATCTAAAACCTTCTAAAAATCTTAGTTCTTAAACACTTTACAGCTGTATAATAAAAATGGCTGTATCGTGGCAGTAAGGATCTGGCTTATCGCTAATGCGAGTTCACCTCATCCTCTGACGGTACAGCTTCTTGATTACCAGGGGAGTCCTCCTGGTCTATTTGTCGTATTTGTATTGCTCACATAGATGGCACTGTCTTCTATAAATCCATAACTGTCATCTCAAAGTCTATTGATGGCTATTTGAATTCCACAGCTGTCATATTTATTCTATCACTGTCTATTTCAGCTCCACCCAACCTTAAAATCTGTCAGAAAAAAGTCCTTGACTTTCGAACCGGTTTACAGAACTTCACAACACTTCTTGAAATGATCAACGCAATGGAGGTCAGAGAAGATGATGAGGAGTTCAAAAACGCAGTCGATATGCTCTTTGATGAGCTGGAAGAAAAAGATCCAAATCATTTTGCAGTTCGCCAATATAAGAAATACAAATTGGCAGCTGGAAAGACAGCTAAGTCAATCCTTGTAAGCTGTGGTGCCAGACTGGCTCCATTCGATATC
>JAZOTM010000046.1:0-81451 GCA_045657625.1 Lachnospiraceae bacterium
CATGCAGACAAACAGAATCGATGTGCCGATTTTAACACGTTTTTCAGGTCTTTAAAAGAGGATTTCATCGAAATATTTCGTCAAAATCGTCTTACAGACCGTTTTTCAAGGTGCAACTAGAACTTAGTTTTTCATTTGACCAAATTTTGACAACACTCTTAGCAACCGCATTGGTTGCATCCATGCTTACAGCATGTGGAAACAAAAATACTGACACTACTGATACTGCATCAGCAGCTAAAGAAACTACTGTTGTAGGTTCTGATGACGACGGTGAATCTTCACCTGCTGAGAGCAATGAGACATCAGATACATCAAATGAGACATCAGATACATCAGATGTTCCTGAAAACGTTGATGAAGGAATGACTTCTGCTGTAGAAACGGCAATTGAAGCATTCGGTTCTGACGGAATTCCTGCACTTGATGTAGAATTTACTGTTGAAGCACTCAACAGCTACTTAGAAGAAAGTAGCAACCGTCAGGTAATTGCACTCGGATTTCTCAATGCAGAAATGAATGATACGACATACGTTTACAATCCTGAAAACTATAGTAGCACACTCGAAATGATTAAAGATGCTCAGGCAAATTTCAAATCTGGTGACAACATCTTTTATCTACAAGATAATCGTGATGAACAGATTGCTAACGCAATCGATGCCCTCACAGAAAGTCTTGGAACTCATATTGTTGCTATGGTAATTGATGCAGGTGATTCATATTCTGTAATGTTCTATTGTGATAATGGCATTGGTTATGGAACCAATAACGCAAATGATGAGCGTATAGAATTTAATACAGGAGCATATGCTTCTGAAGGTTATGACCCAAGCAATCCGCATTGCTATAACGTATATGCTGATGGAACTGTAGAAACAGTATTTTAACATTAAGCTTCCCATTCATTACGGATGGGAAGTTTTTTTATCTTGTATATTTGATATGTTAGTAAAATGACCTTAAGTTGAAAAGCTACGCTTAGACAATAGCAATAAAACGGCTATTTATTGACGCTCTGGCATTTAATTGTAATTAAATGCACTTAAACGAGATAAAAACAGGATTTTAATAGCAATTAAATTACTGTTTTATGACATCGTGGAACAAAAAAGGTATTTAATAGCCTTTTAATTACTATTAAATACCAATTAAAATACAATTATTTGACATAATCTGCCGTAAACAGCTTTTTCAGCATCATGAGTTCGGACTATCCCCCTAAGAAAGAGAGGGGCCCCTGTCCTCACGAATTTACACCGTGTGTCACACCAGTGAAAATTTTGTGTAAATTAGAGCACGTAAAATCAAGGGTTTGAGCCCCCTATTTACACAGTGTTGAAATGTTTACACACTTTTTTGCTCCCTGTGTGTAATATGGCAAAGCACGACTGGCACAGGGATTGAAGCCCATTAACAGTTAATCGGTTACGATTGTGAGCTAATTAGCAAAAGGGCATAAGGGGGAACGACACACGGATTCCCGTGTGCCCACCATAGGTGGGGTTCCTTCGGTGCAAAACCTAACGGTTTTAGCACCTCACTCGGAGCAAAGCTCCTCCCCCTTATGCATTAGCTGCGCTAAAAAAGCATACAAAAAAGGAACGAGTCTACAAGACTCGTTCCTTATAACTATCCGACTACGTCGTCGGAATACTCGCTATCCAAATTCAATCCTACTGCATTAACATCTTTAGCCTTAACAAGTTTTTTCAAGACAGAATATTTTATTCGAACCAACCATTTAGTTACTGTATCTCTGCAATAATAAATAGTTTGTTCTCGATACCCTCTGGCACTACAAATACACAGCGGTATTACACCGTTTATATCTTTACCTATAAGCTCATCATCAGGCTGATTAGCTACATTGTTTTTCAGCCTTTTCCCAAACTTTTCCCAATTTCTAAAATGTGCCTTATAGCGTGCTCTATACCACGAATCTATTTCAACTAATGAATTATGCCCAAGAATTGAATTAAGAACTACATCATTTAATTCTTCATCTGAAAGGTTTTCCCATCCAATTTGTAAAACGTCTTCAAGGTAGGGGTCAATTATATTCCTAATCCTTTCATTCTCGACAATTCTCGCAGGGGATATGGTCTGGATTTCAGAATAAATCTCATGTTGTTCTTTCTTTTCATGTAGCTTGTCATACCGCCCATCGAAATAGTTTATTTTAGGACATCCGCCAAAATCCTGCGGAAGGAATGTTAGTCCTACGTGAGGCTTATTCCTATCATTTAATTGTTTCTCAACTTCAAACATAATTTGTGCTCTCCTTTAATTAATGATTATTAAAATTATCGAAGCGCACTTTTCGTATTGAATATGAATTTTCGCATTTCTATTTTACCGCATATAGGAATTGTTATCACCTGGGAAAACCACCAAAAATACGGGCTTTTCGGAAGTTTTATCGTCCTCATTTATGATGCAGAATCAAATATTTTTTTGTGCAAATTTACTACATTAGTTTTATGCAACTGACGTTGCTCGGTTTAAATCTCGAACTAGAATAACAACGCTCTAAGGAGGTATTCATTGTGGAAAGCAATACTCAGGAAAAGCCTTGGTGGGATGACCGTGCAACGATTAACGTTGAAAATACAGTCGCAAGTACCTATGACGAAAAGCTCTTCTCAACGCCAAAGTCAATCTATGCTTACTTCGATTCAAAAATATATGGTTGTGATGAATACAAGAAAAAGATGTCAGTTGCAATCTGGGGCGCAATCCATCGTCGCACAAAAACAAACTTTTTAATCATTGGAGAATCTGGATGTGGCAAGACCGAGCTTGCTCGTGTTCTAAAAAAAATATATCCCAATACCGTTATCTATGATTCTTCAAATGCATCTCCAAAAGCTTTCAGAGGAAACAACACCCTGACTGACTGCTTAATCGGCATTGATGAAACAACGCCAGCGTTCGTATTTATTGATGAGTTCGATAAATGCATTTCTAAAGGCTCAGAGGTCGGCCCCATGATGCAGTCCGAAATACTAAAGCTAGCAGAAGGGGCTCAAGTATATGTTGGTGAAGATAAAAATAGAAAACTCGTGGATACCTCTCTTATAAACTTCGTCTTCATGGGGACATTCGCAGATTTGAAAAAGGAACGTGAAGTCAACATCGGTTTCAATTCCTCTAGCGATTCCCATTCTAAGAAATCCCCAATAACCAAAGATGACATTATCGATTCAAACGCATTGTCCAATGAATTCTTAGGTCGAATAAACGGCGGAATCATACAACTACCTGCTATGACACCGGAACGAGCCAAAGCCATCTTATCAGATGCACGGTACAGTCCTGTAAAACGACTAGAAGAACAATATGGCATAACAATAAGCCTTTCTATAGACAGAATAGATGAACTAGCAAATTTGAGCACTGAGTATGGTGTAAGAGGCATTTACTCAGAACTCCAAGAAAAGCTCTGTGATGTGCTATTTGAAAATTCAAATGCATCATCAGTATCCATATAACAATCATTAGGAGGAATAAAAAATGATTACAAGAGAAAACATCATTGAAAGATTAGCTCAAAAGTATCCGCAATATAGCTTTATCCCAACGGATGTTACTAAGAATGGAGATGTACACCTCCAAGGAATTAGTGTCAGAAATAACAGACCTATCTCCCCGATAATCTATACCAAGGAAATCATAGAACGAAGCAGCAGCATTGACGAAGCTGTCGAAATCATCAGCAATATCATTGAGCAGCATCAAACACCAGACATTGACATCAACATGCTTCAAGACAGAGACTTTATCCTAGATAGAATTCGCATCGGCGTACAAAAAGAATCTGCTGAAGAACTCGTAAAGCGCAACGTTGAAGATTTTGACGGAATGGAGGCATACCTGTATTTTATTGAACATGGCAAAGGACAAGACATGTGGTCGGTAAAAGTAAGACCGGAACTCCTTAAGACCGCAAGCATTGACGTGGAAGAAGCATGGCAAATTGCTAAAGAGCATACATTCGCCGCAACAACGCTTCAAAGCATGACTGAGGTATTAGCTGAGATGATGGGCGAAGCATTTGACCCATGCCTTGCGGAGATGACTCTATGTGAGATGTATGTTCTAAGCAACAAAGAGAAATTCAGAGGTGCTGCTGGCATTCTTAACCATGACCTGCTTCAAAGCTTTGCATCCGAGCATGATGCAAAGGCACTTTGTTTACTTCCAAGTTCTCAGTCGGAAGTAATTCTTGTTCCGCTAAAAGCAGAATATTACATCGACGATTTTACTGCCATGGTGCGAGAAGTAAACGCCACTCAAGTTGCACCTGAGGACATCCTTGCAGACAGAGCTTACGTTATCACTTTTGAATAACGCAAAGGAGTAAAAATGTTTAAGCTAAAATTTCATGCATCATCCGGCGAGGTCACTTTGATTGAGCTGGATGATGGCTCCTATTCCAAAAATGAAATCGCAGAAATAAAACCTACGCTCGAAAAAATCATGATTGAGAACCCGTGTCTTACATTCGCAAGAAAGCACAAGGCAGGCTACTTTGAAAATGTACCTCCAGAGCTCGTTAACGATATTGCCTTCATTACAGATGCAATCTTAGCTGATTGTTGGAATTATTGGGATGCGGAATTGCAGGATGGAAAAAGGGATAACCGCCCATACATGGGTGTGTTGAATTTAACTCAGAATTTGCTCAATTATGCACTACAGAGCTACAGAAATATTCTTGAACTTAAAGAAAAAATAGCTGAGTACAGGCAAGTATACGGAGATTTACCGTCCGAAATATTTGGCGAGTCGTAGCATTACAGCAAATAAGCCTACCGAAATTCGGTAGGCTTATATTTTTAAGAATTCAAATCAGCTAAATCAATTGGTGTACCGCTATGTTCCTTTGTGTACTGTGAGTAAGCATCATCAAATCTAGATTTAAACGCTTTGTAAATCTTTGTAAGCATAGCTGCATCATCTGATGAAAGATTCTGCGGAGCACTAGTACAGTTTAAAACTCCTTTTTTTACTTTGCACTGAAAGAATTTTTCCCTTCTCTCCAGTACCTCATCAGTAATAATTATAAATGTATCTCCAGCCCATATTTGTTTATTTCTTGACGTTCCAAACTCGCCAATATAATCATCTGCCAATACGCTCAATGCATTCTGCTTATCGTCCTCTTTACGAACAAGCAAAGAAACCATCGCCTCTGTATCTGGTGCGAATGATAAATCTCGCTCAATCCTTCTAGCAATAGTTTTTTTGTCAGAAAGTGCTTTTTCGGCTGCATACATATATGCGTCTGCATTTTTAATATCTTCAAGCCTAATTTGAACAAAGAATCGACGGGTATATTCATGTTCTCGTGCCTTCTTGCTAACGCCAGACAAATAGCAGTTTCTAATATTGTTTTCCATAGCAGCTGGCATATTGATAATCCCTAGGCTATCTACAAACTCATCATAATTTCTAAGATTATAACCGGCATCTCTTGCCATATCGTTGTAGGAATTGGTATCTGTTTGTTTCTTCTTTCGAACAGTATAACCTGCAAGAATCCTATCAATTTCATCATTTGATAAGTTGGTTACAAAATCAGTTTTATCATACGGTTCTTTACCAGCTTTTTTAGCATCATCGGTTTGATGAAGAAGATAGGTCGTATAACTGCTGAAATCTCCAACCGTTTCAACACCATGGTTTTCCCATAACGCATCATCTTGCCCTTCCCTAAACACAATCGATAAGCGTTTTAATGTAGAAACCACTCGCATTCTTTTTTTTCGGTCGCCGCCTCTTAAAAGAATATGCCAGTGTGCCTTTGCAAAACTCTTATCATGCTTTATAGCCACTATATTGATATCATCGGCTGAAATTGCCTTTATAGCTGTAATTAAGCCTTCCTCACCTGATATAAGCTGTTCTTCATAACACTTAACTGCCATTGTCGAGCAGCTTTTATCTTTTCCTAAAATACCCATTTCTAGCTCCTCCATTACATTTCATTACACATAATTACACAATAATTATTCATCTTGCCGTAGCTATAATATAGCATATATATGCGTGTATTGCAATATAAAATTACACATATTACACACGTTACGCACAGTATTATGTAGTTGATTATTTTTCAAAGGATTCTATTTTTTGTGGAACATGTGGCACAATTCCCTATAAAGGTTGATTTTAAGCCATTTTCGTGTGCCACATTCAAAAAATCAGTGGTACAAGCATCCTCCATTTTCTGCTGTGATATTTCGCTTAATCCCTTGATTTTACTGCATTTGCAGCCTTGTTCCACTTTTATTCGAAAAGTGGCACAAAAAAGTGGCACAAACTTATAAATCACATATTTCCTCATGAACTCTTCACCAAATTATCAGAAGGTGACAGTCTTACGACTGCGGTTTCGTTCACAAAAAGCAGAATCAAAAGCTTATTATCACAGCTGCCAATTTTGATTAGAAGGAAGGAGGTTAGGCGTTCGTCAGCAATTGCAGAAAAAACTCTGAACACTTGACTAAAAAGATTTTTGATGTTATTTTTTATTCAGAAATCAATTGAATATTTATATTAACTCAAAAGAATGAGATGGTCGGGAGATGCATACGCCCAATCGAATGATTGGAGGAGAGGCTCTCACAACAAGCATAAGTGTTGTAAAACGATAGCAGCCGTGGTCGCAGGCACCGTTGAGCGGATACAATCAACAAAACCCTGTAATCTTTCACAAGGATTTAGCTGTGTGATTACAGGCGACTTATGTTCATTTTTAGAGATAAAAATTCATGCCGTGTCACACAGTTGACAGGGCTATTTTTTATGTCAAAAGCCGAACTACTGACCGCTCTCAGACAAATTGAACTAGTAAAGCGCACTATCACCATGGATGATAAGTGTGATACAATCCATTATGCTGATACCGCATGTATGCTTATGCTGAATGAAAAACAATTAAAGCTAAAGCGTCAGCTAATAGCAGAGGTACATTCTTCGAATGGAACCCCTAGGACAATTAAATACGTTTAATCCAAACAGCTATGGTCTACTCTCTTACCAGGCAAAAAACCAATCACAGCAAAAACAGAAGAAGCGTTACTTGATAAGCTTATGGAGTTCTATTGTGTATCTATCTCGTCCAAGGATTATTCAATTGCTAATATCTTTGAAAAATCTTTAGAGCACAAAGACAGAACAGAAGCAGTTAATCCTAAAACGCTGTATCACCTTAGAGCATCATATAACCGCTTTATAAGCGATTCTCTAGCTCGCATGGATGTCAGAAACATTACTGCTGACATTCTTGCAGAATACACGCTAAATATGCTTAGAGAGGCACAGAGACCTGATAATCAAGGTGTGACACAGAAAATCAAGAAGAAAGCGTTTCTTGATTATAAAAGCGTTTTAAACCTCATTTTTGGCTATGCTTTGAACACTGATATCATCGCTGTGAATCCACTTAGCAAATTGAGCAACAAAGCGTTTATGAAGGAATGCGACTGCTCAAAGGCTGTCTCTGAGCAAAAGATTTTCTCTGAGGATGAACTTGAAACCATCAAGAATGAAGTACGCTCTCGCATGAGCCAAAAGAAGTATAACGGATACTTCATAAATGGCTTCGCCATTTTGCTTTCAATTGAAACAGGAATGCGTGCAGGCGAGTTGCCATCACTCAAGTGGTGTGATGTGTATGATAATTACATCCACATTCACTCTCAGCAACTCTCAAACAAGAGAAAAGGTGGCAAGGAGTATTACTATGCTGATTGGACGAAAGACGAGAAAGGAGTATCGCGAGGCGGAAGAAAATTTCCATTAACAAACAATATTAAAAACATTCTTAACGAGTTAAAAGAAATTCAGGAAGCTAAAGGAATTCATTCTGAGTTTGTTTTCTGTCATGAAAATGGAGAATGGATAAAGACAGATGCATATATCACCTGTCTAAGAAGAATGCTTAAAAACCTTGGATTTGATATCACAAACAACCATGCATTCAGAATGAGCTTAAACAGCATCGTTCTTGCAGGTAAGCTCAACCTTCCTGTTGCTAAAAGAGCACAGTTATTAGGTCATAGCGTAGAAACTAATATGATGTATTACACTTATGCAACTAAAGATGATATGGATGATTTGGTTGATTTGTTTAACGATAACGGCGAGGTCTCACCAAGGTCTCACCTTAAAATCGTTAATTTCGAAAAAGAAAAGAGCCTTGAAACCGCTAATTTCAAAGCTCTTTAACAAAAATTCTCTAGTGCGGAAGATGGGACTTGAACCCACACGACTGCAATAGCCACAAGATCCTTAGTCTTGCTCGTCTGCCAATTCCGACACTTCCGCAGGTCTGTCTTGCGACAGCTATTAAATAATAGCTCAGAGAGTGGAAATTGTCAATGGATTTTTCATTATTTTATTGTCTTTTTTTTCGACGAATAGTCTAACAATTCAAATATCCCATTTACCTTGACAACATTTGGGTAAAGTCATAAAATTACATTTGCGAGTTAAGCAAATGCAGAAGTGGCGGAATTGGCAGACGCGCAGGCTTCAGGTGCCTGTGGTAGCAATATCGTGTGGGTTCAAGTCCCATCTTCTGCATTATTTTTTTATATAGGAAGGCATGACATTTCGTCATGCTTTTTTCGTATATAAAATGGCTTTTATCCTCGGGAAAAGCCCCAATGTTTGCATTCGTAAGATATTTTCTAAATACACATGTAAGGGAGAGTTTTATATGGAAAGACCGATTTTAAAAAACCGCTACTACTTGTATCTCACAGAATTCTTTGCCGGTATGTCAGTCATGGCTGTGGAATTGGGTGCCAGCCGTTTGCTAGCCCCCTACTTTAGTTCTTCGCAGATTGTTTGGACGATTATTATCGGGACCATTATGATTGCCATGGCTTTGGGCAATATCTATGGTGGAAAATACGCAGACAAGGATCCCAATCCGGATAAACTGTACCGGCGCATTGTCATTGCCGCACTTTGGATTGCAGCAATTCCTGTAGTTGGAAAGTATATCATTCTGTTGATTTCTGCTTTGCTGATTTTCACCGTCAATCAGAATTTCTTAATGATTGCCGGCTTTTTTGCCTGCATGATTATTTTTGTATTCCCCTTGTTTTTGTTGGGAACCGTTACGCCATCTTTGGTAAAGTTTTCCGTAGATAAACTGGAAAACAGCGGCAGCATTGTGGGAAAACTAAATGCCAGCAATACCATCGGAAGTATCATTGGTACCTTTGTTCCTACATTTATCAGCATTCCAACCGTGGGAACTTCCATTACGTTTTTTATTTTTGCAGGCATTCTGCTTCTGCTGTCTCTCCTGTATTTTATCAGTGGCAGCCAAAATTTTTTCAAGACCAAAGGGGCTCTATTTAGCGCTGTATTTTTCCTTGTCTGCTGCCTTTTTGGTCACAATCAAAGCTTCGCTTTTTGGCAGACAGGCCTCTTATATGAAGGGGAATCCATTTACAATTATTTGCAGGTGTACGAAACCGAGGATCAGGTGGTGCTGTCCACCAACGTGTTATTTGGTGTTCAATCCGTTTATCAAAAAGAAGTCGGTCCTACCGGCATGTACTATGATTACGCGCTGGCCTCTGTGTACGCCTTACAGGAAAAAGAAGATTTAAATATTCTTATTTTAGGAAACGGCACCGGCACCTTTGCCACCCAGTGCAATCGCTATTTTCCGCAGGCCAACATTACCGGGGTTGAAATTGATGAAAAAATTACAGAGCTTGCTCATACCTATTTTTCTTTATCCGAAGACATCCCTGTGATTACCTACGACGGACGTGCCTATTTAAATGCTGTAGAGGATACCTATGACATTATCTTTGTGGATGCTTACCAGGATATCACCATTCCTTTCCAAATGTCTTCTGTGGAATTTTTCACCTTGGTGCAAGAACATTTGGCAGAAGACGGACTCATGGTAGTCAACATGAACATGCAAAGTCAGGCGGAAAACAACATCAACGATTACCTCTCTGACACCATTGGCCATGTATTTCCATACCTTTGGACCGCTGATGTAACAGGCTCCACCAATCAGATTTTGTTTGCAGGAAACACCCATGATTTTGAAAAAAATATAAGTGCTCTGCTAGAAGAAGAAACCAACGCAGACCTGCAGGTAATGATGGACCGCGTCAATCTTACTTTGGCAGAATATGAAACAGGAGACCTGCTTCTCACCGATGACAAAGCCCCTGTAGAACTATTGGGCATGCAAGTCATTGATGAAATCATTGAAAGCGAAGTCTCCTATTACAAAGATATTTATGAAAGGGAAGGGCTTTCCGGCCTTTTAGAAGTTCTTTAAAATTCCCTTTTTTTGTAAAACAAATAATAAAATCAAAAGCCCCAAACACAGGAGGAAAATACCTCCACCCACTACAATTCCCGGGGTTTGATAACGAAGTTCTATGGTATGGGTGCCTTCCGAAAGAGAAATCTTGAAGAAGGCATCCATAAATAATTCCGTCTCTGTTTCTACCCCATCGACATACACGGTCCAACCACTTTCGGAAGGAATGGAAAGCACCAGGTCTCCCGCTTCTTCCACATCGATGGTACCCACAATTTTCGTGTCTGTCTGTTCCGTCAATTCCATGGTATTTGCAGATAACGTTGCATAGGCCTCATCCAAAGCATCAAAATTCAAGGTATATGGCACCAATGCCAGATTTGCTGTGGAGGAAGAAGATTTCACAACAATTTCCGTTCCGGCTTCTACCCAGCCAATATCCAAAATATAACCATGAGAAGCCTTGCTATAAGTCGTGCTACGATCTCCAATCGTTACCGTAATAGTCGAAGTTCCGGAAGAATTGTATGTTGCAAACAAATAGCAATCTTCTGTCACCACAATGGTGGATTCTCCGCTTTCATTTTCCGCGGTTTCGTTGTTTACCAGAAGCTCTTCTGTGGCAGCCAAGGCATAGGCCAAAGCATTCACCGCCTGCACATCTGACAAGGCTTCGCGATTCCATTCTTCTTCCAAATCGCTATCCACCATAAACCCAAGAGGCAACGTGTACAGATTCTCATAGAGCGATATATCATCCACAGTGTCCACCAAAGTGCGCAACGGGCTCTCCTCTTCTGTACTGTCCGTCAACATGTATTTCACATTTAACATGGCAGAAATCAACGGTGTCGCACCATTGAAACAATAGAAATTTTTTCCGCCTTCCATACCTACTGAACTATAGGCATCCGCCACCTGAATATTCATAAGTGATGAAAACAGAGAAGCCGATGGATAATTGCCCAGGCAGGAAATATCCTTCATCAAACGCTCAAATTTTTCAACGCGATAAAAATCCGTCTCTGTCTCAGCCACTTCTGCTGTCAACGTGCGGTATGCTTCCACGTCCTCCATATAGGTGGTGCGGCTGGTGGTGCTGATTCCGGTGAAATACAGATTCATGCCACTTTCCATCACCATCATAAAGAGCAACAAATAGACCACTGCTTTTTTCATCATTTCGTCTCCAAAAAGACGTAAAAAGCCTAAGAATCCATAGGCAAAAAACAGAAGTCCTGACACCAAAAGTGCTTGCTCAGAAACCTCGTCTTCCGTTACCAGAAAGGCCACTGCAAATAACAAGGCATAGGAAAGCACTCCACTGATGCAAAGTTCCTTCAAGCCCAAGGCGTCATAATGTTCCATCACCTCACTGCACAAAAGCAGGACAAAAAAGATGTACAAAAATGCTTGTCTCGCAGGCAAACCTTCCGGAAAGTGAAAGCCGTGCCACACAAATTCCAGTACGTTACAACTAAAGCTAATCCAGAAAAAACCAAGTAGACACGCATATTTGATTTTTCTTCGGGTTGCTATTTCTTTATTCAAGAAATAAAGAATCAAAAGCGCAATAACCACAACGCCACAGTAAATATTAGGCAAATCTCCCTCTGTGGTGGTAACTTCCACATCTGCAAAATGTCTTGCCAATTCTGAAAGGAAGTTGAACGCAAAGGTCACTTCTGAGGGAAAATCATTGTCCCCGGAACCACTAATACCAAGGATTTGAATCTCCGGAATAATCAGCACTGCGGAGATACCTGCTGACAATATGGAAAACAAAGCGAATGAGAAAAACCGTTTCATGCGTTTTCCTTTTTCCACAAATTCCCAATTGTGAAGTCCATAATAAAGCACCAGGAAAATACAAACCATAATGGCAATGTAATAATTGGACCAAATGGTAAGACTTAAACAAATGGCATAACGGAGCCATTTTCCCTGTTTCATGCCCTCTTCCAGTCCGAGTATACAAAGAGGCAAAAGCCAAATGGCATCCAACCACATAATGTTCCAATAATAGGCACAATAATAACCGCTTAGGGCATACAGCACACCCATGCACAAATAGGCCATTTTTTCTTTTCCATAATGCTTACTCAGGAAATACGTCATGGAAAAACCACTGAGGCCCATTTTAATAAAAATCATGAGGGTCATGAATTCAATCACATATTTCCATGGGCAAAGCACCAAAAGCAAATTCATAGGACTGGCCAAATAATAAGCATAGGTAGCAATAAAATCCGAGCCCAATCCCACATTCCAGGAATACTGCAAAGAACCGCCACTTTGCAACTTATCCAAGAGTTCCATGAAAAATGGCGCGTATTGATGATACATATCAATATGCAAAATACAACGGTCACCAAAGGGATACACACCCTCCATGGCGCATATGACAAATACGGTTAAAAAGGGAATTCCAAAGGCAGCCAAATAATATTTCCAACTGCCTGAAATTTTTCGTTTATTCATCCTCGTCTCCCTCGTCGAATAAGAAATAATACTGTAAAATCTCGTAATCCGTAAGATCTACGTCATCTATAGACAACGTATTCCCTTCCGCATCCATAATCTTTTCTGCGGAAATCACCGGATAACTTTCCTGCAATTCCAACAAGAAATTCTGATAAGCATCTGTTGGAACTCCGGCTGCGGTCAACACCTGGGCTGCCAAATAATTCACACTGGTTTCCACATCACTGGCTTCCTCGATATCGTAATTCGCCCAGATGACATAAGGCACAGTATAACGGGCATCCGTATCCTCTTCGGACAAGTTCTGATAGTCTTTTCCATTGGCTGCCAAAATCGGTGCCGCAATGGTGTCATTGGGCTGATGATCTCCGAAAAAGACAATTATCGTAGGGTCATCCACCTCTTCAAAATAAGCAATCAACTGCTCCAGCGCTTCGTCCGTCAACTGAATCAAAGAGAGATAACGATTCACGTATTCACTGGAGAGATTTGTGGCTTCCACATCCTCCGTCAAATTCGCAGCGCCTTCTGTGTAACCACCATGATTTTGCATGGTCACGTTAAACAAAAACAGCGGGTCGTCGGAATCGTTTTCTTCATAGAGCTCAATGATTTTTTCAAAATCACTTTCATCGCTCACGTAATCACGGACATAAGTCTGGCCTGTAAAATCCGTGATATCATAGAATTCCTCAAAGCCAAGCAACGGATACACCACATTTCGGCTCCAACCCGTCGCATTGTAAGGATGTACCGCCAAAGAAGTATATCCCAAGGAATTCAAGTAAGAGGTCAACCCGGAGGTCTCACTCTTGATATACTGCTGATAGGGAATACTTCCTGTTGGCAAAAATGCCATGGTGTTTCCGGTCAGAAATTCAAACTCCGTGTTGGCGGTATTTCCGCCTTTTACAGAAACATTTAAAGTTCCGGTGATGGTATTTTCCGCATCCTCCTGCAGCGAATGGATAAAGGGCATGTAATCCACGTTAGTCTCCAAATCGCCAAGCACGGCCAAATCAGAGAACGCCTCATCCATAATGACAATGATATTGGGCAATTCCTCTGTATCCACTTCTTCTCCATCGGTGGCATAGTCTTCCAACAAAGCCAACGCTTTTTCTTCCAAATAGCCCTCCGGCTTATCTACGGCCAAATACTGCAAATCCAGCAAAAAGGTGACTAAAAAACCATCTCGTTTTCCCATAACCGTCGGGGTAAACAAAAACGGATACAAATTCCAATTAGACACCCAGGTATCCGTGTGTAACATACAAGTGATGGCAATCAACATACCTCCTGTGGTGGCTATGCCGGCCAAATGACTTCTCCATTTTTTCCAGGAAAACGTAAGGTTTGTAAAAAGTTCCGCCACAATCAATATTCCAAAAGCGATTAAAACCTTAATCTGAGATGCATCCAAGGAAAAATCATAGCTACCTGCCACACTGGTGGCTGTCCGAATGGAATACAAATCCCAAGGTACAATCGGGGAAGATCGAAACTCAATGATATAAGCATTCAACAATCCCACAAAGCAGAAAAATACACTTTCTATCACCAGTGCAATTCTGCTTTTTCCAATCAAGCAAAATAAAAGAAAACCAATCAACAAATACAACACACAATTTAGAATCTGTGCATACTCTCTGGTTTCCTGATGTGCATTCATATAAAACCCTTCCATCAAATAAAAATCCAGGATCGGAGCAAGAATCAAAAGCCCGATACTATAGATTTTTCGAAGGGAATCTTTTTTCTGTTTCAACATAACAAATCCTACCTTTTTTCTTTCTGTTCGTATGCGATTCCAAATTAGATTATAATACAACGAAAAAGAAAAAGTGTGCTTTTTCCTTGACTTTTTTTCCGTGCAATGTTATATCTTTTATAGGCTTAAGTGCTGACGGTTTTTGTGAGTACACAGTGCACTTAAGTGTTTTGTAAGCCGACCGTCTGGGCACCTTCATTATGAAGATGCCCTTTTTTTGTATCATGGTAAATGCTTCCTATGATATGAAAAACGCTCTGCTTCACATTTTAAGTATTTTTGTTTTTTAAACAGGAGGAAGAAAGATGAAATCAGATATTGAAATCGCACAGGAAGCTGTCATGCTACCAATCAAAGAAGTGGCAGCAAAATACGACATCACAGAGGATGACTTAGAACTCTATGGAAAATACAAAGCAAAGTTGTCGGACGAACTACTTTCTTCTGTTTCCAACAATAAAGATGGAAAATTAGTTTTAGTAACCGCCATCAACCCGACTCCGGCCGGCGAAGGAAAGACAACCACCAGCGTTGGACTTGGACAGGCTTTTGGAAAAATGGGCAAAAAATGTTTATTGGCACTTCGTGAGCCTTCCCTCGGACCTTGCTTTGGCATCAAGGGTGGTGCTGCCGGCGGTGGATATGCCCAGGTCGTACCAATGGAAGATTTAAACTTACACTTTACCGGTGACTTCCATGCCATCACTTCTGCCAACAACCTTTTGGCTGCTATTTTGGATAACCACATTCAGCAGGGAAATGAACTTCGCATCGACACCAGACAGGTAGTTTGGAAAAGATGCTTGGACATGAACGACAGAAGTTTACGAAACATTGTTGTAGGTATGGGTTCTAAAATGGATGGTTTCGTTCGTGAAGATCATTTTGTCATCACCGTTGCTACCGAAATCATGGCAATTCTCTGTCTTGCCAATGATATGGAAGACTTAAAGAAACGCCTTGCAAAAATCATCGTTGCTTATGATTATGATGGAAACCCGGTAACCGCCGGACAGTTACAGGCCGTTGGCGCTATGGCTGCTCTTTTAAAGGATGCTTTGAAGCCAAACTTAATCCAGACTTTGGAACACACCGGTGCCATTGTACACGGTGGACCATTCGCAAACATCGCCCATGGTTGCAACAGCGTGCGTGCTACCAAAGCCGCTTTAAAACTCTCCGACATCGTAGTCACAGAAGCCGGATTCGGTGCTGACTTAGGTGCAGAAAAATTCTTAGACATCAAATGTCGTATGGCTGACTTAAAACCGGATTGTGTGGTTTTAGTTGCAACTGTTCGTGCATTAAAATACAACGGTGGGGTTGCTAAGAAAGACCTTTCCGAAGAAAACTTAGAAGCTTTGAAAAAAGGTATTGTAAACTTAGAGAAGCACATCGAAAACCTTCAGAAATATGAAGTACCGATTGTCGTTACCTTGAATCAGTTCTTAACCGATACAGAAGCAGAATTGAACTTCATCAAAGAATACGTAGAAAACATGGGTTGCGAATTTGCCCTTTCTGAAGTATGGGAAAAAGGTGGCGAAGGCGGAATCGCTTTGGCAGAAAAAGTACTTTACACCTTGGAAAACAAAGAATCCAACTTCCATCCTTTATATCAGGATGACTTATCTTTGAAGGATAAAATCAACACCATTGCCACTGAAATCTACGGTGCCAACGGCGTAACTTACGCTCCTGCTGCAGAAAAGATGTTGGCAAAATTAACAGATTTGGGATTCGGTTCTTATCCGGTCTGCATCGCAAAGACACAGTATTCTCTTTCTGATGATCAGACCAAATTGGGACGTCCTACAGACTTCGATATCAACGTAAGAGAAGTCTATGTAAACGCCGGCGCAGGATTTGTCGTTGTCTTAACAGGCGCGATCATGACCATGCCCGGACTTCCAAAACATCCTGCAGCTTATGACATCGACGTAGACGAAAACGGTAAAATCACTGGATTATTCTAAGTTCTACCATTTACACCTTTACAATATGTTGTCAAACTATGGGCTAAGAAATCATGCCCTTGCAAAAAGAGAAGTAATCGCCAAAAAACAGCGATTGCTTCTCTTTTTTATGAGTTCTTGGGGATTCCCTGAAATCCTTGCGTTTCCGGATTTGGCGAAGGGATTCCTATTCTCCCATATTTACCGGCGCGGAGGCGCATTTCAACAATTTACCCCGTACTGCGCGGATACGTATTCGAATTTATACTGTGTCATACTGCCAAAAACAAAAATTACCCTGTACTCCATATCAGGCTTCCTCAATTCCCCGGAAATAAGCGAAGAAAATCCACGTTTTCTTAAATTCTCTTAGCCAGCTGGGCTATGTCACATCCCAGCTCCCCACTACGCAGCCAAGAATAGTTAAAAATTTCCACAAAAAAACTTCCGATGGAATCACTCCATCGGAAGTTTTTGCGTTTCTTTTTAATCATCAAAATCTGCGGCTTCTAAGTCACTGGTCAAGGTCAACATCGCGCCCTTCCAGATGTAAGCCGGATAAGTACTTCCCTTCAAGCCTTCGTAAGTACGTGGTGTATCAAATCCTACCCATACAGAAATGGTGTAGTAAGGAGTAGCACCACAGAACCAACCGTCTTTGTAATCATTGGTAGTTCCTGTTTTTCCTGCTGCTGCGATATCGGAAACAGAACTCCATTTCAATCCGGAAGCAGTACCACTGGTAAGTACATCTTCCAAAACATCGATCATTTCTGCACTTGCAGATTTGGAATAAACCTGAACCGCACTGCTTTCTTCGTAAATCTCATTGCCATCCGAATCCAACATGGATACCAAGCAAGTAGGTTCTCTGTATTTTCCATCGTTTACCAAAGTCGCATAAGCGCTGGCCATCTGTACCGTGTTGACACCATTGGTCAAACCACCAAGGGCTGCAGAAATGGTCTCATCGGATGGAACAATTTCATCGAATTCCATTTCATGCAAGAAGCTCAAACCATACTCCGGTGTGATTTCATTGAACAACCAAATCGCACAACCGTTGTAACTTTGCTTCACTGCGGTACGAATATCATAAGCGGTACCTGTCAAAGAAGAGATATCTGCATCCTCTTCTTCTGCCGCATCTACATCAATGTTGTAAACAATACTGTCTGCTGTATATCCCTGCATAAAGGCCGGCGTATAAACCACCAATGGCTTGATACTACTACCTGGTTGTCGATATGCCTGATAGCTTCGATTGAGTCCATAGGTAGTAGACAAATAATCCTGGGTCCTGCCTCCAATGGCTGCAATGACTTTTCCGGTGTCATTATCGATGACTGTCATGGCACCCTGCAGGGCATATACCCCTTCGGAATCGGTCTCCGTTTCAAAGGATAGCTCCGCATCCAACACGCCTTGTAGTTCCGCTTGTTTCGTGGAATCCAAAGAAGTGTAAATCTTGTATCCTCCGGCGTATAAATTGGTTTTTTCCAATTCATACTGCTCATCATAGGCATCCTGATAATCCTCATAAGCACTATCAGAAGAAAACTCATAACGGAATTCAAAACCATCCAATTCCATCAAATAACGTACTGCGCAATCAATGGCATAGGTGGTTTCATAGTTGTAATCCGGATTCAATGTGGTACTCTTTTCCTGAATTACAATTTCTTCTTCCAAAGCTGCTTCGTATTCTTCTTCGGTAATATATCCCAGTTCCAGCATATCCCCTAAAATCTTTTGCTGTCGCGTCACCGCCCTGGTAGCATCCGTATAAGGATTGTAATAAGTAGGGCTATTGGGAATCGCACACAGGTAGGTAATCTGGGCCAAAGACAGTTCATCCGACGAACAGCCAAAATATGTCTGAGCCGCAGCTTCCAGTCCGTAAATACCATTTCCAAAGTTGCAGGTGTTGATGTAAAACTCCATAATTTTTTCTTTGGAATATTTTCGCGTCAAACGGAAGGCAATCATCATCTCTTTGACCTTACGTTCAATGGAAACCTCTCGGGACAAAAATACGGTACGCGCCAACTGCTGCGTAATGGTACTGGCACCGGATACATCATCTCCACTGGATAGAATATATGCAATGGAAACACGTATCACGCTCTTGAAATCCACACCGCTGTTGGTCCAGAAGGTTCTATCCTCAACCGCAACAAAAGCGTTTACCGCGTCCTCCGGAATCTCCGAGTAGGACTGATATGTAGACTTTGCATTGGCCGATAAGGTAGCAATCACGTTGCCATCCGAATCGTAAATGTACGAAGTCTCATCCATCTTGAAGGTGTCCGTGGTACTTTCACTGACGCTGGTATCTGCATATTCTGCAAATTCCTTGATCTCAGAACCGTACTTCAAAAATACAAAAATGCTGCCGGCCACTATAAGAACCAGCAGCAAGATCAAAGGTCCTTCCAGAATCGTCCAAATCGTCTTCAAAATCTTTCGAAGGGTCAGCTTTTTCTTCTTTTTTTTCTTTTTTGTCATATAAAATTCTCCGTAAAAATCTGTTTCACATGGCTACACCACATGAAGCTGAATACGTCTTTTACAGCCAGCATCTAAGGTGTCCAGCACGCGTCTGGCCTGTCCATATCTGCTTCTATGGGTGGTAATTACACAAATTTCCCTGGCCCCATTATAATCCATTCTCTTGTAAATGGGAATACGTCTCCAGGTCTGTACGAAGGGAATACTGGAATCTATCAGGTTTTTCATCAACACTTTGCTCACTCGGCGATTGGTCAATCGACACAATTCTACATGTTTATCATTCGCTGTTTCTTTTCTTTTAAACATATCTTCACTCCTTCATCTGCGCATTGCAAAAACCTCCTTAGCGCAATGCGATATCCAATTCCTTACCTAAACACTCTGCTACATAAATCAAAAATTCTAAACTGGGATTGTAACGTCCACTTTCCAATCGGGAAATATTGGACTTTTTGGTCCCAACCAATTCTGCCAATTCCTGCTGTGTCATCTCCGAGTCTTTCCTGGCGTCCTTAATCTCCTGCATCACTTGCTGCTTCACCAAGATTCCTGCATCTGATAATTCCTTCTTTTTTTTCATAAAATCCCTCCTACCTTGATGTTATCATATATGATAACTTTTGGAAAGAAAAAAAGTGTAAAATGCGCATGCGCACTCTACACTTTTTCCACACCTATTTACTTTGATAAAACTTTAAAATCAAGCCATGTGGCAAAATTTTAGAAGCAAATTCTACCGCACGCATGGCAAATCCATAAATGGATTTTGCTCGTTTTCGTTTCATATCTTTCCATGCCAAATCCACCACTTTTTCCGGTTTTACACGGAACATCTTCTTGGTGGCAGGGATTTCCACATAACGTTCAAAATTCTGATAAAAAGGCGTGTCCACAGGTCCGGGACAAACCGCTATGACATGAATTCCTCTTTTTTTCAATTCTCGGCCTAATGCTCTGGAGAACGAAAGCACATAAGACTTGGTGGCAGCATACACCGCAAAATAAGGTTGCGGCAAAAAGGCTGCGGAAGATGCCAAATTCATCATGGAACTTCCATTTACCATATAGGGCACACAGCTGTATGCCACATCCGTCAGTGCCACGGCATTGAGTTCCACCATGCCCACTTCTTCTTCTCTACTTCCTTGAATAAAAGCTCCACCTACGCCATATCCGGCACTCTGAATCAAATACCGAATCATGGGTTTTTCTTCCTCAATCAAATGATAGAGTTTTTCTCTTTCCGCTTCTTCCCTTAAATTCCATGGAAAAATACGGCAAATGGGGTGATCCCCATCTTCTAACGCAGGAAGGTTCTGCACCAATTCCTGTAATTTCTTTTCGTTTCGACTAATCAGCCAAATTTCCTTTAAGTTTGCATTTTCTTCCCAAACTTTTTTTACCAGCAATGCTCCCATACCACTGGAAGCGCCGGTGATAATTGCTATTTCATCTCTCATATATTATTTTCCAAATCCGAAGAAACCACTCAAACTAGAATTAAAATCCGACAGGGCTTCTGATGTGTCCTTTAAATTTGATGTAATGGTACTCATATCATCCAAGGTACTGTTCAACTGATCCACATCAATGGTATCCAAGGTTTCTTCCATAGATTCTGTCATTTCAGTAATGGAATTTACGGCATCCATCACCACAGTCATCTGCTGATATGCAAAAACCAACGATCCCAAAATCGCAACGGTCAGCACGCACATTAAGACGGTACGAATCATAGCCAAGTGATACAATTTCTTTTCATAATTGACTTCTTTTTCCGGTGTTGTTATTTCATCCATATTTGCTCCCTCCATATATGGAACTTATCTTACACTTCTTTCTCCCATTTTGCAAACTCTTTGCGGAGCGCTTTTTTATATCATAGGAATGAAATTTCCTATGATATAAAAAAAGAAGGGCCGGATTTATCCAGCCCCTCCAAACACACTGCTTTTTCTTTTTATAGATATTCAAACTTCTTGGTGCTTTCATTCAATCTTCCGGTTACACGGCTGTTTTCATCCACCGCATCTCCGATGCCCTGAATTTCACCAACGATTTCGGTAGAGTTAGAAGCAGAAAGGTTAATGGCTTCTGAGCTCTCACGTACAGAATCGGTAATGGATTCTACGGAATTTGCCATGTCATCCATAATAGCATTTAAGTTGTCTGCCTTTCCGGTAAACTTGCTTAAAATCTCATCCATCAAAATTGCAGTATTTTCATACTTATCACCGGTTTCCACAAATGCATCGTAATCGGAAAGTACGGTATTGTTGATGAAATCAATTACCTCCATCGCATTGCTGGAAAGTGTATTTACTGCCTGTGTTACTTCCTGGCTGATATTCTGGATATTTCCGGCAGTCTGTCTACTGTTGTCTGCAAGAGCACTGATTTCATCTGCAACGACTGCAAATCCACGACCTGCTTCACCGGCTCTGGCTGCCTCAATAGATGCATTCAAAGCAAGTAAATTGGTCTGAGATGCGATATCCAAAATAACATTGGTAAGTTCATTGATCTGACTAACTTTTTCACTATCCTTAACTGACTTCTCCAAAATTGCGCTAAGCTCTTCCATCTTAGCTCCGGTATCTTCTTTCTTCTGTTTTGCACTGCCTTTGATTTCATCGGCTTCGTGACGAATATCTGCGGCTGCAGATGCACCATCTTCTGCTTCTTTACGAATCTCATCGGCTGCTGCCTTAACGTCTTCCATCTTGCCATTGATCTGATCTGTGGTTCCGGAAACTGTATCCATACTAGCTGCCAACTCCTCCAAAGCTGCAGAAGTATTGGTAATATTATCACTTACACGCTGTACCTGTAAGGTCATTTCATCAGAAGAAGTAGTAAGCACTACTGCACCGTCTTTTACTTCACGGATAATATTTTGTAAGGTTTCAATAAATTCGTTGATACCTTCTACAATGTGATGTAATTCGGTTGATGTCTTGGTCTCAATACGTGCAGTCAAATCACCCTTGCCTGCATTAATATCAGCGATCATAGCCTGTACTTCGTTAGAAATAGAGGTAACCTTTCTGCTAATACGAAGGATACTTAAGATCAGGTTAACCGCAATCAAGATTACAAAGACAACCAAGCAAATCAACTGTTTCTGTAATGCAACATTTAATTTCACCTGCATATAAGAACTAAATCCTTCTTCCAGACTCTTAATAGATTCTTCTACAGAATCCAAGGTGGTATCCAATGCTGCCAAATTGGTAGAATAAGAATCTCTTAAAATATCCTTTGCAGAGGCATCATCATTTGCCTGAAGATAAGTAACCATCTCTTCTACATCCGCAATAAATGCTTCGGAATTCGCTGTCAACTCTGCTGCCTGTTCTTCTCCATCCGACGCCTGTGTCACCAAGATACTTTCTTCACAAATATAGGTCAATGTGGTTTCCATTGCCGTGATACGATCTTCGATATCATCGTAGTTTTCCTGAATCGTATCCGGATTTGCATCCACAGTCATCATACCCATCAAAGTATGGATATCACCATTGATTGCAATGACGCTCTGGCGATACAGAGATTCCTGCATCAAAAGTTCCACCTCACTATTACTTGCGGAAAGCGCCGTGGTCATGATGGAGGTCATACCATTGGAACTTACTATTACCGTAATAATAAAGGCCGCAAACATCAATACGTTCAATGCCGTATTTTGGAAAATGATTCGTTTAAAAAAGCCACCGTTTTTCTTGTCTTGTTCCATTTCGTCTCGCATGGCTTTCATTTCCTTATCCATTTTCTCTTTTTCTTGTTTTAATTCATCCGGGTTCTTCATAGCGTTGTTCCTTTCTTCTGAATCTTGAATCTATACAAAAATTCATATAATCTCTCTATTTCCATTATAAACGTTCGGAAACTGGGGATTTCTAAAGTTTTTATCAAAACTGGCTAAATTTCTATAACTTTTGCGTTGACTTTAAAAGAACAATGACTATAATTAATTTAGAAATCATAATAAGTGCTAGGGGTGCTTAAAGCTGAGAGATATTTTATCGACCCTCATTACTTGAACCGGATAATACCGGCGTAAGGAAGCGAACGACGTTTACTACTCCTAGCATGCTACATGTTTAGGAGGTTTTTTTATGAATTTGTTATTCTCTTTAACCGAAGACGGCAGTTATGTCTTCACCACTGCCGGCTATGCGGTACTGATTGTAGCCATGCTGGCTTTGCTTTTGCTTGGCTGCTTTTTGACTAGAAATCGTGCAAAGATTTCCGCGAAACAGCTGGCTTTCTCAGCAGTTGCCATTGCCCTTGCCATGGTTACTTCTATGATTAAGTTGATTCACATGCCTTATGGTGGATCTGTTACCTTATTTTCCATGTTATTTATTTGCTTAATTGGATATTGGTACGGACTTGGTACCGGACTTACCACAGCCATTGCTTATGGTATTTTACAGATGTTAATTGATCCTTATATCATCAGCTTACCGCAGATGTTGATTGATTACATTTTCGCTTTTGGTGCACTCGGTCTTTCCGGATTATTTACGAAAAAACCAAACGGTTTGATTAAGGGATACATCGTCGGCGTCTTTGGACGTTTTGTATTTTCCGTACTTTCCGGCGTTGTTTTCTTCGGAATGTACGCACCGGATTCTTTCCCGAATCCATTTATTTATTCCGTCGCTTATAACGGATCTTATTTAGGATTAGAAGCATTCATAACCGTTATAGCATTATTAATTCCGGCAGTTTCAAATGGCTTAACTCAGGTATACAAATTAACCGAGCAAGCCTAAAAATGAAAAAGAAGTTATCTCGCCTCTTTGGTCTTCCTCCCTTAGTGAGATAACTTCTTTTTTCTTTTACTTGATATAATGAACTCTGCTTTCATCAAAGCGATTCTGCTGTGCTCTGCTCTCTGCAGGATATCCTAACGGGAGCAACGCAAATGGCACCAAATTCTCCGGCAAATTCATAGCCTTCGTCGCTTTTTCTATACGATCTGCAATTGGTGCAACTGCAAGCCATACAGATCCAAGTCCCAGAGAAGTCGCCTCCAACCACGCATGCTCTGTGGCAATTGCGAGATCAATGGTATCAAAATCCGGAAACAGCAATCCTTCTTTGCGATAGCAAGGCACAATCACTACGGAAGCATTTGCTGCACAGCCTGCATAAGGACTGCAGGTAGCCAATTCTTGGATGGTCTCCCGATCTGTCACTACATAAAATTCCCACGGTTGCTGATTTCCTGCAGATGGTGCTGCCATAGCCGCCTTTAAAATCTGCTGAATTTTCTCCGGTTCTACTTCTTTTTCTTCATATTTACGAACACTAATTCTCTCAAATATTTCCTTCACTTTTATACATCCTTTCACATTGCAAATACCCTATGTTACAAAGTTTTTCTGTTTTCCTATTTTGTTCCAAAACATTCTGATGAAAAAACAAATTTAACATAGCATATCCCCATATTTTTGTTAAGAACGCACTTTAAAGTAAGATAGTACCTTTTTGGGTACTATAAAAAAGTAAAAGGTCTCTCCCCGGGCAAATTTCGAAAATCCGAATAAGGCATCCCTCCACGTCACTCAGTTTTTTCTGACCAGGTCAAAACATTCTGCGTACTTGATATATTTTTTATACTAGGTAAAATGAAGGCATCTAATCGAAACACAAAATTATAGGAGGTACGTTTTGAGTAAAACAGTGATTATCGGTGGTGTTGCAGCCGGAGCCAGTTGTGCTGCCAGATTGCGCCGATTAAAAGAAACAGAAGAAATCATTCTAATAGAACGTGGAGAAAACATTTCCTACGCCAATTGCGGGTTGCCCTATCATATTGGAGAAGTCATTACCGAACGAGATGCCTTGCTTGTCACCAAAAATCAAGTCATGAAGTCCCGCTACAACATAGATGTTCGCACCAACAGCGAAGTCATTTGCATTCATCCGGAAAAGAAAACCATTACCGTAAAAGAAAAAATGGGGACGACCTACGAAGAACCCTATGACAATTTAGTCCTTACCACCGGTTCTTCCCCTTTACAACCAAACATCCCCGGTATCGACTCTTCAAAAATAAAAACTCTTTGGACTGTTCCGGATACCGATGTCATCAAAGAAAACCTTGCCGCCCGCGGTGTGAAACACGTAGTTGTAGTTGGTGGGGGATTTATCGGTCTAGAAACCGCTGAAAACTTGCATCATTTGGGATTGCAAGTCACCCTCGTGGAAGCCGCCGATCAGGTCATGGCTCCTTTGGATAAAGAAATGGCCCTTATTTTAAACAAACACATCCGTAGCAAAGGTGTGAACCTGATTTTAGAAAATGGCGTTTCCTCTTTCTCTGAAACAGAAGAAGGCATCGATATTGCCTTAGCCAACGGCGATGTCGTATCTGCAGACCTTGTGATTTTAGCAATTGGAGTTCGTCCAAACAGCGAATTGGCAAAAAAAGCCGGTATTGTCGTAAATCCACGCGGAGGTATTGTCGTCGATGACCACATGCGCACTTCTGTGCCTTCCATCTATGCCGCCGGAGATGTGGTAGAAGTCACAGATTTCATCTTTGGCGAAAAGACCATGGTACCTTTAGCCGGACCTGCCAACAAACAAGGCCGTATTGTAGCTGACAACATTGCCGGAATGGATGCAACCTATACCGGTACACAGGGTTCTTCTATAGCCAAAGTCTTTGACCTTTCCGTGGCTGCCACCGGTGCTTCTGAAAAGGTATTACAAAGAAAAGGCTACGTGAAGGATACCGATTACAAAACGATCCTCATCACCCAAAATCACCATGCCGGTTATTATCCGGGCGCATTGCCTCTCATGCTGAAATTGATTTTTTCCCAGGATGGGAAAAAAATTTACGGTGCACAAATCGTAGGACAAGCCGGTGTAGACAAACGAATTGACACCCTTGCCACAGCCATTCGCTTTGGGGCTTCCGTCTCTGATTTGACCCATTTAGAGCTTTCCTATGCGCCTCCATTCTCTTCTGCAAAAGATCCGGTAAATATGGCCGGCTACACCGCAGAAAACCTTTTAAACGGTCATATAACCTTCTGTGATTGGGATGCCGTGGAAAAGGACACCGATGCCATTGTACTGGATGTTCGTGAAACACCGGAGTTGCAGGCCTTTGCATTGAATCAAGCCGTGCATATTCCACTTGGACAACTACGTTCTCGTCTTGGCGAATTGGACAAGAGCAAAAAATACATTGTGTTCTGTGCCATTGGTGTACGCGCATACAATGCTGCCAGAACCCTTACACAAAACGGATTCCAACATGTAATGGTTTATCCTGCCGGATTCCGTTACTATCAGTGGATTCATTAATTCTATAAAATAATCGTTTATTTTCGAATCCTATAAAACACTTTTTATTCTTATAATTATATTTTGGTAAATAATGGAAGATTTTCCAGAAGTAGGAAGTCCAAGCAAGAAATGCTTTGTAATGACAGAAAACAAAAAACCTTTAAGACATTAGTCTTAAAGGTTTTTCTCATCTTTGAAAGCTGGCAACGGGAATTGAACCCGTGACCTCCGCACTACCAATGCGACGCTCTACCGCCTGAGCCATGCCAGCTTGTTGAAAGTCTCAACTCGATTAATATAATACAGGCTCAGGTCTTTGTCAAGAAATTTCCGGCAAAAAATTAAAGTCTGACAAATTGGGCGTATTTCTGAAAAATATTCTGTTCCTCTTCTTCGTCCTGTTTTTCCTCTTGTTCGTTCATAAAGTCAACATATAACTCAATGAATTTCAAATAGTCACTGTAAGAAAACAGAATATCAGACAGCGTACCTGTGCTGGCTTCCTCTACCACAAAACTACGACCGGAACTACCGGTGCTAACATCAGAAGATGATCCGGTGGTCACAGTACCATCCGGTAACTTCACGCCATTCTTCATATAGCCCAAAACCTTTTCCACGTAATTCTGTGTCTCCTGGAAAGGAGGGATACCGCCATACTTCTGTACATTATTTGCTCCGGCATTATAAGCCGCCAAAGCGAGCGAAGTATCTCCGTTAAATCGATTTAAAAGCTGAGACAAATATTTTGCCCCACCCATAATGTTCTGTTCTGCATCAAAAGAATCCGTAACACCCAGTTCTCTGGCTGTTGCCGGCATTAATTGCATAATTCCCTGTGCTCCTGCTTTTGACACTGCATCTGCACGGAATGTAGACTCTTGCATACCCACTGCTTCCAGTAAAGAAACCGGCACATTATATGTAGCCGCTGCTTGTTCAAAAATCTGTTGCAGTGTTTTCTCCCCATTTTTCATGTAAGTTGAAAAATCGGCGGATTCTTGTGTCTTCTGAGTATCACTCGTGCTTGTCACTTGCTGTCCGTTTGTAATATCATGTACAATCATTTCTTAATTCTCCAAATCCGCTTCCCTGCATATTTTATTCCTAAGATACATTTTACAGAAAAAAACGGTTGATTCCTAATTAAGTTTTTCTAAACTAAAATTTCGCGGTATCTCGTTTTTACTTTTCTCCGTTTTCTTGGCTGATTTACCGCTTCTCACTAACTTCCTCGTACAAGAAAGAATGTCGCCTGCGCTTCCATAGCGGAGCGCTTTTTTATATCATAGGAATGGAATTTCCTACGATATAAAAAAAACGCAACCCCTAATTTCAGGGATTGCGTTTTTCTATCGCCCACAGGCTTTTCATGCCGATGGTGGGACTTGAACCCACACGATGTTGCCATCAACAGATTTTGAGTCTGCCTCGTCTGCCAATTCCGACACATCGGCCTGTTCTGAAAAACTCGGAACAGTTAATATAATACCATAGATTTTATAAAATGCAAGGCATTTTTCCAAAGTTTTTCAGAATATATGTTGCAACTTTTTTAGTAGTTTTCAGACAATTTCAACAATTCTATGTTTCACCGCTATTTTCTCTTTGTTAAATCCTTATAAACGTCAAATCCATCGAAGGTTGCAAAGTAATCCTTTGGTGTTTCCGCACGACGGATCAACTGTACACTGCCGTCTTCCTTCAACAACAATTCCTTGGATTTTAACTTGCCATTGTAATTGTAACCCATAGAGTATCCGTGGGCTCCCGTGTCATGAATCACCAGGTAATCTCCCATTTCGATTTCCGGGAGCTTGCGATCTACTGCAAATTTATCATTATTCTCACAAAGGGAACCTGTCACATCATAGGTATGGTCACAAGGAGCATCTTCTTTTCCTAATACTGTAATATGATGATAAGCACCATAAATTGCAGGGCGCATCAAATCAACCGCGCAGGCATCCACACCAATATACTCTTTGTAAGTGTGTTTCTCATGAATAGCGGTAGTTACCAAACAACCGTAAGGGCCTGTCATAAAACGTCCCATTTCTGTGTAGATAGCCACATCTCCCATACCTGCAGGTACAAGAATCTCTTCATAAGCCTTGCGTACACCTTCTCCAATGATTTTAATATTATTGCCTTCCTGATCCGGCAAATAAGGAATTCCAACGCCACCGGACAAATTGATAAAAGAAATCTTGCATCCTGTTTTTTCCTTTACTTCTACCGCCAAGGTAAATAAAGTACGTGCTAAAGTCGGATAATAATCGTTGGTTACGGTATTACTTACCAGGAAAGAATGAAGACCAAAATTCTTTACTCCCTTTTCCTTTAACATCTCATAACCTTTTAGCAACTGCTCTTTGGTAAAACCATACTTTGCATCTCCCGGATTGTCCATGATTCCATTGCTGATTTCATAAACCCCACCCGGATTGTAACGGCAACTCATGGTCTCCTGAAACTCTCCTACATGCTCTTCAAAATATGGAATATGGGTAATGTCATCAAAGTTTACAATTGCCCCCAATTCCTTGGCATACTGAAATTCAGAAGCCGGTGTATCATTGGAAGAAAACATAATTTCTTCCGGCTTAAACCCAAGGGCTTCTGCCATCATAAGCTCTGTTTCAGAAGCGCAGTCTACACCGAATCCGTACTCCTGAAAAATCTTCAGTAAGAAAGGATTTGGGCATGCCTTAATAGCAAAATATTCACGATATCCCGGATTCCAGGAAAAAGCATCCTTTATTGCTTCACAATTCTTGCGAATCCCTGCTTCATCATATAAATGAAAGGGGGTTGCATATTCTTTTGTGATATTCTCAATCATCTCTTTGGTTACAAATGGTGTCTTACTCATGTTTTCCTCCTGTTAGTTCAATTAATTTCATTTCATTCTTTAAAGAATCCTTAAAAACCCTGACAAAGTTCTTTTGTCCCGTATAGAGACAGACGCTTCCCAAAGGATTCCCATACTCTCCTGTAAGTACATTGACGGAATCCACAATAATTCCAATCTGATTCTTATCCACATCCGTCACATACTGTTTTGCTCCAGGAAAAGGAAGTTTCTGATCAGTAATAACCACTACCTTTTTCCCTTTTTCTTTTAACTGCAACAACTCCGGTAAATAATGGAGTACCAATTCGCTCTGCATGCGGATATAAATACGTTTTTCCACTGCCTCAATCATAGAATGAATCCGGTTTTCTATATTTTGATCTCCCTCAATGGTGAGATAGCCTTCTTCTTCCACTTTCTTCTTTGGCATTGCCAAGAGCAATTCCTCTTCTTTTTCCTGCAAAGCCAGTCGTTTTGCATCCATAAACTCCTTCGGATCAACTGCCGTATACTTGGTAGCAGTCCCCTCCTCTGCATAGGCAGCGCCCTTATCCACCAATCCTGCCAAGGCACTATAAGCATTGGAGCGGGAAATTCCGGTCTGTTTTGAAACCTCATAACCCGTCATTCTCCCATAGGAAATTAAGGCCAAATAAATATTCGCTTCCTGTTTTGTCAATCCAAACAACTGCAATCCTTCTATCACAAGATCTGCCATTTTCTACTCCTTTTGTACCACAAATTAGTAGTTCTATTTAGAAATACTATATCATAGATTTACAAACTGTCAAGAGGTCAAACCATGAAAAAAAGAAGCCTATTGAGAAGTTTTCTCTTTAGGCTTCTTCTTAAAATTTACGCTACTCCTGTCGGTTTAATTTCCGTAGTTTTTTATTAATATACATCCGCTGATCCGCTGCTTCAATAATACCGGAAATACTTTCTTCTTCAGAATAGCAGGCAACACCCACAGAACCGGCTACTTTGACAGGAATATCATCCACCTTGGTAATGCGTTCAATGGCTATTTGAATCTCCTGTTCCAGACTCTTTACCTCTGCACTATCGGTAAACTGGTGCAGGATCACGAATTCGTCTCCACCATATCGAATGACCACACTTTTTTCTCTAGATATGGCTTTCAAATTGCTGCAGACCTGAATCAATACTTTATCGCCAAAATCATGTCCATATCGGTCATTGATATATTTAAAATTGTCTAAATCCACCATGAAAATAGCAAAATCCATAGAAGACATTTCATATTGACTCTGATAACGCAAAATCAAATCATTCAATCCACGTCTGTTCAATACACCGGTCAATTCATCAGTTTCAGACAATCTGGTCCAACGATCCCGCTCTTCCATTTCCTTAGTAACATCTTCAAAATAACCAATTAATCCAACAATTCTGCCACGCGAATACAATGGCTTCTTAGTAGCACGAATATCCCGGACTTCTCCGTTTACAATACAGGTTCCAAGAATATCCCGTATCACATCTCCCTGTTTTACCACACGCATTTCATCTCTACGGAAGGGTTCCGGATTAATATGCCATCCCATATCTTCATCCGTGCGTCCCAACAAGTCCTCCAAAGATTCCATACCGTAGTAATCCAAAAACATACGGTTTGCTCCTAAAAACCGACGATTCTCATCTTTCCAAAAGATTCCCACAGGAAGCAGATCCAAAATGTTATCAAATGCATCTGTATGGGTCACCAAATTCGCCGTTTGCGTAACAGGCGTATTCTGCGTTTGTACAAAGGTTTTTTCCAGATATTTCACAACTTCCGGACTCGTACTGCTCCAGCAAGTCAAGGCCATCTCCCGCTCTTCAAACTGTATCAAAGTCAGTACACAGGTTTTCCATCCATATGTTCCGTTTTTCATACGGGCCCGGAAAAAACCGGTCAACACATCGGAACCCGACCGTTCCATCCGTTCCCGAATTGTCATAATATCGGAAAAATGTAGATAACTACTTCGATCATCCGGATAAATGCACACCTCTGCTACTTCATGTAACACCTGGTCTACCGTTTTCCCTTTTGGATCCACATACAAGGAAAAACTTTTATAATAAAGATTTTGGGCAAAACTACCATCCATGGCAATGATATCAATAATCTCAAAATTAGCAAAAATAAACCGACTGGCTATTTCCAGCTTTCTGGCCTTATCATCCGTTTCAAAGCTGTCTATCAAACGCAAAGAAACCATATAGGCATGCACATTTCTATTTACATCCGAAATAATATGACTGGCACGAATATTCACTACGTAACCATTTTCCATGGAGTCCATACTTTCCAGCATTCCGGTTTCCCTACATCTGTCGCATATACACTTAAAATTCTCTGCTTCTTTCCAAGAACCGTAAGTAATTCCATCTCCGGCATTTTTTACTTCTACATTCCAAAGTTTTTTCAAAAGTTCACGATAGGATTCATTGACCACCAAAAAATTCCAAGTCCCGTTTCGATCTTCCATAATACAAAGAGGAAGTGTCTTCTTAGCCATATGTTTCTTGATATTTTGCAAAGGATTTTGCCGCAAAACATCTAAACTACCTATGGTATTGTAATAACTTCGTTCTTCATACTGTTCAAAATCCAGACCTTTACTCTCTGAAAAATCATAACATTCCAGAAAGCGCATAGGCGCTCCAATTAAATAACCTTGAATTTTTTCACATCCGATTTCTCGCAAAAAATCATATTGCGCTTGGGTCTCCACCCCTTCTGCCAAGGTATGAAAACCCAACTCCTTAATCATGGAAATCATGTGACTTAAAATAATGCGGCTATTGGAATTATTCTCAAAATCCTCCATAAATTTCATATCTATTTTTATCAGATAGAAATCAAACTTTTGCAAAACATTCAAAGAGGAATACCCGCTCCCAAAATCATCCATCCAAATCTGATATCCATTCTCTTTAAACTGATGAATTTGTTCTCGGATAAAATCCGGGTCATCCATCAAGACACCCTCAGTAATCTCAAAATGAATCATATCCTTAGGTACCCGATATTGACTCCGTAAATCATCCACCACTTGGAAAATATCATACAGTTCAAAATCGATTCTCGATAAGTTTATGGAAATAGGCTCTGTTTCCCCACGTGCTTCAATAATTCGAGGATAATCTGACATAGCTGTTTCGATCACATACATATCCAGTTTATGAATAAGCCGAACTTCTTCCAAAATAGGCACAAAATCTCCGGGATATACCAAACCGTACACCGGATCATCCCATCTGGCCAAAGCTTCCCAACCACATATTTTTCCGGAAACTGTCCGGACAACGGGTTGATAATACACCTGAATATATTGGTTTTCCAAAGCTTCATCCAAATGATCCAACACAAACTGTTGTTTTTTTAACTTACCATTCAGTTCTTCATCAAAGAATCGATATTCTACATCATATTTCTTCTTGATGCTAATACATGCCGCTCTGGCTCTGTCGCAGCATTTTACCACATCTACAACATCCTCTTCCGGCATATAAATGCCCGCCTTCAACTCCAAATTAGCATTTTTTTGAATCTGATGAACTTTTAAATGAATATTTGTGACATGCGCAACCAGCTGTCTGGTATGCGTACATACTACAAAATGATCATCTGAAAAACGGGACACAAGCTGCTCTTCAAAGTCATCGCAAATAATCCCTGCGATTTTCCGAAGCAACTCATCTCCCTTTGTATATCCATAATTCTCATTATAAATTTTAAAATTATCCACATCAAAATAAACGAAAGCAACTCCCTGCTCCCGATTCTTTTGGTTTTCCAGCGCTTCCTGCGCCTCTTTATAAAACGTCTCTTTGTTTATAAGCCCTGTCAGCTCATCATATGCTTCATTTGGGAAATCCTTTTTCATTGCACGTACCTCGTTACTTTGAGATTGGCATTTCTTTCGTCGATACCTTTATTATAAGTTACGCAAAAAGAAAAAAAAGGACTTCCCTGCATTATTTACAAAAATTTAATTCTCGTCTTTTTGTTTATTCAATTACATACAACTCATGCAAAGCTCTGGTACAGGAAATATAGTACTCATTCCTATCAATTGCGGCATTTTTACGCTTTTTATGATGTAAGACGATCCCCACGTCAAATTCCATACCCTTGGCAAAATACTTGGGTAAAATAGTAATTCCGCCAAAATAAACTGCAGAATTTTCACCCGTAAAAGAAATATCAAAATCTTCTACCAAATCACGGTATAAAATCCCGGCACTTTCTTCATCCGGCGTTAAAATTGCGATATTTTCATATCCGGAAACCGACACACGCTCCAGGATTTCTCGAATTTTTCTCGGGATTTCCTCATCCTGTTCTACCGAAATCACTTCCGGTTCCTTTCCCTCACGTAAGAATGGAATACTTTCTTGGATTCCCAATATGCGATTACAAAACTCCGTAATCTGCTTGGTAGAACGATAAGACTCCTGTAATACATAGGTCTCTGCTTCCGGGTAAACCTCTTGCAAAGCATCCAGTACTGTTTCTTTTTCATCATAAAACAATACCTGGAAGCGGTCTCCCAAAATAGTTTTCTTGCATGGGAAAATCAAATCCATGGCGCCATATTGGAATACATTATAATCCTGCATTTCGTCCACCACCAAATGCATCATGGATTCATATACACGGCATCCATAGAGGCGCAGCTGCAAATAGAAGCAAACCTGTACATCTTCGTAGCAAATCGCCCCTTCCTCGTTGCGATATTCGGAAATTCCCGGATGCTCCTGCTCCAAGCCTTGCAAAAACCGCACGTAAAGTGTAACAATATTCTGCTCGCCAAACTGCGCAATCAATTCCTGCTGAATGCGACGCAGTGTCTGCTCTCTTCTGCGGCCCACCACTTCCTTATTGGTGGCGTCTTCCACGTCTCCCAAGATAAAGGAAGCCATATGGTAAAAACGCTCATATAAAGGCTTATCCTTAAAGGTTTGATAAAACAGCAATTCCAAGCGTTCTTTCGGAAACGTCTGCTTTTCAAAATGGAAATCTTTAAAGGCAAAGCCATTTGCTTCATAGTCTTTCAAATAAGCACAAAAAGCACGGAAAAACCAAAGAGAGGATTTCCGTTTTATCTGTTCCACTCTTTTTTCCTCTAAAATATGATGGGTCTGGTCCAAACGGGTTTCACAAAGTTCCTGCAAAAAAGAAAGTTCCTCCACCAAAGAATCCCATTCTTTTTCCGGTGCCATATGCTCTCCCAGTTCCGGCAAAATTCCGGAAATGTAATCCGAAAACACCCCATTCGGAGACAAAATCATGACCTGCTCTGCATTTAATTTCTTGCGATATTGATACAAAAGCCAAGCCACACGATGCATGGCAATCACGGTTTTTCCACTTCCAGCTCTTCCGTCTACCACTAATGTTTTGGCAGATTCATTACGAATAATACGATTCTGCTGCTTCTGAATGGTGGCTACCACACCGTGCATTTTTTTGCTGGAATTTCCAGACAAAGAACGCAACAGCATCTCATCATGAATCATCTGATTGGTATCCAGGGAAGATGTCATTTTTCCATCTTCAATCTGGAACTGCTTTTTTTCCAAAATTTCTCCGGTCACCTCACCCATCGGCGCCTTATAAGAAGCTTTTCCCACTTCTCCTTCGTAAAACAGGGAGCCCACCGGCGCACGCCAATCAAAGACCACCTGATCTTGTTTTTCTCTGGAATAGTATCCGTGAATGCCCATATACAAAGGCATTTCTTCGCCATCCTCATCAAAACGATAAGTCACCTTACCAAAGTAAGGTGACTTGATTTGTTGTTGCAATAAATCGGCACGTTCCATTTGCATGTTCGTAAGCGCCACCATTTCATCAATGTCTTCCATAGCACTGATGACTTCCGGCTCATCCATATCCGATTCTCTTGACTGATATACATACTGTTTTTGTGCAAGAATTGCATCTTTTTCCTTTTGAATCTGAAGACGTAATTTCTTTTCGTCCTCCTGCATTTCTTCCTGCACGAATTTAAAATAATCTCTTTCTTTCATATAAAAACCTATAATTCGATTCCATTTTTCTGACAAAGAGCTCTGGCACTTTCTACCGAATCCACACCGGTTTTATTCTTAATCGGTGCAAACTCATATTCACGTACCACCTCATAAGGAAGGCAACTCTTCATTTCATGAATCATATCCAAAACCAATGCCTCAAACTTATATCCGTTTGGTGCCTCCGGTTTTACTTCCTTTCCTTCTGCATCTACATGATTGATTTTTTTCTCGACTCTGTGTAAAGGAAGGGAAATATCCACGATATTCTGTAATTCCTTTACTTCGAACAAATAATTTAAAATAACACCAAAGTTGTAAGCCGGATCTCCGTTCTTATCCTTGGTATTCATCATTTCATCGGTCAATTCATAATATTCTACGATAGATGGCTTGCCATCCTCTAAGCACATAACGCCAACCTTCTCATCCGGAGCGCTCTTGCGAACCACCTTGGCACCGACCTTACAATTTTTGCTCAAGGTCGCTCCAATAAAGCAAGGATCTGCAATACGCTGTAAAACATTATCTACCGCAAATACATTTAACCATTCAATGCCTTCGCTCTTCACGCGGTCACCCACCGGACTGTTCATCAAGGAAACAAACCAACCACCGTTTCCGTTTGGAGAGGTAGCCATTCTACTTTTTGATTCCATGTAGATTTTTCCTTCATAATCTACGGCCGGAGCAATTTCCTGCTGGAAGAAAAAGACATGGTCTTCTTTATATCCAAAGTAATTCTTCTCTTTCAAGAAGCTTCTGGTCTTTTTATCATTCTTATCAGATGTCATGACATACAAGTCAATCCAAGTACCGGTCTCTTCCACAACATCCATTAAATTCTCAATCAAACGCTGGAAAATATAGACTTCCTTGGTAAGACCAATGTTGTAAACACCCTTTGGATCATCAGAACCAAGTCTGGTTCCCATTCCGCCGGCCAAAAGCACAGCACCTACCTTGTGCTCCTGAATGGTCTTCTTTCCAAGTTCTAAGTATTCCGCCTTATTTTCCTCAATTTCAAAAAGAGGCATTGCTTCGATCGGAGCAATCTGACCTTTGGCCGTTGCACTGCCGCTATTCTGCAATGTGCGAAGCACCTCAAAATCGGTCATCAAAATCTGCTCTACCAATGCTTCCTTTTCGTTTTCCCCCAACTCATCAAAAAAACGAAGCACATGACTTTGTCCGTACTTTTCTAATTTTTCTTTTGCTTTTGTTAAATTTTCCACTTCTTCACCTACACTAATTTATTTTTTATTCTTTGCAATGCATTATCAATTGCCTTCGGCGACTTCCCCATCTCCTCTGCAATCTGTCTATAATTCATACCTTGCAAATAGTACTGCAATACTTCCTGTTCCATTTTACTGAGGGTTTTTTCCATCTTTTCCTCGATTTCCCGAATCCCTTCTCTACTGATGAAAATAGCCTCCGGATCTGCCTCCTGTAAAGTCGAAAGCAAATCGGAAACCCCTTCTTCCTTTTCTCCATCAATAGATATGGCAAAATTCAACGGACTGTGTTTCTTTCGTTGACTTGCCTCAATAGCTGTATACATTTGGCGACTAATACAAATATCTGCAAAATGATAAAAGGAACTGTTTTTTCCTTCGGAATACTCCTGAATGGCTTTAAACAATCCTATCATACCCTCTTGTATCAAATCGTCATTGTCTCCGCCCAGTAAATACAGTGCATTGGCTCGTTTTCGTACCAACCCCTTGTACTTTTCCATCAAATAATCTGTAATTCGGCTCTCCCCTTGCTTTAAACGCAACAACAATTCTTCGTCACTTAAAGCTTCAAAATCCTCCATAAAACTCCCCCTTGTAATTACATACGCTGTCTTACAATTTCATAAGTTAAAATACCACAAGCTACGGAAGCATTTAGGGAATCAATATCTCCCTTCATCGGAATGGATGCGATCATATCGCAATTGTCTTTCACCAATTTGCTGACACCCTTTCCTTCGTTTCCAATGACGACACCAATCGGTCCCTTCAAAACCAGGTCATACATGGTAGTACCATCCATATCGGCACATACAAACCATAATCCTTTTTCCTTCAGTTCCTTGATGGTGGCTGTCATATTGGTCACCTTTGCCACCGGAGTATAATGAATGGCTCCTGCAGAAGCTTTCGCTACTGTGCCGGTAAGTCCCACTGCATGGCGCTTTGGAATAATCACTCCGTGAGCCCCTGCCTGATTGGCCGTACGAATGATTGCACCCAGGTTGTGTGGATCTTCAATTCCATCCAATAAAATCAAAAAGGGAGGTTCGTTTTTCTCTGCTGCCGCCTGCAACATATCTTCTACTTCAGCATATTCATAGGCAGCGATATTCGCAATAACTCCCTGGTGTTTCTTTGTCTCGGACAATTGATCCAGACGTTCTTTTTTTACAAACTGAACAATGGTGTCCTGTTTTTTTGCTTCTCTTAAAATAGACTGAATCGGTCCGTCTTTGCAACCGTCCAGTACAAATAACTTATCAATGGTCTTCCCTGCTCGATAAGCTTCTAAAACCGCGTTTCTACCTTCTACGCGGTATTCATTTACGTTGTTTTCCATAAATCTATTCCTTTTTTAATCAATTCCATCATGCGGTCCATCTGATCCGTCAGGTACAAATAGCCCATTAAAGTTTCAAAAGCCGTAGCCATACGATAATCAATCATAGTGGCATTTTTTGCCATGGTCTGAGATTTGGCGTTTCTGCCGCGTTTGTAATATTCGCTTTCTTCTTCTGTCAAAAAAGGAAGCAACTCTTTCATGATCTCAGCCTGGGCATGGGCACACACATAGGTGGTGCTTTCTCTGTGCAATTTGGAAGCTTTGTTGTTTCCTTTGCCCACCACCATGGTGCGAATCACTAAATCGTAGATACTATCTCCGATATATGCCAAAGTCAATGGAGAATAGGTGTTAATCGCCACATCCCCGATTTCTAATTTTTCGCGAATATATGCGTCTAAACCCTTTTCCATTTTACTCCTTCTCTGGTATCTTCCAAAAGAATGCCTTTTTCCAAAAGTTCATCACGAATTTCATCCGCTCTGGCAAAGTTCTTGTCTTTTCTTGCCTGCTTTCTTTCTTCAATCAGGGCTTCGATTTCGCTATCTAAAATCTCTTCCTTCTTTTCTGTAATAATCCCCATGACATCACAAAGGGTGGTGACGCGGTTTAATACATCCTGTAAATATGCTTTAGACTGGGAAGAGTTGTTGTTCTGGTTCATAAATTTTACAAATTCAAAAATTGCTGTTACGGCATCTGCTGTATTGCAATCATCTTCCATCGCTTCTTCAAATTTCTTTACAAACGCATCGGTCTCTGCAAACAGAGCCTTTTCTGCTTCGGTATATTCTTTGTCTTCACTGTTCGCAATCAAATAACGCTGATTGTCTACAGCAGTCAAAATACGCTCCAACCCGTTCTTTGCTGCTTCCATCAACTCTGCACTGAAGTTCAATGGGCTTCTGTAATGTGCACTCAGCATGAAGAAACGAAGCACCTGTAAATCATACTTTTCTGCAATATCACGAACGGTAAAGAAATTACCCAAAGATTTACTCATCTTCTGGTTGTTGATATTCAAAAATCCGTTGTGCATCCAATAATTGGCAAAAGGTTCGCCATTGGCTGCTTCCGACTGTGCAATTTCATTTTCATGATGTGGGAAAATCAAATCCTCTCCACCTGCGTGGATATCAATGGTATTTCCCAAATATTTACGGCTCATAACGGAGCACTCAATATGCCATCCCGGGCGGCCTTCGCACCATGGAGATTCCCAATAAGGCTCGCCTTCTTTTTTCGGTTTCCAAAGAACAAAGTCAAAGGAATCTTCCTTCAAGTCATCTCCGGTCACCTTAATGTCTCGATGTCCCCCTTCCAAATCATCCAGGTTCTTATGAGACAATTTGCCATACTCTGCAAACTTGCGGGTACGATAGTAAACCGTACCATCTTCTACCACATAGGCATATCCTTTTTCAATCAACGTAGAAATCATGTCAATCATGCCATCGATTTCATTGGTTGCCAAGGGATGTACGGTAGCCGGTTTTACGTTCATGGCTGCCATATCTTTCTTGCACTCTTCGATATAACGAGTGGAAATCTCCTCAGAAGAAACCCCTTCTTCATTGGCTTTTTTAATGATTTTGTCATCTACGTCGGTAAAATTGGATACATAGGTCACATCATAACCCTTGTATTCCATATATCTACGGAAGGTGTCAAACACGATCATCGGTCTGGCATTTCCGATATGAATCAAATTGTATACGGTTGGTCCGCAAACATACATGGAAAGCTTTCCTTCCTGTAATGGATGAAACTCCTCTTTTTGTCTAGACATTGTATTGTAAATTTTCATGTTATTTCTCCTCGATTCTCTTAATAGCTGCCTCTAAATCAAGCACACGATTGACAAGTGCTGAATTCTCCCTTTGCAGTACATTGATATCTTCCTGTACCGGATCCGGTAAATCTGTCTGGTTCAAATCACAATCGCAAGGATCACAGTTTACTTTCTCATTGTCTTTACGAACCACATGTCCCGGTACCCCCACTACGGTACAGTTCTCCGGCACGTCATGAATCACTACGCTTCCGGCTCCAATCTTGGAATTGTCCCCAACGGTAATGGATCCAAGCACCTTCGCGCCGGAACTGATCATGACATTGTTGCCAATGGTCGGATGTCGCTTTCCTGTTTCTTTTCCGGTACCACCTAAAGTCACGCCCTGATACAAGGTCACATTGTCCCCAATAATGGTGGTCTCTCCGATGATGACTCCGGTACCATGATCAATGAAAAATCCTTTTCCAATCTGTGCTCCCGGATGAATTTCAATATTTGTCTTTCTGGCTGCCCTTTGAGATATCCATCTGGCGCGGAAAAACTGACCTTTTAAATAGGCCTTGTGTGCCTTTCGATAAGCACGCATCACTTGAAAGCTGGGATACAACCATACTTCCCAAATGGAATGAATCGCCGGATCTCGCTCTTTAATGACTTCGTATTGTTCTTTTATATCTTTAATGAGTCCCATTTTCGTCACCTACTCACTATATATGTCCTGTTTTTTTCTATCTATGATACAAAAAACGTCTCTATGCGCACTGCATAGAGACGTTAAGTATCCGCATACCTAGAATAGTGTACCTTGAAGGCCCTATTTTGTCAAGATTTCTTGGATTTTCTCTTCTTTATTTTGATTGTGCATTTAACCAGTCAAACAAATTGGTATAAGTGCCGTTCTCATCGGATGGAGATACGGTTCCTCCACCATTATTATTTGCCACAAAGCCATAGTTTGCATCTGTTGCTGTTGCTACTGCTTCCGGATCCTGCGAAGCGGTTACTTCATCGTTGAATAAGTAACACCATACCCAATGTCCCATATAAGTAGCACTTGGATCATCGGCACCTTCTACGGACTCGAAATAAGAATACCAAACATTTTCAGCCCCTGCCTGTACCAAAGCCTGATAGGTCGGCACACCGAACAACAAGGGATCTACTGTGGTATCATCTGCAGACTGTACAAACCAAATAGGCAAATCCTTGATGGCTTCAATCTTTTCCTCTGTCATCCAACGTTCCTCTGTCACAGTATAACCACCGGTTTCCGAGAACACATAATTGCCATCTTCATCTTTTTCATACATGTTGAAGGCATAAGCTTCGCAGTTTGGATATGCTGCTGCCCAATAATCCGGATAAGTCACTACCATGTTCATCGTCATATATCCACCATTTGAGCAACCCCCAATGTAAATACGGTCTGTATCCACATCCGGATGGCTTTCTACGTAAGATGCAATGGTATCCATTAAAATCTCTGTGTAACGAGAAACCAAGTCCCCACCACTGTTTGTGCCATCTCCACCATCCATCCAATAAGTCTGGGTCTGTACGGCAAGTACATAGACACCGTCTTCTCCACCTTCTGTGGTAAAGTGACTCTGAATACCATCTTTTGCCAAAGCTACCACTTCATTTCCAAGCAAAGCGATATCCGGATCGGTTCCTCCTTCGCCCTGTCCATGCAACCAAATAATCAATGGATTTTTTGCTCCATCATTTACCAGACTATCCGGTTCATAGGCTGCATACTGCAAAGTCAGTTCCTCGGTTTCTTCTGTCATTGGATTTACATAGTTTCCGCTAAAGCTTCCGCGATCTGTAAACACTTCCGTATCCGGGCACAAGCGATTGTTAATCAAATCCCCTGTAAAACCAACGGTATAATCACTGTCGCCGGTTACTGTGAAATAACCGGCTGTCAGATAAGTTTCTGACCAATTATTTTGGAATGTCACTGCAAAATCATAAGTGAACGGTGAGCCGGAAACACTATAAGTCGTCTCCATTTCAAAGGTCACGAAATTGGACGCTTCACTCACTTCATTTCCTTCTGCATCAGACAAATATGCATTTGTCACGGTTCTGGTAGCCACGCCGGTACTCAGCTCCACATTCTCTGCGGACACTGCCGTTACTGCGTCTTCCAACTCAAAGGTAATCTTGTTTACCCCGGGTCCCCACTCATAACCGGTTACCAAAATCGTGCCGTCCTTCGCCTGCACATCTGCGGTGCCTGCTTTTTCTGCAATTGCATCGTATTCTTCCTGTGCAATTGCCTGCGCTGCTGCAAGCGCTGCAAAATACTCTTCCATGGAATCTGTTGCTCCTTCCGTTTCCGCTTCTGTTGCCTCCGCAACCTCCGTGGTGTTTTCTTCCTCCGCTGCAGTGGTTCCGCAACCAAGTACCCCTGTCATTCCCATTGCCATACTCAAGGCAAGGGCCGCATACTTTTTCTTTTTCATATAGATTCTCCTCCATCTCTCAGTGATTTGCATCACTTGCTTTTTAGTATAGAGAATACAAGAAAAAGATTCTTTTCACTTTTTGACATAAAAATTACACTTTTTTCACCTGATAGAGTTTCCGAAACTGCAACGGTGTCATTCCATATCTTGCCGTAAATGCTTTGATATATCCTCTGGCATCTGTAAATCCATGGTCTAAAGCAATATCCATGATTTTTTTCTCCTCAAACAGCAAATCATGCATCGCCATTCCAACCCTATAATCCAGCACATAATCTCGAAAAGTCACGCCTGTAGACTCATGGAAAAAACGAGAAAAATACCCCTTGGAAAAATAGAATTTTTTCGCCACTTCTTCTTCCCGCAAAGGTTCTTGATAAGATTCCTCAATATAGCGCAAAATCCCACGCAGGCGTTCCAGGTTCTTTTCGTTGTTGATGGGCATAATATCACTTTTTTCCACTAGACGGGTTCTCGCAAGTAGCGCCACCAGTTCATATAAAAGCCCCTTCATTTCCAAAACCCCGTAGGTATCTTCCTCCTTCAGTCTAGGATAAAGGGTCGCGATTTTGGACAACAGCCCCATCAACTCTTCTTTTCGCCCGGTAGAAAACACACGAAAATATTTTTCCTGAAAATCCGGAATCAACTGCGCCACAAAATCCCTTGGAATCTGCACCACCGTTGTTACGGATTTTCCAATTTCACATTTGGAATGATGCGCTTCGATTTTATGAATACTCTCGGAATTTACCACTAAAATTTGATTTTCTACATTTTCATAGCATTTTCCATCTACATAAAAACTAACGCCCTTGGTTTTATTCCAAATAATCTCAATCGCAGAATGCCAATGCTCCGCAATACGCCCGGTATTCATACTAGGGTATAAATCCGGGCGATAAATAATATCCAGCACCTTCACCGGGATTTCCTTGGGGAAGGCAATGGTTTCATATTTTTGACTCATGGGAACATCCTACCTTAGCCGCAGTTTCCACAGCCCGGGCAGCCGGCCGGCACAGCAACGCTACTTTCGTACATATCCTCCAAAGAGCAAATGGCCTGTGCAGAAATTCCCTGCTCGGTACCGGTAAAGCCAAGGCCCTCTTCTGTAGTGGCTTTGATATTGATCTGATTTTCTGCAAGATGCAAAATCTCTGCAATCCGCGCTTCCATTTCCTGAATATATGGACGAAGCTTTGGTTTTTGCGCAATCACTGTGGCATCAATGTTTACAATGGTATAGCCCTCTTCTAAAATACGTTGTCCCACTTTCTCCAACAATTTTCCGCTATCCGCATCCTTGAAGGCATCATCCGTATCCGGGAACAATTTTCCAATATCCCCCAGGGCAGCTGCACCCAAAAGTGCATCCATAATGGCGTGCAGCAAAACATCTGCATCCGAATGTCCCAACAATCCAAGGGTATGTGGAATCTCGATATTTCCAAGAATCAATTTTCTACCTTCGACTAATTTATGTACATCGTAACCTAATCCTACTCGCATATTCTTTCCTTTCTTTTAAGCAGATTTAAACAAAATGTGGATAACGTGGAAAAAATACAACGTTTTTATCCACACCATATATATGGTTATACACAAGTTTTCAACATTTTGCAAACATCGAAAAAAAAGCCCTTTTCCAAAGATTTCTCTTTGAAAAAGGGCTTCATAAACGAGGAGGAACCGCCAATCTTGGGGGAATTGACGGTTCGTAAGGGGAGAGTTTTTAAAAAGTGGTTAACTTTTTATGGTTATATATTATCAGTTAATAATCTCAGAAAAATTGAAATTGTGTTACAAATTTGTTACAAACGACGTTTTTCCATAAACAATTTATAAACAGTCTATCCACAATCTAAACTTCCAAAAAAAACCATTAAGCAAGAGCTGCTGTAATGATTGCCATAGAGTAAACTTCACCTGCGTTGCATCCTCTGGACAAATCATTGATTGGTGCATTCAAACCAAGTAAGATTGGTCCATATGCTTCGAAGTTTCCAAGTCTCTGTGCAATCTTGTATCCGATGTTTCCTGCACTGATATCCGGGAAAATAAAGGTATTTGCATAACCGGCTACCGTAGATTCCGGACATTTTGTACGAGCTACACGAGGAGATACGGCTGCGTCGAACTGAAGCTCTCCTTCAATTGCAAGCTCCGGATAACGTCCCTTTGCCTTTAATGCTGCATTTCTCATCTTTTCTACGTCTTCGCCCTTTCCGGAACCAAGTGTAGAGTAGCTTAAGAAAGCAACCTTTGGATCTACACCGAAAATACGAGCACATTCTGCTGCTTCTCCGGCGATTTCTACCAATTCATCCTCTGTTGGCTTGATGTTGATGGCACAGTCACCCATAGCAAGTACTTCGTTCTCTCCTGTTGCAGAAGGACGAACCAAAATAAATACAGAAGAAACAATGCTATTTCCCGGTTTTGTCTTAATCAACTGAAGCGCCGGACGAACGGTATCTGCTGTAGAGTATGTAGCTCCTCCTAATAAAGAATCTGCAATACCCATCTTTACAAGCATGGTACCGAAGTAGTTTGCCTGAGATAATACCAAACGTGCTTCTTCCGGTGTCACACCTTTGCTCTTACGAAGTTCGCAGAACATATCTACCATTTCATCCATACGATCGAAGTTCTTTGGATTGATAATTTCTGCTCCACGAATATTGAAACCGCTTTCCTCAGCAGCCTTGTAGATTTCATCCTCATCTCCTACCAAAATCGGATGTAAAAAAGTACCTGCTAACAATCTGGAAGCAGCCTCTAAAATACGAGGATCAGAACCCTCTGTAAATACGATTTTCTTTGGATTTTTTTTCAAAATGTCAATCAATTGTCCAAAACCAAACATTTCTTTTCTCCTTTTTTCTTGAATTCAAATTTAAGATGATTATTTTTCTCAAATTGGTTTTTGTCACACACTCTTTTTCCCTACACAAGTATGTATACAATATCTAATGTTTATTTTATGCCCATTATTTTAAAAAAACAACGTTTCGGATTGGTCTTTTTCAAGTACATGTGTCACGTTCTCTCAAATCTGCGCCGCAAAAGATTGACTTTTTTTTGACAATCTTCCAAATTGGTCATATTGTCGTCATTTAAGTAGCTAATCAAATGTTTTATAATAATATCTACCAAAATATCTATAAAATAATGCTGTTCTTCCTCATCAATTAAGGATAGTTTCGTAAAATCAATTTTTTCCCATATCGCATTTATGACATGTTTTTTACGATTTGTGAAATCACTTTTTTCATCCGCGTTTCCTTGTAAAAACAGCATCACTGCTTCTCTGTTGGACAGGAGCACACGAAAGTCTCCTTCCCCATTTTGCCCACTTCCCAGGAAAATAATAGGCACTGCTTCCTCAAAACTGGCAAACAAATCTCCCTGATTTTTCTTCAGAGTTTCCTCCACCAGATGAATGACAATTTCACTATATTCCTCCATCAGAAAGCCAAACATGTCCTCTTTTCCATCAAAATATTGATAGATGCTTCCCCTGGAAATTTCCGCGGTTTTAATAATGCGATTCAAAGAGACATTTTCATAAGAGTGTGCCAAAAATTCTTCTTTTATGGCGTTTTCCACCCTTTGCCTCTTTTCTTCCGGCAAATGATAAAAGGTTGCTTTTGGCATATTACACTCCCTCCTCTCTCTGTTTTTCCAAAAATTCTGCCGCATCATCCGGTACGTCGTCCAAATTGTCGTCTCCCACATCAATGACTCTTGGCTGTTTCCGATAGAGAATGTCATACATAATCGGCACGATAAATAAGGTCATCAATGTGGCATAGGCCAAACCTGCCGCTACAACAATCGCCATCCCTTTTCCCATTTCACTACTTGCCTCCTGGCTAAATACCATCGCAAGCATGGCTAGAATCGTGGTCAAAGCCGTCATAAAAATCGGACGCATACGTACTTTTCCTGTGGCAATCAAAGCATCTCGTTTTTTCATACCACCCAAGCGCAATTGATTGGTATAATCCACAAACACAATACCATTGTTTACAACCGTACCCATCAATACCAAAAATCCCATTAAGGTAACCAAAGACATCTGCGTATTGGTAGCAAGCATACCAAGCAAACCTCCGGTAAAGGCCAAAGGCACGGTAAAAATAACAATAAACGGGGACAACAAACTCTGGAACTGCGCCACCATAACCAAATAAATCAGGACTGCACCAAGAAGCATCAAAAGCATCATCTGGCTCAACATCTTTTCGATATTTTCTGTTTCTCCACCAAATGAATAACTATATCCCTTTGGGAACTCATAAGAAGCAAGCTTTGTTTCCAAAGTTCTGGTTAAGAGATTCAAATTGTATCCATCTGCCACATCTGCTGTTACGGAAATATATCTGGAGCCGTTTTCACGATCCACCGCATTCATGCCTACACTATATTCCACTGTTCCCACTTCACTTAGGGTATGACTTTCCTCCACGGTATTTCCCTCCTCGTCCAAAACACTGGCCGTAAAGGTGAAATCCAGTAGATTTTCCTTGGTCAATAAGTGGTTTTCGTTGATAATGGTCACTTCCATATCCGCGTCATCAATGGTCAATGTAGTGGCCGTGGCTGTCGTTGACAACGCGTCCAAAATTTCCTGATAAATCTGTGCCTCTGTGACGCCCAGTCTGCGAAGTTCGTCCTTATCCAGAATTAAAATCAGTTCTTCCGACGCCTCTTCCTGTCCATTGGTAATATTGGTGAAGCCTTCTACTTCCCCTACAATTTCCATAATATCTTCTGACACAGAAACCAACGTTTCTAGATCACTACCGGAAATCTGTAATTCCAAACCACTTCCCAATAAGGTATCCATATCCCCCATCATGGAGTTGGTAATGGTGATTTCCGCATCAAAGTCAGAAGCCGCCTCCTGTAAATTCGAAACCAAGGTATTTAATTCCTTCGTGGTAGTCAAATCCTCCTCCGGAATGATAAAAGCGGTAATTGTATTGGAGGAAGAACTATCCGAAGACAGGAAACTGCCCATAATGCCGGAACTGCTGCCTCCATCCATTGCTCCAATATAAGCCACACCCTCTACCTCTAAGAGCGCATCCATAATTGCATCCGCTTTTTCATATACCGTATCCGTGTCATCCTCCTCCGGCATCACGGCGGTCATCTGAATCTGGGTCGAACCGGCATCCGGCAACAGTACGACACCCATTTCAAATACAGCACGAATGGTAAAAATCAAAAGTACAATTGCAATCGCCAACGGTACAATTTTAAACCGCAGGCACCATGCCAAAATGGTTCCATAAACATTCTGAATCTTTTCAAAAATCTTATGTTGCTTCGGCTGCACACGTTTCAACAAAAAGGACGCAAACACCGGAACCACCGTCAGGGCTACCAGTAAAGATGCCACCAAAGAATAGGTAATGGTCAAAGAAAACGGTAGCATGAGCTGACGTACCAACCCGGTAGTAAATACAATCGGGAAAAATACGCAAATGGTGGTTAAGGTGGAGGAAATAATCGGTGCCGCCACCTGTTTGGCTCCCTGGACAGAGGATCTGGCCGCAGATAAACCGCGATATCGCAAACGATAAATGTTTTCAATGACTACGACAGAGTTATCTACCAGCATGCCGATGGCTAGGGATATACCAAATAAGGACATCATGTTAATGGATATATCTGTAAAATACATGAATACCAATGCCGTCAATACACTGAAAGGAATACTGAAGGCCACCACTAAGGTCGGGCGGATATCCAACAACAAAATTGCCAAAATAAGCACTGCCAAAAGGGCCCCTTGTACCATGCTGGTAAAGATATTTTTAATCAAGATATCTATATAGTCTCCTTGGTCCATTAATGCTACAATGCTTAATCCTTCGTATTCGCTTTCCAACTCTTCGATCGTTGCGTTGGTCAAATCCGATACATCACTGGTTCCTGCTGTACTACTCTTGTAAATAGAAAGCAAAATACCCAAATCTCCATTGACCTTGGCATAGCTTTCCCCTGCATTATCAATAACTGTAATGGTTGCCACATCGCCCAAGGTCACATCACCGATGCCATCCAGGGAAACAAGAACCATATTTTCCAAATCTTCGATGGATTCATAATTTTCTCCCACCTTCAGTAGCCACTGGTTGTCTTCCTCATCGTCTATATAACCGGCAGGCATAGAAAAGTTCTGGGCATAAACCAAGGCTGCCAGGGTATCGATTTCCAACAACGTATCAATATTGGCATTTTCTAAAGCCGCTTTCTCTGCTTCTTCAAAATCCGCTGTGGCTTCCTCCAGCTGTTCCTTGGCATCCGCCAATGCCGTACGACCGGAAGCAATCTGTGCGCTGGCAGAGCCGAAGCCTGCTGCTGCAGAAATCTTTCCTTGTTCTGCCGCCTTATAAGCACTGTCCAAGTCTCCGATTTGATTATTCAATGCATCTAACACCGCCTGTGCTGCTACAATTTCGGTATTTAAATTTGCAATCTCCGTATCAATCTGAGGAATACGTACCTCAACAATCTGATACAGCTGCGATAAGGAATCTGTGGTTAAAGCGGAAATGGAGGATGCATAAGTACTATAGCTACTGTCCATGGTAGCCATAACTCCTACAAAGGCCTTCAAGGTTGCCAATTTCGTAGGATTATCAATGGCATCCTTTACGCTGGTGGGTAAAGAAGATGCCGTAAAATCACTATATCCTGCGGTTTCCATGGCTGCCTGAATGTAAGCCAACGTGGTACTGTCCATGGCAGATACTGTACTGTAAATCGTAGAAAACATGGTATTGAGTGAAGAATAAGAAGTGGTGACTCCATTATCCACATAGGCGCTTTTCTCCGCTTCCAAAGCCGTTTTGCTGGCTTGTAATCCATTGAGATTTGCAGTATAGGCAGACTTTGCCGCCTCAGCCTGGTCCAACGCCAAAGTAGCTTCCGCAAGTTCATCCGTTGCGCTTTCCTGCTGACTCTTTAAAGCTGCTTCCTGCTCATTTAATTTCTTTTCCGCACTACTGATTTCAGAAGATGCCGCATTCAGTTCCTTCTTTGCTTCATCCAGTTTGTCATTTACCTGAAGCAACAATTCTCCATTGATATCATCAATCTTATCCTGGTCCAGACGCACCTCTATGGTTTGCTCCACCAGACCGGTTTCCGTCACACTTGCCACACCCTCCTGTCGTTCAAAGGTGGGTGTAATGGTCTCCTCCACAAAATCGGAGAGTTCATATATATCCATGCCACTATAGCTGACGCTGACATACATGGTTGCCACCATGTCCATACTGATTTCCATGATATTCGGGGTTCCGGCTTCCTCCGGCAGAGAAGACTCGATTTGATTGACCGCCGAAGATACTTTTACCATGGCGGAATCCATATCTGTTCCATCGCTAAATTCCAAAGTGATGGCACTATAGTTTTCCCCACTGATACTGGTGACATTTTCCACACCGGATACAGTACCCAGACTACTCTCTAATAGTTTGGTAACATTTTCCTCTACTTTTTCCGGGCTGGCGCCGGGATACGTCGTAATCACCAGCATATAAGGCAAATCCATATCCGGAAGCAAACTGGTCTCAATACGCATTAAACTAACGGCTCCAATAATCATGACAATGATGACTGCCACAATCACCGTAAATGGTTTCTTTACACTATACTTAATCATAAAATCCTCCCAAGTAGTCGATGAGTCCCTCCTGCGCTAAGGGCTATTGACGCAGTCAATACCTTCCTCTTGCCCGAGTGCGCAATGGAAGTCATTTTGCTTACGCAAAATGACAGGGTGTCATATATAGCCAAAGTATATATGACACCCTGTCACAACTCAAGAAACTTTTTCTAAATTTCTATGAAATTATTCTATTGTAAACTTACTCTGTTTTAATTGCCGCAAGCGGGCTCAACTTCATGGCACGTCTTGCCGGGAAGTATCCGGCCATCATACCGATCAACACAGCAAAAAGAATCGTTACGACACAAAGCCACACAGGGATATAGGAAATTCCTACATCACTGCCATACAAACCTCCGGTCACCTGATTGATGACAAAGGAAATCAAAAAGCTAAATCCCAAGCCAATGACACCACCAAAGAAACCAATATAACCGGCCTCCATTAAGAACATGCCGCCAATGTTTTTCATATCACATCCAAGCACCTTCATAATACCGATTTCTTTGGTTCGTTCATAAATAGACATCATCATCGTATTGGCAATACCAATCGCAGCTACCAAAAGAGAAACGGCTCCAATTCCACCAAGTACCGCTTCGATATAGCTCATTTCTTTCTGAGACTGTTTGATCCATTCTGCCTCACTATAGGTTTCATAACCCATGTTCTGAATGGTCTGTTGCACTTCTTCCACATTGTTAAAATCATCTACTACTACCAAAATCGTGTTGTAGTAAATATCTTTATAGGCTTTTCCACTTTTTGTGGTAGGCTGTCCGGGAATCGCTTCATTCCGAAATTCTTTTTTCAATGCCTTTTTCAATGCTTCTAGGTTGCAATAAGTATTCCAGCTGAAGCTATTGTAACTGCTATCTCCTCCGGCCACGACACCGGCTGTTTTAATGGAATACTTTTTCGGTGCTTTGGTTTGTGTCCCATCTTCTCCCGAAGTACCACTTTGCATTGCCCAATATGCATCGGAATCTAAATATACCTGTACCGGTTTATTCATCAAATCATAATCTAAGGTTTCCCCGGTCTCATAATAAGGAGAATCCCCGGTCTTTGGATTATAATATCCATTCAAGGCCATATTTCCATATAAAAACGTCAACTCATTCTCATCACTGGGAAGTTCTCCACTTTCCAATGGGATATTCATGATCTCCATGGCTTCCGTGGGAAGTCCCGTAAGATTCACATAGCAAATATATTTTCCAAATTTTGCAATGACATCCACCTGAAGCTCCGGATACGCACCGGATACATGATCCAACACTTCCAAGGACTCTACGGTACTATCGCTCAGATACTGGTCTGCCTGTGACCCGGACTCATTGCCGCTATTGGAACCATAGTCATAAGGTGCCGAAACCTCAATGGTGGTCATACTGGCAGCATCCTGTATCTCCGACAGCATGGCGCGTTCCAGCCCCATTCCCAAACTCATCATGACTACAATAGAAGATACACCGATAATAACACCCAGTACGGTAAGAATGGTACGGACTCTTCGCTTCCACAAATTGGAAAGACTCATTTTCAACATATCTTTAAGTTTCATAGGAACCTCTATTCTTTTCCGTCTTCGTCAAAATCCTCATCGAAATCTTCTTCGTTCTTTTTCTTCTTAAAGAACAACAATTCTTTTTTCTTTAAAACAAGTAAAACAATCACAAGGACTGCTACAATACCAACACCAATCAAAACCTTTGCCCAGGTTGGTAGTCCGGTGGAATAGGAATAATCATCGTAATCATAGTCATCATATTCGGAATAATCCACGTACTCTGAAATATAAATTTCAAAGGTTTTTTCTACGCTGGTTACATTTCCGGCTTCATCTTCATACTCAATGACTGCCGTCACAGTCCCTTCATTGACATCCATCGCCGTAAAGGTGGCATCCACATACCCTGTGGCTCCACTACTAATGGTACCCACATATACGTCTTCCCCTTCTACGGTTTCATCCTGGAAGCGGAACCATACATTGTTTAGGGTTGTACGTCCGGTATTGTAAATGCTAAAACTGATATTGCCCTCTTCTCCTACCATTAAGTAGTCGGACATAATGTCTTCTTCTCCGGTATCAAACTTCGATTCCTGATAAACCGGTACGGAGACGCTGGCGGTATCGGTAATATCCACATTACTTCCTGCATCATAAGTCATATTGACACTCAGCACATAGGGCTTCTGTGTCAAATCTGCTCGCGCCGTCATTTCGATTTGTAAATCCTTCGTCTCTCCGGCTGCAATACTGCTTTCGTAAATGGAGCTGGAACCTGAGGTCGGCAAAAATGCATCGTAACTGGTGGTAGTCCCGGAGGTTGTGGTCTCCTGATCTGCCTGTAAATCAAATAAGACATTAGTTACCGCAGTACTTGCGGAAGTATTTTTCACATGTACGGTCAAAGTAAAGGTATCTCCGGCACATACTTTTTCCGGATCCGTTTCAAATCCGGTAACAATAATACGTGGTTTGGAACTGCTGGAAGTACCATCCAAATCTCCGGCGGTACCATTGACATAAATATAAGCAGTCAAGGTCGTACTTTCAAAGGTATCATCTATGGTATAAGAAATATCAAAATTCAATGGATAATAACCGGTATAGGCATCGCTACGAACGGTAAAGTTGTAGGTCAAATCTGCACGTAATGTTTCCGGATCCACATTGGCGGAATTTGCGGAAATGTACGGGATACTCTGGGTATAACCGGTACTGTCGATTTTAAACGGCCACTCCGTTGCCAGATTGGAAACCTGTGGGGTTACTACCACATCCGTTATCGGTGTGTAATTATAATTTACAATTGGAATGACTAAGGTCACTGCTTGTCCGGCAGATACGGTCTGTGTCGAAAAGGTACTGCCCAAGCGAACATATCCATTGCCACCGGTAGAATAGCTGCTGGCAATCGATGTAGATGTGCTGTCTGATGTTGTTGATGTTGTCGTACTTGTACTGGAATCCGTTGTCGTTGCAAACACGGAAGCCGTCTGGGCCAATGTAGAAGTTGCCACTGCAACTGTCAACAGGCCTGTAGCCAATAATGTCTTTAATCTTTTCATTTGTCTCTCCTCACCCTATTCAGAAATAGGCTCATTCTCCTCTATACTCTCAATCAAACCGTCTTTGATGTGAAAAATACGGTCTGCAAATTTTGCCAAATGATTGTCATGGGTAACCATAATCATGGTCTGGTTCTGCTCTCGCACCACCTGCTGCATCAGCTTCATGACCTCTCTGGAGGTCTTGGAATCCAAGTTTCCCGTCGGTTCATCCGCAAAAATAATCTCCGGTTTCACTACCAAAGCTCTTGCCACACCTACACGCTGTTGCTGGCCACCTGACATTTGCGTCGGCCGGTGATCCATATATTTGGACAGTCCCACCAGTTTTAGCATTTCTCTGGCCCGCTTATTTCGCTCCTTTTCCTCAACGCCTTGGAACATCAACGGCAATGCCACATTTTCCACCGCGTTCATGGTCCCCATCAAATTAAAGGACTGAAAAATAAACCCGGTGTGTTGCTGCCGAAAGCGCACCAACTCATTTTCACTGAGCTTTTCTATATGCTTATTTGCAATTACAATTTCACCTTTGGACGGACGTTCTAATCCGGCCAACATATTTAACAGTGTGGATTTTCCGGAACCGGAGGCCCCGACAATAGAACAAAATTCCCCTTTTTTAATAGAAAAGGATACACCGTTTAATGCATATACCTTTGTAGAGCCCAATCGATAAATGCGATACAGATCTTTCACCTCGATCACATTTTCCATAATCTTTCTCCTCATACTCCTGACATTTAGGGATCCGCAGCCGCTAACACCCGAACTACATGCGACTGCATCACCCTATTGACCACATTTTACCATAATCTGTCTTACCGCTACCTTAAATTTTGTTAAGATTAGCAAATACGTGGAAGTCCTTCTCCCTGCAAAATATCCATGCGACGAATACCGCCAATGGAAGTCTTCAAGAACAGCTGTCCTTTTTCCCCTGCATCTTCCGGCTTTTTCACTTCTCCAATGCACATGGCCTGCTCTCCATACTTCGCCTGTTGCAATACCGAAAGGGCCTGTTCTTTTTCTTCTGCCGGAACCAAAACCACCATTTTTCCTTCATTGCCCATATAATAAGGATCCAATCCTAAAAGTCCGCAGAAATCCTTGACTGCCGGAGTCACCGGAATCTTTCCATCCTCCAACCAGAAGGTCAAGCTGCTGCTAAGGGCAAGTTCTTTTAATACGGTAGCCAGACCTCCTCTTGTCACATCACGCATGGTGTGTACATGAAGGCCTGCCGCAAACAACGCTTCCACCATATCATTCAGCGGTGCATTGTCACTTTCAATCTCATTTTCAATGGACATACGACTGCTTAAAATCGTAGCATGATGGTCTCCCATGGTTCCGGAAACCAAAATGGCATCTCCCTCCGCGCATTGCAAAGAAGACACGTCTCTGCCCTCCGGTACAAAGCCAACGCCGGCTGTATTAATATAAAGACCACCTTTTCCTTCGATGACCTTGGTATCTCCCGCCACAATCGTAACGCCTGCTTCTCTTGCAGTGGCAGCCATTTCCTTTACCACGCGTTTTAAAAGAGAAACCTCCAGTCCCTCTTCCAAAATAAAGCCACAAGTCAAGTACTTTGGAATCGCGCCACGCATCAACAAATCATTGACGGTTCCACATACGCAAAGACGACCTACATTTCCACCCGGATATTCCAAAGGCGTTACCACAAAACTGTCTGTCGTCATGGCAATAGTTCCGCTTCCCGGCACCACCGCACTGTCTTCCATTTTATTTAATGTATCATTGTCAAATTCCTTGGCAAAAATTTCATGAATCAAGTCATTGGTGGCTTGTCCGCCACTCCCATGTATTAACGCAATCTTCTCCATCCTAATTCTCCTCGTTGTAACGAATTGCTGTATTGCAGCTGCCTTCTTCCGAAACCATGCATGCCCCTTGTGGTGTCAAAGGATTGCATACCTTTCGAAACAGTGGACATTCCGTTGGTTTTTTCTTCCCCATTAAAACCAAGTCACACTGACAGGCCTTATTTTTCTTTTGATCCTCATAAAGATGATCACTTCCTGCATCCAAGAATGCATATTCCGGACGCAGTTGCAAACCGGAATCCGGAATCCTACCCATGCCTCTCCAGGCTGCACTACAGGGTTCGAAATACTTCGCCACCATAGCCTGGGCCGTTTTGTTGCCCTCTGCGGTCACCACACTTGGGTAAAAATTCATGACTTTTCCTTTTCCATAGGCTTTTACAATCCCATACAAAGCATAAAGCAATTCTTCCCCTTCAAATCCGGATACCCCGAAAGGAAGCTGATATTTTTCTGCCAATGGCACAAAGATATCACTGCCGGTAACCACACTGACATGTCCCGGTGCCAGGAATCCCTGTACCGGTGCATCATGGGCACATAAATAATCAATCACCGCAGGCATGGTTTTTAACGCCGTAAGCAATTTTATATTTTTTCTATTTTCCGAAAGAATGGCATCTACCAACAAGGCATATACCGGTGTCGTGGTTTCAAAACCGATGGCTGCAAATACAAATTCCGTCTCCGGTTCTTTCTCCGCCAAAGTTAAAATATCCATGGGCGAATACACCATTTCCACACGGGCCCCTTCTCCCTTCACCATGGAAAGACTTTTTTCGCTTCCCGGCACACGCATCAAATCTCCAAAGGTCACCACGCAGGTGTTGGGTTGCAAGGAAATCTCAATAATCTTATCCACGTATGCGGAGGTAGTGACACATACCGGACAGCCCGGTCCACTAATCAAATGAATCTTTGGAGAAAGCAGCCCCTTGATGCCGTACTTCGCAATGGCACCTGTATGGCTTCCGCATACCTCCATAATATTCATATCCGGTCCGTCATAATTTTTTAAATACGCTTTGATTTCTTCTATTGTTTTCATGAAAATGCTTCTACGTCCTTCATCAAATCATTTAAATCTTCTGCTTCTTTTGCAGATACCTTCTGCAAAATACAGCCGGCATGTACCAAAACATAATCGCCTTCTTTGACCGGCAAAAGTCCGGCTCTTGCCTGCACACGGTTTCCGTTAAAATCTACTTCCACCATTTTTTCATCTATTACCTTTACTACTTTTCCAGGAAGTGCTACGCACATATCAATTCCTACCTTTCCAACATTTCATAATAAATCTGTCCCAAAGCCAGGCCCCCGTCTCCACAGGGTACCTTTTCGTTCCAAAATACCTGTAAGCCCTTGGCTCGCAAGCCTAAAATCACATCCTTGCATAAAATCCGATTGCAAAAAGTACCACCAGATAGGGCTATGGTGTTTACCTCGTATTTCTCTGCCAAATATGCCGCCATTTCCACGGTGTATTCTGCAACTGCTTTATGGAACACCCATGCACCGGCTTCCTTGGACATCCCCTGCATTTTTTTCCACAACTCTATTATATATTTTATGCCGTTTCCATAGCAAACATTCTCTTGCTTCTCCAAGGAAATCTTTGGCATATTTTTCTCAATCGTTTCCGTCTTTCCCTGTCTCGCCGCTTCTTCCAAACGGATGGGGCATTGTCCTTCGTATTGATTGTAGTTGCACACCTCCAACAAGGCTGCCACTGCATCGAAAAACCGTCCCATAGAAGAGGTTTGAATGGTAGAAACTCCAAAGGAGACACCTTGTTCCAACAATCTGCTCTCCTGTTTTTCCATATAGGCATCCACAAAGGTTTCAAATTCTGCTTCGGAAAGCAATCCCTGCTTTTTTGCCTCCAAAAATACAAAAAACAAGGTATGCAACCCATTTTTTGCGCCTTCATCGCCACCCAGTACAGTTAAGGGCAACAAGGATCCCACCTTTTTCATGTCCTGCCCTTGGCAAAGCAAAAATTCACTTCCCCAGACCGTACCATCCGTTCCGGCTCCGGTTCCATCATAGGCGATTCCCAAAAAGGCTTCTGTAATGCCATGTTCTGCTGCCACAGAAAGCACATGGGCCTGATGATGTTGCACCTGATGCTGCATTTTCTTTGCCGAAATATAAGCAGGATGCAAATCTCCCACCGTCACCTTGGGAGAAAAAGCAAACAATTCCTTCATACGAAGAATTTCCTTGTTTCTGGCCTTGAAACAAGCATATTCTTCCAAATCTCCAAAGTACTGACTCAAATATGCCAGCCGGCCTTTTCCATAGCCAAACACGGCCTTTAAATCTCCACCTGCCGCAAAAACTTCCTGTTTTAGTTTCTGTTTCAAATAGATGGGATCCGGTACCAACCCTCTGGCGCGCCGAATGATTTGCACCATTTCTTCCTCTTCCGACAGGGTTGTCACCTGATAGATGGAATCATCCAAAGGTGCTAAAATTTTTCGATTGTGGCTCAACACAAAATCGACACTGCCCTCTTCGGAAAGCTGACACATTTCCTCTGTATGCAACAGGATTGGTTCTCCCCCACGATTGCCGCTGGTCATAACCAACATTTTTAATTCCTGCAAAAGCAAAATCTGCAAAGGATTGCAGGGAAGCATCGCACCTATGCGGGAACTGTTTTTCAGAACACTTTCTGCAAAATCCTTCTTTTTTTCCAAAAGTACAATGGGTTTCACTGTGGAAGTAAGCAAAGCTTCTTCCTTCGCTCCCACAAAACAGTACTCCTTGATGGTTTCCAAATCCGAAAACATGACTGCAAAGGGTTTCTCTTCCCGGTGTTTAAACTGTCTTAAACGCTGCGCACTTTCTTCGGAAAACGGTGAAAACGCAAAATGGAATCCACCAATGTCCTTAATCGCTCCAATTTCGCCCTTTTTCAACGCCTCGATGGCTTCCTGTATGGCTGCTTCTCCGGAACCACAAGGCTGACCTTTTCGATAAAGGGTCACCTCCGGTCCGCAGTCTTTGCAGCATATCGTTTGGGCGTGACGTCTTCGATTCTGTTTTTCTGTATATTCCGTTGCACATGCTTCACACATGGGGAATTCCCACATCGTCAAAGTCTCACGGTCATAGGGAACTCGAGACTCTATGCTATAACGTGGTCCGCAAGAGGTGCAACTGATAAAGGGATGTCGAAATCTTCGATTTGTTTCATCCTCTAATTCTCTCGCACAAGTTTCACAAATGGATAAATCCGCCGGCAACAAACGCACTGATTCCTCGGATGCCTCACTCGACACAATACAAAAGGTATCAAATGCCTTATAAGAAATGTCTTCCACTTCGATTTCGTCAATACGACCACCGGTAGGATAAGACAAGTGTAGGCGATGAATCAATTGATCCATCGCCTTTTCCTCTGCGGTGGCAGTAATTTCTACAATTCCACCTTTATTTTTCACTTGTCCTGTAATATTCATCTTTTCTGCCAGTTCAGCTACAAAGGGGCGATAGCCGATCCCTTGCACCAAACCGTATACTGTGATTACACAGGTTTTCATTTTGCCTACTCCATTGTAATGCATTTTTTCGGGCAGTTGTCTGCACAGACACCGCAACTAAGACAGGCATCTTTGTTCAACTCCCATTTCTTTTCCGCACGATCTACTTCAATGGCAGATGCAGGACATTTCTTTGCGCATAATGTACAGTAAACGCAAACACTTTGATCGGCCTTCGGATACTTCTTTCCTTCTGCCTCTCTCTGTAATACTTCCTCCGTCTTTTCGCCCATTGGTTCCTGATATCCCGGAAGCAAGTCTAAACACTTCTTCGGGCATTTCTGTGTACAATATCCACACTGGATACAATCAAAACGATTGATTTTCCACATGCCACTGGCCTTGTCCACCTGAATAGCACCTGTTGGGCAGTTTCTCATACAAAGGCCGCACAAAATACATTCATCAAATCGATTCTCTATATGTCCACGGCTCTTTTCCGGATAAACCGCTGGCTCTGCCGGATAGTTCTTGGTAACCGGCTTAGAGAATAAATTTTTAATTACCGTACCGGTAAAATTCATTAAATTCGCCATGGTTTCCTCCTATCTTTCCGTACAACTGATACACGGATCAATGGTCAATACCAAAATCGGAACATCCGCATATTCAGCACCTTTTAATGTTTCAAGCATACCCGGAATATTTGCAAAGGTAGGAGTTCTAACACGCATACGATCCAAGAATTTGGTTCCGTTTGCTTTTGAATAGTAAACGGCTTCTCCTCTTGGCTGTTCTACACGCATGAAATATTCACCGTTTGGATTTCCCTTAACATCTACTGCAATTTCCCCTGCAGGAATCTTTGCAACTACCTGACGGATCAAATCGATGGACTGGAAGATTTCGTTGATACGAACTTCACATCTTGCCCAGCTATCTCCATCGTTGCTGGTAGCGATTTCAAAATCCAAATCACCATAAGCTGCATAGCCTCTGGTACGTAAATCTGTTTTGATTCCGCTGGCTCTTCCGAAAGGTCCTACACAACCTAAGTTGTAAGCCTGCTTTTTGGTAAGAACACCAACGCCGCGAAGTCTTGTTTCTACAGAATAATCAAATAAGAAGGTTTTCTTCATTACCTGAAGTTCTTTTTCTACTTCGCCAAAAGTACGTGCGATCATCTGTAAGGTATCGTTGTCTACGTCACGAAGAACACCACCTACTTTGTTTACAGAGAAAATAACACGTCCACCTGTGGTAAGTTCAAATAAATCCAATACTTTTTCACGGATTCTCCATGCCTGATAGAAAAGACTTTCAAATCCAAAAGCATCTGCCAAAAGTCCTAACCAAAGCAAATGGCTATGGATACGGCTCATTTCACACCACATGGTACGTAAATATCTTCCTCTTGCAGGAACTTCCACATTCATAATATGTTCAATGGATTCACAATATCCCATACCATGCATGAAGCTACAAATTCCACAAGTACGTTCAATGACATATTCCATCTCATTGAAATCTTTTTTCTCAACTAAGCTTTCCAATCCGCGATGTACAAAACCGATAGAAGGAATGGCTTCAATAATCTTTTCATCCTCTAAGACCAAATCCAAATGAATGGGTTCCGGTAAAACCGGATGCTGTGGTCCAAAAGGTACGATACTTCTTTTACCCATTATTTTGCATCCTCCTTATCCTTCTTAAGTGGTGTAACCTGATCGATACGATACAACTTGTTGTTGTAATCCAAATTCAACATTTGAATCTTTACACCAAACAATTCAACCATTTCATTCTCATAAAGGAATGCATAAGGATAAAATTCCGTAATGCTTGGAATTTCTGTTTCCGGATCAATTACAAGACGAAGTGTTGTAAGTTCATAAGACTCTTCATCTGTAAAGGAATAACTTAATTCATACTTTCCGCCAACATAAACCGCACATGCCTGGGAAAGTCTTTTGTTTTGATTTTTCATGACCATAACTGTGTCTAAAAGCAACTCATGAGGAATTTCTTTTAACACGTTTTCCGGACAAATCACATTTGCCATCTTACTTTCCCTCCTTCTGTCCTGCTTTTACCTGTGCGTCATGCTCTTCGGAACGCTGCTGGAACAATGCCACAGCTTTTACGATTCCGTCAATAATAGACTGTGGTCTGGCAGCACAACCCGGTACATAAATATCTACCGGAACTGTGGTATCTGCACCACCTCTAATATTGTAAGCATCTTTAAATACACCACCGGTACAAGCACAAGTACCAACTGCCACTACTACCTTCGGACGAGGCATCTGGTCATAAATCTGTTTTACAACTTTTTCGCACTGTGCATTAATACCACCGGTTAATAATAAAATATCCGCCTGCATCGGATCTCCTGTGTTTACGATACCAAAACGCTCTGCATCATAAACAGGTGTTAAACAGGCAAGCACCTCAATATCACATCCGTTGCAGCTGGCTCCGTCATAATGGAGCACCCAAGGGGATTTCTTTACATTTCCCATTTTCTTTCCTCCAACTTTCTATTAACGAACCAACATCAGGATCAATAAATTTACGCCTGCTGTTAACAGAGTAACGATCCAAGTCAATTTCAACATTACGTTCCATTTTACACGGGCACTTGTGTTGTCAATTAAGATTTCCAAGAAGTATACAGCCAGTACCACAAGAACTGCTGCCAAGTAGCTCCATGGATTCTTGTTGATAATGAAAAGTGCTACCATGCTGAGCAAGAATACATTTTCATACCACTCGGTAATGGTATAGATTGCCAAGTTTCTGGATCCAAGTTCTGTAGTAATACCCTTTACCACTTCCTGGTGTGCATGATGTGAAGTACTTAAATCAAAAGGAGATTTTCTCATCTTGATGGTTAAGATAAATACATATGCTACAAAGAAACCAGGTAAGTAAAGAATAGAACTTACATCTGCCTGAATAATGTCGCTGACATTAAATGTGCCGTTTGCTAAATAAAAGCCAAGGCAAGCAAGAAGTACTGCAGGTTCATAACTCATCATCTGCACCAATTCACGATTGGCACCCATAGTAGAACTTGGTGAGTTTGTAACACTGCCGGCAAATACTAAAAAGGTTGCGCCTGTGGAAAGCAGGAAGAAACACATCATGATATCGCTTCCGGCAAAAAACAGACAACCGGTAAAAATCTGAACTACCATAAAGGACAGCATTAAAAATGTCTGTGCTTTATTTACAATAATGACCTGTTTGTTTAACAGCTTATTCACATCATAGAAAGGCTGTAAAAGTGGGGGTCCGATACGTCCCTGCATTCTGGCAGAAATCTTACGATCGAGTCCGTCTAATAATCCTCCCACGAAAGGTGCAAACAGTAAAAAACAAATGACGGAAATAGCCGGAATCATCATAATACCGCACCTCCTATAATCATACTAAGCATTACAATGAGCACCGCTGTTGCTCCGATGGAGCATGGCATCATTAATTTTCTCTGTCCAATGTAATCCTTAAAGTACCAGTTTGATAACTGTAAATCCTTTGGATCACCAAAAGAATCGGTAAACTGTTCGTTGTTTCCTTCATTGATACCGCTCATGTAGGAAAGCTTCTGGTTGGTACGAACGCTCTTGGAATAAGCATATGCCAAAAGTGGTACTGCGAAAATGAAGCAGATAATAACAACCAATACATAAAGCAAACTCTGAGGAAGTACTGCTGTGGAACTTCCGAACAATTCTGCCAACAATGGTTCTACATAAACCTTTGTTAAGGTTGGGAATAAAATGCAAAGTGCAATCATAAGCACTGCATGAATGGTCAAAGAAATCACTTCGTTTTTCTTGGTGATATCTTTAATCGGTCCTTCCATGGTAGATGCAATCAACTTGCATAACCACTTGGTCCAATAGAACAAAGTCGTAGCAGAACCGAAACAAATAAACATAACCAAAATGATGTTGCTTTCATCCACAGCTGCACGAAGTGCGGACCATTTTGAAATCAACATACCAAATGGCGCCAAGAACATACCGGCAATACCGATAAACATAAATGCACCAAGTCTTGGTAAACGATAAATCAAACCATGCATATCTTCGATATCTCTGCTATGCATCGCATTTTCTGTTGCACCGATATCCTGGAACAACAAAGATTTTGAAATTGCATGGAAAATCATTAAGAATACGCCGGCCCAAATTGTTTCCGGACGACCTACACCTGCACAGGCTACCATAAGTCCTAAGTTGGAAATAGTAGAAAGTGCCAGGGTTTTCTTTCCATCACTCTGTGCAATCGCCATAAGGGATGCAGCAAAGAATGTGAAACCACCGATAAAGGAAATCATGGTTCCTGTCAAAGTACCGCTCATAGCCGGAGCTAAACGGAACAATACATAAATACCAGCCTTTACCATGGTTGCACTATGCAACAATGCTGAGGACGGTGTCGGAGCAACCATGGCTCCCATTAACCATTTTGAGAAAGGTAACTGCGCAGCTTTTGTCAATGCAGCAAAGGCAATAAAAGCAATTGGAATAATCGTGAAGTTCACGCCCTCTACTCCATTTTCTACAAGTAACTGCAAAGATACATTGCCGGATGTCAAAGCAAGGTAAACAATACCTACCGCAAGGAAGGCACCACCAAGTAAGTTCATCCACAATGCGCGGAAGGAATTCTCCACAGCTTCTTCTGTTCTTGTATATCCAATCAACAAGAAGGAACAGACGCTGGTGATTTCCCAGAATAAATCGATCCAAAGTAAGCTGGAGGATAATACAAATCCAAACATAGCTCCTAAGAATCCAAATAATAACATAAAGAAATAGTATCTTCTATCAGTAAACTCTAAATGATGATGATGATATCCATGCATATAACCTACTGCATAAACAACAATCAAACCACCGATTAAACCAACGATGATACACATTAAAATTGAAAGATGATCAATATAGATGTGATTTATTTCTTCCAATTCAGGCCCAAATAAATCCAACCAGGTAAGTAACATGGTCGGTAAAATTGACAACAGGGAAATCCAATAACGTCTATACTTAAAGCTCAAATAAGTAACGACAATCATCAAGATCCATTCTGCCGCCAGAATAACAAGATCAACGGTTTCTGTCTCATAGTACAAAGAAATCGGTTGTAGGCCTCCCATTATCCATTGCGCCACAAGCACACCCACTCCGGCCATGATTACAACCGCACTGAGATAAGCAATGGCGTTACGAATCTTATTTACCCTTATGCAATACATAAGTACTGCTACTATAAAGGGAAAACAGATTAGAAACGGTACAACAAACATTCTCTCTTCTCCTTTCATTTCATACCTTTTTACTTTTATCTCATCTATTTTAACACCAGCAGTTTTGGATGTTAATAGATAATTGATAAATTTATAACGAAATTTTTATAAAGGATTTCATGATTTTTTTAGGATTCCTTAAAGTGGTCTAAATCCAATTTTTTGTACTTCAAAAGAACTGTATTTTCGCTATCCCGTTTCTCATAATTTTCTTTGATACGCTCTACAATTTGGGTGGCATCTTCCTCATCCACCTGAGTTAAAATCAAAATACTTTCGTATCTGGTCACTTCCAAACAAGTGTCTGCAAATCGAATGGAATCATGAATGGCTCGATGCATCAAGCGTGAGGCATGGAAAAGTTCTCCTTCCTTTCCTTCCTCCGATTCCAGATAAAAGAAAAACATTTGGGTCAAGGAATCTTTTTTCTGACTCTGATGCTCTTCTAACAAGCGAAGCAAAATATCTTCTCCGTCGATAGCCATTCTTTCTTCTTCCAAAGGTTCAAATCCATTTTCGATCATCTGTAAAAAAATGTCTGTGATGACAGGGTCAAATTGTTTTCCTTTTCCCTGCTCAAATTCTTGACGAACCTCTTCTTTTTGCAATTTTTTCCGATAGACACGGTCCGTTGTCATGGCATCAAAAGTATCTGCAACGCAAATAATCCGAGCCACCAGAGGGATTTCTTCTCCTTTTAATCCCTCCGGATACCCGGTTCCGTCCCAATTCTCATGATGATACATGGCGCCTTCCACCACGTTTTCTATGGTAATTAAGTTCTGTAAAATACGACCGCCAATCACAGTATGGTCTTTGACTTTTTCGTACTCATCCATACTGTGAAGTGCCGGTTTTTTTAAAATTTCATCCGGAATCCCAATCTTACCCACATCATGCAACAAAGCTACATAACGGATATTTTGCTGTTCTTCCTGTGTAAAACCCATTTTTTTCGCAATGGCTACTGCATATTCTGCCACACGAAAGGAATGTCCCTTGGTATAAGGGTCCTTTGCATCTATTGTATTCGCCATCGTTGCAAGGGATTGCAACATCATAAGTTCAATTTCTTTTGTTTTTTCCCGCAACAAACTTTCCAGATCCTGTCGATATTTCAACAGTTCCAGACTCTGTTCCAGACCTATTTGTTTCTCCATATACTCACTCCCGTCGTCTATGCTCCTATTCTAACACATAAAACGATTTTTTTCGGGGTGTTTTCGGAATATTCATGAAAGAGTTTCCGTTTTTTCTGTTTTTGTCACACTTTCTTTATTGTATGCAGCATACAGTTTCAGGAGCGATATGTTTCAAATCCGTGGAACCCGTATTTGCCATGGCACCTTTTAGCTCTGCTGTCATTTCCAAGATTTTTTGTGTCATTGCATCCGGACCATTTTTTATCATTTCTCCCAGCAACGCTCTGGCGGATAATACGCCATCAGCGCCAAGAGCTAAGGCCTTAAATGCATCGTACCCGTTGGAAAGGCCACCATCCACAAAGATTTGCATGGAGTCCCCTACTGCTGCTCGGATTTTCGGCAACGCCAGTAGTGGCGGAATTCCGCAAGGGAAGCGATTGTTATGACCGGAAATCACAATGCCTGCCACACCTGCTTCCTTTGCTGCCAGAGCATCTTCTACGCTCAAAATACCTTTCAGATAAAAAGGAAGTGTAGATGCTTCATTGATGCGTTTCAAATCCTCTACCGTTTTCGGTCCATACAGATATGCCGGATTTTCATCCGGTTTTCCATACACGGAATAACTATGATCTATATCCACGGCATAGCCAATGGCCCCCTGTGCTTCTTCCCATTTCACTTCTTCCAGAACCTCCTCTACCTCTCGTAAAGGTTTGATCACACGAATCGCCGGAATGCCTTCTTTTAACACCATGGCATGATGCTCTTTTTCAAAAAAGGGAGCCCAATACACACTTCCTGCCTCCTGTACCGCTCTGGCATAGGTAATCTCCGGAATTTCTCCGGGCACATTTCGAAGTGCGGTCACTCCGGCCATAATCGGCGTTGCAATCTCTGTTTTTCCAATTTTCAAAGTAGTATTCGGTTCCACGGTTTCCCCGATATATCGATACTGAATCACCAAGGAGTCACGATAAGCATCCGACAATACATTCGAACTTTTCGCCGCAATTACCACCGGCCCTTGATGTGGTTTTTCTATAAATTCCTGCATATTAGCCCCTTTCATAACGTTCGATTACTTCACCGGTTTCTCGATTTCTGGCAAAGCGAGACATAAAATTCCAAGACAAGGAAGGCATCTGTGGACTGGTAATATGTACCATACGTTCAATGGTTGCTACGCGGAACCAATACTTTCCCTCTTTATTTTTAATGTCTCCCAAATACACTTCTCTTCCACATACAAACTGCAAGTCCGTGGTATCGGTTGGCACACCCAATTGTCTGGTAATATAGTTTTTTGATGTACGCGCTTCTTGAATTTCCTCCAAAGTCTGCTCCTGGCAGCCCAGTGCCTTTCTTCTACGGTTCCAGGCTGCCATATCCCAACTATATTCCTCTGTCTCCGTATCCACCCAGGCAATACGGTTCTCGCAATACCCGTTGATATTCATCCAAGGAATTTGCAATTCTGAGGCCTTTTCCACATCTTCTTCGGAAAGCAACACCACCTCAGAAGTATGGTCCGGCAAAGGAATTCCATGTTCGTTTCCCAAGGTCACACAAGCTGCCACAAGGTCGCTATGTCTTCTTGCAAATTCGCCGCAAAAATGTCCATTGTGGGAATGTCCGGTAATATAAATGCGCTCCGGATCAATGGGATGCATCTCACATACCTGTTCTATCAATTCTGCTGCAAAATCATTGTCATCCGCAGATTCCATGGCATAAAACATCACTGCCGTTTTTCCATCTGCCACCAAGGAAAAATACTCTGTGTAATAAGAAATCGAAGTCAAATCCAAGTAAGGGTTGATTTCTGTCACCTCATTAAAAATCTGCACCAACGGAATTTTGCGCTCCGGATTTGTCATCACACTCTTTGGCAAAAAGAGAATATAGCGTTCTCCTTCGTAAAAGTGTTCTTCAAACAAAATCCCTCTTTTTTCCCAATATTCCAAAAGTTCCGGATCCTTAGCCGTCTGAAATTGGTATTCAAACCATACCCCTTTTTCTGCCACATGTCCGCATTCCGATGCGATGAATTCTTCCATCGTAAAAGCCGGATGATTGTATGCTCCGGATTGCAAGGAACGCACCACGTTACTACTGGTGTTGGCCCATCGTCCGGTCACATTCAAAATACGAGCTTCTCCAAATTTTTCCACTTCTAAATCCGGGTTTTCAATCACTTCTCCCTCTTCTGAATAGTAGACAAATCCGGGAACATCCTTCAATGTATATCCGCTGCGATACACCGGTGTGACATCCATATAAACCTTAGATGGTGTATAGTGCAGGACGGAAGCCAATTCGGTATTTACGTTGATGAAGGTATTGAAATAATCCGGTCCGTTGGAAGCCACATACAGCATGATGACATCCCCTTTTTTGGCAGCCTCCTCTGTATAATCCTTGTAATATTCCACTTCATTCATCATCCAATTCGGATCTTCGTAATCCCCATCATGTAATACAATGATAACCTTGGGATTTCGTAAACTGCGATTTTTTACGCCTTCCGGATACATGGCAAACCAACAAATATTTGCCATCTCTCCTCTGCGAAAATACATGCCCTTTTCTTCCCATGCACGAATCACATCCTCGTACATATTGGCGTGCACTTTATAGACATATTCCCCATCTGTTCGTTTTTCAAATACATCTAATTTCGATTCTTTTCTTTTATAAGTAGAAACATACTTGGTCAACCAAAGACCCAATTCCCAAACCTTACTTTGGTGATCTTCCCAGGTTTCCATCTTCCACAAAGAAGAGTCCGGGTAGTCACAAAACGCATTTTGAAAAACCGTTTCCTTCATTTCTTCTTTTTTCATGCAAACAATGATTCCTCTCCGGGGAACTTAATATCCCCTTGTTCTCTGATTTCTGACATAACCTTTGCAATGGCCAGTGTTTTTTCATGAGGGACTTCTGCTGTCTCCTTTTTCCCTTCACGGAAAGCTTTTTCAAAAGCAATCCATTCATGTTCATAGCCGGAAACCGGTGGCATGCCCTGGTTTACAAGCTGCTTTGGAATTTCGATTTCCTTTATCTTTTCTCCCATGGCATCATAAACAATGCAAAGGGACGGATTTGCCACTGCATTCATATAAATTTTTCCCTTGGTACCGATGATGGTCATGGTATCCAAATGCTGATCTTTTACCCAATCCATAGTTTGATGCACATGCACCGTAACACCATTTTTATAAGTCACCTCATAATGACTTCCGGCATCTACTCCGGTGTGGAATTTCCGCACATGGGCATGGACCTTTTCGATGTCCGTTCCAAAATAATCCACCATCGCTCCAATGGCATAAGGTCCCTCATCCAAAATAGAACCGCCTCCCAAATTCAAATCCATGACACGCGGTAAAAAGGTACTGTTATCCATTTGCAAGAGATCTCCTGCCACTACTTCTCCGATGGTTCCGGCTTCGATTTCCTTTTTTACCAGTTCTCGAATCGGCAGGAACGATGGCCAAAGAGCTTCGGAACAAAATACATTTTTTTCCTTAGCAAAATCCAAAATTTCCTTGGTCTCTTTGTAATTCATGGCAAATGGTTTTTCGCAAACCACATTTTTTCCGGCTTCGATAATTTTCATGCAAGCATCCCGATGAAAATTGTTTGGAACCGCCACATAAACCAAGTCGATTTCCGGCACTGCAAGCATTTCTTCCAAACTGCCATAGATATGCTTCCATCCCCATTTTTCCGCAAATTCACTGCAATCAAAGCCTGCTGCTGTTGCGCATCCATAAAGCACCAAATCCTCACTGTTGATCTGATTTAAAAAACTAGAACTCCAGGAAGCCACCGTTCCTGTTCCATATACACCAATATTCATGTCTTTCCTCCTTATCCTCTCATCCACAAATCACTGCCGGTAAAACGCAAATGATTCTGATATGTATTTGTTCTATTTAACGCATCTGTAAAATTCACAAGTTCTATTTCATTGTCTTTGATCCATTTTTTCAAACGTTCCGAAGTCAGTGCCTCCACATCCTTGGTGCGAATGACCGTAAACTTATTGCGATTCGGTCCCTGATCTCCCAACTGGTACATGTAATAATCCACATATCCCGGGTGCCAAGACTGGGTCACCACCTGATAGCCCGCCTCATATTTTGCAAAGGCGTTTCCTCGATCCTCTGCATAATACAAATACGGATCATACTTTTTTTCCTGTTCTGTAATGGAATCCGTCTGCAAATCTTCATAGGCTTTTCCTCCGTTTAAGGTATAAATGCCTCTGTCTTGATACCGCTCCTGCGGATAAATCATGGCAAAATCCTTGCCTTCCTTTGTCACAAAATTTCTATGGATTCCCAGTTCATCGCATACACGAATGGCTGCTCTTCCAAAAGGGGTATCCTCCGACAAATCTCCGGCAGTATCCGGCACGCGTCCCAGAATATTTTCACAACGTTCCATTTGCGCAAACATTTCGTTCAATAACTGGCTCTCAGAAATATCCTGCGCCTGATGAATATCCACGCGAAAATGTCCGGTTTTTGTATCATACAAATCCGGCACCTGTTCCGGGGATAAAACCGGAGATCCCCAAAAATGATCGTGCCAACCCACACTGATCCATGGTCTTTCTTTTAACATTGCAAGAGCCCCTTCGGTTCCGGGACACTCCAACATCACATCTGCTGCAGTTACCACGCCTGCATCTATGGTTTCAAAAGCACCGATATCGTTTACCTTTGAATATCCCACATCATCCGCTCTTATGATCATCTTTTTCCTCATGACAATCCTCCTCTTTTTTAGTACTCACTTCCCACACATCCGTTTTCATTGCGATAGACATGATAGGAAATCTTTTTTTGTATATAAAAAGTTACAAACGACATTCCCATGGAGATGCCATAAAAAAGTAGCATCCGGACTTCTTCTCCACTGTGAGGCACCACCTTCTTCCATTCCAGGATTCCTCCCAGCAGTAGCAATCCCACACGAAGGGAAGCTCCGTATAAAATACATCCATCTGTCCATTTGTAATCTTCTTCTGTCAAATAATTTTTTCCAATGAGAAACAGAAAAACGCCCAGCAATTCCGTTAAATACGGAACTACAGAAAGCCCCAAAATGCCACCAAAAACACGGGATAAATTCAGGGCAGTCATTCTGGTCCCGGCAATAAGAAAAGCCAACACACTGCTGCTTTCCAGCACCAAAAACCATTTCTTTCTTCTCGTTTTTTCCTGTTTGGAATCGCAGAAGGAATACCAATTCCCACTGTATCGGTAGGTCTTGGTATCCTTTGCCCATATATGGTTTTCTACAAACATTTGTCGAAAAGACTTCATTCTTAATCCACACTCCCTTGCACTTCATGCACACGGCCACAAGCCACAAAATGATTGGGGGACACCTCCACCAATTCCTGAGGCTTTTTGCATGCCTCCGTGGCATAGGGGCAGCGGCTCGCAAAGCGACATCCCGGCTTCGGATTAATGGGAGACGTGATTTCCCCTTTTAATTGAATCCGATTCATCGGGGCATGAATATCAATGGTAGGAATGGCAGATAGCAACGCCTTGGTATAAGGGTGATATGGATGTTCAAACAATTCCTTTGAGGGCGATGTTTCCACCAACTGCCCCAAATACATCACCGCAATGTCATGAGAAATATGTCGAACCACCGACAAGTCATGGGTGACAAACATATAGGTCAATCCCTCTTTTTCCTGTAAATCCATAAGTAAATTCAAAACCTGGGCCTGAATGGAAACATCCAAGGCTGAAACAGGCTCATCACACACAATAAAATCCGGTTTTAGCGCCAGCGCTCTTGCGATTCCCACACGCTGTCTACGCCCACCATCCAATTCATGGGGATAGGCCAAGCGCAATCGTTCATCGATTCCGCAAAGTTCCATCAAACGTGTGACTTCTTCTTCCACCTGTGCTCTGGTGTATCTTTTGCATAACTGCAAAGGTTCTTTAATCGTAGCCTCCACGGTGTACCTGGGATTCAAAGACGAATACGGATCTTGAAATACAATCTGCATATGTTCCTTCAGGTTTTTCAATTCCTTTCCCCTGACATGCGTCACGTCTTTTCCCTGAAAATAAATCTGTCCTCCCGTGGACTTATGTTGATGAATAATGGTTCTACCCAGAGTGGATTTTCCGCAACCCGATTCCCCCACCACTCCCATGGTCTTCCCTTTTTCTATTTTTAAATTGATTCCATCCACTGCATGCAATTTTGCACCGCGGCCCACATCAAATATTTTTTGTAAATCTTTGACTTCAACACAAACCTCTCCCATTGCTATACCTCCTGTTTTTTCTCCCCAAATGCTTTTGCAAAGTGACAACGCACATGATGTCCACCCTGCAGCCATTCCATGGACGGTTCTTCCTGCTTGCATTGTTCGCAAGCATGCGGGCATCTGGGACTAAACTTACAGCCTGACGGCAAATGCGTGGGATCCGGTGGCAAGCCTTCCACCGGAGACAACCGTTTTTCCTCTCCGGTCAATTTCGGCAATGCCCGAAACAACCCTATGGTGTAAGGATGTGTGGGATTATCAAACACCTCTTCCAAGGAGCCACGCTCAATGATTTCCCCGGCGTAAACCACCGCCACATCATCGCAGACCTTTGCCACCACGCCCAAATCATGGGTAATTAAAATCATGGAAGTCTCAAATTTCTTTCGTAAATCCCCAATCATTTCCAACACCTGCGCTTGAATTGTTACATCCAAGGCTGTAGTAGGTTCGTCTGCCAACAGCAACTGCGGTTCACAGGCCAATGCCATGGCAATCACCACGCGTTGCTTCATTCCACCGGAAAACTGATGGGGATATTCCTCATAGCGACTTCCCGGAATTCCGACCAATTCCAGCATTTCAATGCCGCGTTTTTTTGCGGTAGCCCGGTCCACGTTTTCGTGCAACATCACTGCTTCCGATATTTGTTTGCCGACCGAAATCACCGGATTTAATGCTGTCATAGGGTCCTGAAAAATCATGGAAATTTCCTTTCCGCGAACCTTTAGCATCTCTTTTTCCGATAATTGTCTTAAATCTCTTCCGTTCAATACCACGCTTCCGCTTTTTACCCGAGCCGGTGGCACCGGCAAAATACCAAGTATTGCCTTTGCTATGGTGGTTTTTCCGGCGCCGGTTTCCCCTACCAGCCCCAGTGTTTTTCCTTTTTCCAACTGAAAAGATACATGATTGACCGCATGAACAATTTCTCCATTCGAGGTGTATTCCACCACCAAATCATCTACCTTTAAATATGCATTCTCACCCATGTTCTTCTCCCTTACTGTTTCAATCTAGGATCCGTCGCATCCCGAAGCCCGTCTGCGATTAAGCAGGCAACCAAGCTGATTAGTCCAATCATAATTCCCGGAAAAATCAACAAATGCGGATAGGTTGTAATATAATTTCTACCGTCTGCCAACAGTGCCCCCCATTCCGGATCCGGTGGCTGAATGCCCAGCCCCACAAAAGACAAGGCTGCTGCCTGACCAATGGTTCCGCCGATTCCCATAGCCGCTCCCACCAATACCGGTGAAAATGCATTTGGTAAAATGTGCTTTACAATAATCCGAAACTTGGAACAGTTAATAGAGTCTGCCGCCTCCACATATTCGCTTTTTCGAATTGCCAAAATCATGGCACGTAACATTCTGGCATTACTAGGAATGGCTCCCACGGAAAGCGCAATGACCGTATTCATAAATCCACCACCCAAAGCCGTGGAAATTGTCATGGCTAAAAGGATTCCGGGGATTGCTTGAATCACATCCAAAATACGCATCACCACATTGTCTGCCACCTGTCCAAAAAATCCTGCAATAGAGCCAAAAATCGCACCAAATACCAGAGAAACAAACACGCCTAAAAATCCAAGTCCCAAAGAAAATCGACTTCCCATAATAATGCGACTCAGCAAATCTCTTCCCATCTTGTCTGTTCCAAAGGGATGTGCCACCGACGGCGTTGCAAACATCAGCGAACCATTCATTTCGCGATAATCATAGGGTGCGATGAACGGAGCAAAAATCGCAATCAACACCAAAATTCCAAGAATTACCAAAGAGGCCGCCGCCAATTTATTTTTCATAAAGCGTTTCATAACTTCCGCCAATTGACTTTTCTTTTTTCCTTTGCCAAACCCTTTCATAAATCTCACCCTCTCTTACCTTCCTACATACTGTGCTTTGATACGCGGATCCACAAAGGCATAAATCAAATCCGTAATCAACATAATCAAGCTAAAAAATACAGATAAAATCACTACTGCACTTCGAACTGCCACATAATCCAAATTGCTGATTGCGTTTGTCATATAAAGGCCTACCCCAGGCATAACAAAAACCGCTTCTGTTACAATGGCTCCACCCAGTGCCATAGCAAAAGAACCACCAATCATGGTAATGACCGGAATCAAGGCATTGGGCAATGCATGCTTGTAAATCACATCATGTTCATTCAACCCCTTGGCTCTGGCTGTAGTCACATAGTCCGAATGAATCACATCCAGCATCGCTGCTCTGGTTTGTCTGGCATTCATTCCCACACCTGCCAAAGCACCTGTAAGCACCGGTAAAATCCAACATTGCCAGGTGTCAATTCCAAAGGCCGGAAGCCAACGAAGTTTCACAGAGAACACCAACACGGCCATAAGGCTCAACCAAAAAGAAGGAATGGCAATGCCCAACAAAGAAATGACAATAGAAGTAGAATCCTGCCACTTTCCCGCATGTACCGCTGCGGTAATTCCCAAGGGGATTCCCAATATGGTTTGCACCACAATGGTCAATAAGGCCAGCAAAAAGGTTCTTGGCACACGAATCATCAATTCATCAATAACCGGTGTGCCATACATATAAGAATTGCCAAAGTCCAAATGTAATAAATCTAAAATGTAGTTCCATAGCTGTATCAAAAACGGCTGATCTATTCCCAGCTCTGCTCGTTTTGCAGCCAACTGTTCCGGTGTAGCTGTGGACCCTAAAATAATTTGCGCCGGATCTCCCGGAACAAAATACAAAATTGAAAAGATGACAATTGCTACTCCCAGCACCACGAAAACCATCATAGCCAGTCGTTTCAATATATATCTCCACATAATATTCCCTCCAAAACGAAAGCCGAAGTTCTTTTCGGGGAAAGGCCCGAAAAAACTCCGGCATCCATAATAAAAACTACTCTACGTTATAACTGCATCCACCCGGCACAACGCTACCGGTATTGTTAAATCCAAATCCCGTAATCAAATCCGAGTTATATACATAGTTTTGAAGTGGTTGGAACAATCCATATACCCAATGGTTTTCCATGATGTATTCCCATGCTGCATCCACATTTTCCTGGGTATGTGTTTCTGCGCGTTCCGCAGTCTGAATCAATTCCTGAAGTGTTTCATCTTCCACAAAATTCTTGGTCATTCCGGTGCCTGTCTTATCCGCATCAAAGTAAATACCCCATACATTTACAATGGCTCCGGAAGGATTTGAGAAGTTTGCAATGGTGAAATCCCACTTGGTTTCATCCCCTTCATAAGTCAAATAAGTTCCCAGTTCCATTGCACTTACATTTAAAGTAATGCCAAGAGGTGCCAACTGTTCCAAAAGCACTTCTCCAATATCTGCAAGAGCCGGATCTAAGGTGTGGCAAATCAAAGTCAATTCCACGCCATCCGGATATTCAGATTCTGCCATCAATTCTTTTGCTTTTTCCAAATCATATTCCGGATACAGATCTGCCCAATCTTCGTTGTAATCATCGTAATAAGGTCCACCTAAAACGTAGCAAACCAAATTGCCTCCACCATTAATGGAGTTTGCCAGAAAATCAGAATCAATGGCATACATAATGGCTTCTCTTAATTTTTCATCATGCAACGGGCTGCTTTCGGAACTGTTGAATGCCAGGACATTTCCGTTATTCTTCGGTGTAGAATACACATCATAGGTATCTGCATAAGCACCTCCATCCTGGAAATTCACAAGATCCTGTGCCGATACACTCTCCGAATAATCAATGGTGTCTGTCTGTAACGCCATGGTAATCTGCGATGCTTCTGTAATTACCTTGCAATCAATCACTTCCACATTCTGCATTTCCACCGGCAAATCAATGAGTTCCGGATAATTGTTTTCCCAATAGTTTTCATTTAACACTAAGGTCATGCCGATTCCACTGGAGAAGGAACCTTCCTCAATTTTATATGGACCGGATCCCACCGGTGTGGTAACCATTTTGTCCGGGCTGGCATTAAAGGATTCTTCGCTGATGATATTGAATGCACATACCGTACCTTCAAACGTATTGGCTGTTGGATTATCATTGAACACCAACGTAAATTCCAATTCCGAATCCACAATGACTTCTTTGACATTGTTTGCATCATTCATAAGTCCCTGCCGTTGATATTCTTCAATACTGAACTTTACGTCGCTGGCAGTAATGCTATTTCCATTGGAATCCACGATTCCTTCATACAGCTTACAGTGATAAACCTCTTCCGATTCTTTTTCATAAGATTCCATCAAAACCGGTTTCAATTCCCCTCCGAAACCATCTCGATTCATTAATTTTTGGAAAATCTCATCTCGTACAGTTCCAGAGATGGTCTCTCCATAATCTCCCAAAAACGGATTCATATCATCCAATGAATTCAACTGGACTGTCACCTTTTCCGCTTTGGTTTCTGCTTGTGATACACTTTGTTCTGCAATCGCTGTATTCTGTGTTGCACTGCTTTCCGTAGAAGAAACCCCATTTCCTGTTCCGGATGAACCGCAGGCTGCCACTGAAAAAGCCATCACACCGGCAAGTGCCACCGATGTCAATTTGTAAAACCTTTTCATATTGACCCTCCTTCAATACATTTTTTCTGACTCGCGTTCCCCCCGCTCGTCATATTCCTAGCATAGTTTTTCAAAAATCCATCTTCAATTCTCATTTCAGCCACTTCATTTACCAAAAAGAAATGAAAAACAAATCAAAAAAAGCAGAAAAAAAGATGCTTTCTCAAGCATCTTCTCTTCTGCAAAAATCCAAAAGCAATTCCATGCCATGGGTAGGCACCAAATCCTTGTGGTAGCAACACCACACACCATATTCGCACTTCGGTTCTAAGTCCACAAACACAATGCCTTCATGTGCTTTTTTTCTAAGGATGTTTCCGGACAAAACCGCCACACCACAATTTCGTTTTACCAGATTTACAATTTCCGCTCCCTGGTTCACGCGAATACTGTTTTTCGGTACAAATTCCGCATCCTTAAAAATGCGATTGTGTGGATTTTGCTCCCCTTCTTTCGTACCAAAATCATGGAACAAAATAAAGTTCTCGTTTTCCAATTCTTCGATGGAAACACTTTCTCTACCGGCTAAAGGATGACTCTCATGCACCGCCAAAACCAGTTTTTCTTTTAAATAAGGCATGCAAATCAAAGAATCCATCACTACACTAATATCCGACAAGAAGTAAAGTTCAAAACCTCTGCTTTCCACCATGGTAGATACCAATTTCGTATCGTATCCACCCTGCCGAATATCCAACAAATACTCTTCGTGCTGCAAACGAAACCGCGCCGCCAAATCCCCAATATGATAATTGGTCCAAATACGTATGCGTTGTTCTTGAATCTCCAATTTGCTTTGAATTTTCTTTTTACACTTTCCATCCAAAATCACCATTTCTTTTGCATAAGGTAAAAAGATTTTTCCAAATTCTCCCATTTGAATGTGTTTTCCCTTTTTTTCAAAGAAACTAACACCAAGTTCATTTTCCAACATCTTAATATGTTTAAACAAAGAGGACTGGGAAACAAACATTTCTTCCGCAGCCACTGCATAATTTTCTGTTTCTGCCAATTTGATAAACTCGCGCAAGTATTGAATTTCCATATATCCTCCTGTTTTATTCGTTTATTTAAAACTCTGCTTCTATTTCCTGAATACGTTTTCTACGTACCAACATAAACAAAATACTAAGGAATACCGGCAAGGACATCACTACCCAAACCAAAGAAGTATATCCCATGCTACCGGCCAACACACCAAAGATGGTTGGTCCAATCAAGGTACCTGCATCCATTCCTATATAGTAGGTTCCGGAAGCAGAGCCTCTGCGCTCCGGCGGAACGGATTTCAAACTAAGGGACTGCACCATAGGTTGTAATGCTCCATATCCAAACGCATTAATCAAGGCAGCAAAAAGAAGTACCCACAGTCCATTGGCATATCCAATCATAATCAAAGAAATGGCGGTCAGGAATGCACACGGAATTCCCACCTTCACAAATCCAAATTTTTCTGTAATACCACCAATCAAGGGTCTGGTCAAAAGTGCAGTCACTGCATACACCGTAAAGAAATAACCGGCTCCCACAATTCCTCTTTCCTGGGCATACAACAGCAGGAAATTTTGAATACTGGTGTAACCAATGGCAATCAAGAAAATTACCGTTGCCGGTGTCAATGCCTCTTTTGCCACCATATTATCCACACGCAAATTGAATGGAATGGTTTCGTGAGGCGCCGTCTTCACAAAGGAAGCCAAACCAATGGAAACCAGCATCACCATGGCAAAAATAATATAAACCGTATGATATCCTACTACGCCGGCCAAAGCATCTCCCACAGCCGGTCCAATGGCCTGAGATACCACCTGTGCGCATCCATAATAGCCCATTCCTGTAGAAAAACGATCCTTCGGCAATACGTCCGAAACGATAGTCATACAACAGGAATTTCCAAAGGCATTTCCTACCCCCTGCAGCAAGCGAAAAGCGATTAAGACAGCGATGGCAGGCATGCCTGTGGCTTCTGCAATATTCGGTGCAAAAGAAAATCCCAAAAAGGCAATCGTCATCAGCCCCATGGCAGACAACAATAAGACTTTTCTATTCCAGGCATTCATAGCCGGCCCGGAAACAAATCGAAACAACAATGCTGTAATTGCAAAGGAGCTACCAAGCAACCCAACCTGCGCTGCCGGCGTTCCCAAGGAATTTGCATATTTGGATAATAGGGAATTGCTCATCTGCAATCCCATGTTCATTGCCATATTGGCAAAAAAGATACTAATAAATAAAAAGTTCCATATTTTTTTTGGCGGCTCCCACGCCACCTGTTTTTCTTGCTTCATAATGACCCCTTTCCTCTTCACTAAACAGGTCTATTTTCCCAAAGAGGTCATCTTCTATCAATTCCATTTCCTTGGACTTTATTTCATAATTTGAAAGAAAGTACTATTCTCCATCCCAACGTTTCCGCTTTTTTGCAAATTCCAAAAAAGCCTCCACTGCCATTGGATAATCGGTTTTCTTGGGATAACAAAGATATACGTTTCTACTGATATCTGTTTTTACATGGATCGCTTCAATCCCTTTTTCATGGCTGTCCAAAGGATTCTCAAATACCAACGCTACCCCAAATCCATCTCGTACATTTCTGCGAATGGACTCCTCACTTGTGGCAGTCATCACCACATGGGGTGTCACATGGGTATCTTGAAAAATCTTTAAGTGTGGATCTCCTTTTCCCGGAATGGCCACAAAAGACACAAACCTTTCTTCCCAAAGTTCCGAAACATCCACCACTTTTCTACCGCACAAAGGATGCCCTTCATAGACCAACAAGGTCAGGGGCTTTTTTTCAAAAGGTAGAATCTCATAAGTGTCATCCAACTCCTCGATATGTTCCATTAATCCGATATCTGCTCTTCCTACTGCCAGTTCCTTGCAACCGTCCATGCCTTCTTGTCCGGTATACACGCTCATCTGATACTGCGGGTACTTCTTATAAAAGTCCACAAACAAATCTGTATACGGATATTCCGAATAGATATGTACGACACTGTCCTCGGTATTGCTTCCGCGTATCACATTCTGGCGAAAAGACTCATCCAAAGCCTCAAACTTTTTTGCATAGGGAATCATTTTCTTTCCATATTCACTTAAGAAAATACGTTTTCCATTTTTTTCAAAAAGCTTTACCCCTAAATCCGTTTCCAGTGCTTTCATGTGTTTGAAAAGAGAACTTTGAGAGATATACAAAATATCTGCTGCTTTCTCATAATTCAGAACATTTGATAAAACCAAAAACTCCTTCATGTACTGAATTTCCATATCCCCGCCAACTACCTTTCTTCCTTTTCCCTCATTATAACACAGGGAAACGTTTGCACTTTTCCTGCGCAACACGTCCTTTGCTATTTTCCTTTTTTTCGGGTCCTTGTATCAATTCTTTTTCTGCGTGGTTCATTTCGAAATCGGAAATCTACACTAGCAACCTTTCCGCCCATTTTTGTGATCCTCAATGGAGCAAGCTCCGGGAGTGCCATATTCGATAAGTCCCACATCCGCCGGATCCAAGGTAACGCTTCCGTCTTCCAGCACAAACGCCGGAATGCCGACATCCCCTACTTCCTTACTATGGTCAAAAATCGGATTGGTGTCACGAAGTCTGGTAAACGCACCCATGTTTCGAATGTTCTCTCCAATATTAATATACTCAAATTCCTCTTCACGTCCTTTAATCTGCTCATGCACGTAATCGCAATAAGGGCATGTAGGCATGCCATAAATCTTAACCATACTCTGTTCCTCCTTTTTTTATATACTACCACAAAAGGGTACTGTAACAACTGTTACAATACCCTTTTCCTGCGATAAAAATTCTTCTATCTTCTATATAAGAAACTTTATTTTTATTCCGGAATTCCAGTTAAGCAGAATTCTTCCGGCAAAAAGCGTGGACATACATTTTCTTTGGTAGCAATTACAGATGCTGCCAATCTTGTACCAATTTCACAAGCCTCACGTACACATTTTCCATAAGTAAGTCCTACGGTCACTCCGGCAAAGAAAGAATCTCCAGCACCAGTGGTGTCAATAACCTTCACATTCTTTGCAGGAACCACACCGCATTCTCCATTCAATTCTGCATATACAGAACCTTTTTCTCCCAAGGTCACAATAATCCGCGGAATATTTGCAGCTTTCGCTCTGCAGGAAATGGCATGCACCAAATCTTCCGGTGAGTAATCCTCGTAAGAATCAGAGAACAGGATTCCTGCTTCCTGAACGTTACATACGATACAATTGGTTCTCTTTAACAAGTCTCTACGCTCCATGGCAATGGACATATTCGAAACCACTGCGTACACTTTTTTCTCATATTTTTCAGCCAAATCAAAAATACGATTTAACTGATGTGGTTCCATATCGATTTCCACAACTACGCTGTCTGCATTTTTTACAATTTCATCTCCATGCTGTTCCAACACTTCGTTAATCGCACTTAAATCCGGGCGATTGGAAATAGATGCAACCACATCTCCACTATTATCAAACACAGCAAGCCAGGTGCCTAATGCTCCCGGAACTCTGCACATATAATCAACATTTACTTTATGACGTTTTAACTTTTCAATCACGTCTGTTCCCATTCCGCTTTCATCAACAACGCTGACGAAAGTAGGACGCAACTCAATGTTCGCAATATCCTCTGCTACATTTCTAGCTACTCCACCATGTACTTGAATCACGCGACCAACATTTCTACCTGCCGGCATATAAGTAGACATAGGGTAACCCTTAATATCAACAAATGTGGCACCAAAAACAACAATACCCATTCTTTTTCTTCCTCTTTTCTACAACATCATGAGATAGACAATTATTCTATCACGTTCCCTAGGCACTCTGCAAATAAATTTCGAAACTTTTCTATCCATTCTTTTTTCTAATTTCCGCGAAAAATCGGGGTTTTTGTGGAAACTCGTTAAATTGTATAAAGTTTTTTACCGTGATTATATCTTATTTTTAAGGAAACTATTTGTTAATTTTCAACAAAGTTGAAAAAATATTAAAAATTTGTTTGAAAATTCTAAAAATTCGGAGTACTATAACATTACACACCCGATTTTTTTACTACGCTGCTTTAGCGTGAAAAAAAAATGTAAACAAAACAAAATTTTTTAGAAGGAGTGATATTATGGGAGCGTGGGGTAACCACATTTTTGAGTCAGATGAAGCTGTTAGTACATTAAATGAATTTTTAACCAGCGATGGCGAAGATTCTGTTCGTAAATTGCGTTATCATATGCAATGTGTTTTAAATGATTCTACGGATAGAAACTTAAAAGAAGCAAAGGAAACCGCTTCTCATTATGCAGGTAATGTAAATAGCGAGGCATACGAAAATGTTTTAAATCAGACATTAAAGATGTGCCAGTATCGCGATTACTTAGAAGGCACTGCTGCTGCAGTACTTGTTAACTTTATCGTATGTGGAATGGATCCTGAAGACCAGGAAGTGAAATGTGCGATTTGCAGAATGCATAATGTGGACGAAGTTTTCGAAGACATTAAACAGCACAAGGATTTATATGAAGGCTTAGCTCCGGATGCAAAGGCCGTGTTGCAAAGAGTTACAGAAAAAGAATCTGTTTCTTATCAGTCTCTCACAAATCCAAGATGCCGTTGCGAATGGTTAAATCAAATGCAACAATTTATCGACAAGTTTGAAGAGGTTGGATACTAACCTTTAAAAAAGCGATTGCGAAAGCAGTCGCTTTTTTGTTGTTTTAATTCGCGCGGTTGCATTTATGCAACATTTACATCTCGCGCGCGTGCGCTTCCATAGCGGAGCGCTTTTTTATATAATAAGAAATTCGAAGGAATTTCTTATTATACAAAAAAAGTGCGGCACATGCCGCACTTTCTATTTGTTCT
>JAZOTM010000047.1:0-71078 GCA_045657625.1 Lachnospiraceae bacterium
TTTTTTTATATCATAGGAAATTCCATTCCTATGATATAAAAAAGCGCTCCGCTATGGAAGCGCACGCGCGCGAGATGTAAATGTTGCATAAATGCAACCGCGCTTGGCGCGAGAATGTCGCATGCGACATTCTTTCTTGTGGATGTAACGTTATTTAATGAGCAAATCCATTAAGTAGGTGTAGACATCTTCGTGAGATTGTCTCCAGTTAAAACATACCACTTCTGCAATTTCCTTAGAAGGAACAGCGAGGGTTAAGTCGATAACGGATTGGCTTTTGTTTTTTAATTGCAATCGCACGGAGTAGTTGCCCGGCGATGTGGTAAAGAAATCAGCCAGTAAGGAATTTTCTTTGCGAATCTCCATTTTGTGCTCATCAAAGTAATGATGAATGTCATTTTCGATGTCAGCACTGATTTTGTCGTGGAAGAATTCCAAGGTTTCTTTTCCGGCGCTGGTGATTTGATACTGTGTATTGCTGTGTGTAGATTCTGCAATGATGAGATCGGATTGCTGCAAATCGTGGATGATTTCCTGGATGGTGAAATAATTGGTATATTCCTTTTCCAGGAAGAAATCGGAGATTTGTGTGTTCATCATCGGGGCATCCAATTTATCCAGCATATATAAAATTATGATTTTATAAATGGTAGATGGTTCAGCCATATGTGTTTGTCCCCTTGTCTATGGTTGTTATTTGATGTGAGATTTTACTGCCTGACTAACAACTTCTGCCACACGTGGGTCAAAAGCTTCCGGCATGATAAAATCGTCGGATAATTCTTCGTCGCTAACGAGACCGGCTAAGGCTTCGGCAGCGGCTAATTTCATTTCGTCTGTAATCTGTTTTGCACGACCTTCTAGGGCGCCTTTGAAAATGCCCGGGAAGGCAATTACGTTGTTGACCTGATTTGGGAAATCGCTTCTTCCGGTACCAACGACTCTTGCACCTGCAGCCTTTGCTTTGTCCGGCATGATTTCCGGAACCGGATTAGCCATGGCAAAGAGGATGGAGTCCTTGTTCATGGATGCAACCATTTCCTCGGTAACGATATTTGGAGCAGAAACACCAACAAAAATATCGGCATTTACAAAAGCATCCTTTAAGGTACCGGTCTTATTTTCCAGATTGGTAATGGTAAGCATTTTCTCCTGCATCCAGTTTAAACTCTGGGATTCTTTGGAAATAATACCATTGATATCACACATGACTAATTTACGGAATCCATATTCGTAAAGAAGTTTTGTGATGGCAATACCGGCAGAACCGGCTCCGTTTACGACAACGGAACAATCCTCTTTTTTCTTTCCGGTAACACGAAGGGCATTGATGATACCTGCAAGTACGACAATGGCGGTACCATGCTGATCATCGTGGAAAACAGGAATATCTAAGATCTCTTTTAAACGACTTTCGATTTCAAAGCAACGTGGAGCGGAAATATCTTCTAAGTTGATACCACCAAAGGCCGGAGCAATATAAGTAACTGCTTTGATGATTTCCTCTGTGTCCTGTGTATCCAAACAAATCGGTACAGCGTTTACATTTCCGAATTCTTTGAATAAGACACATTTTCCTTCCATAACCGGCATAGCAGCAGCGGCTCCGATGTTTCCTAAACCTAAAACTGCAGATCCGTCAGAAACAACTGCAACGGTGTTGGCCTTTTGTGTGTACACATAAACATCTTCCGGATTTTTTGCAATTTCCTTGCAAGGCTCTGCAACGCCCGGTGTATAGCAAAGTGCCAAATCATCGCGGGTGTTTACCTTTGTCTTTGCAGTCGTTTCTAATTTGCCGTTCCATTCTTTATGTAAACGTAAAGCTTCTTCTTGAATATTCATGTTTTCTCCCTTCTGTAAATAACGTAATTTCGGTTCTTCGAAATGATTCTGCTTCATGAATATTTACAACACTATATAATAAGTAGTTGTAAAAAACACTTAGAATATCATAGCATTGAAAAAATAGAAATTCAATGTAGGAATTCTTATGAATATAGTAAGTATAATATGAAAGTTCGTGTTTGTTTTATACACAATTTGTTGTAGCATTTCAAATTGCTTCGTGCTATAATGTCAAAAGTGATATATATAGTAACATTTTAAGTAGTTCATGAACAGTTTCGTTCATAAATCCCATTTTTAAAAAATAGAAAGAGGTTTGTTCGAGAAGATGACGAGAGAACAGTATGAAACTTTACCTGTTAGCTCCATCCGTGAAGCAGCGAAAAGTCGTGGTATCAAGAATACTTCTACCATGAAAAAGGCTGATTTGATTGATGCTATGTGTGCATTGGATGAAACGGAAAAACAGGAAAAGCAGGGGGCTCAGAAACCGGCTAGAGCAGCGCGAGAAGTAAAAGAAAACAGAGAAGAAAAATCCGTGGATATGTCATTGGATAGTGGCATTGCAGCCAATGGTATTTTAGAGGTTTTGCCGGATGGATATGGATTCATTCGTTGTGAAAATTATTTGCCGGGTGAAAATGATGTATATGTTTCACCTGCACAGATTCGTCGGTTTAATTTAAAAACCGGAGATATCATTGTGGGAAATACAAAAGTAAAGACACAGTCTGAAAAATTCAGTGCCTTACTTTATATTAAGTCTATCAATGGATACACTACGGATGAAGCGACAAAACGTGCGAATTTTGAGGAGATGACACCTATTTTCCCAAATGAACGTATTCGTTTGGAAAGACCGGGTTCTTCTTCTGCCACGCGAATCGTGGATTTGGTTTCACCAATTGGTAAGGGACAAAGAGGTATGATTGTTTCTCCACCAAAGGCCGGAAAAACCACATTGTTGAAAGAAGTGGCAAAGTCTGTATTACGGAATCATCCGGAGATGCATATCATTATTTTGTTGATTGATGAGAGACCGGAAGAAGTTACCGATATCAAAGAGGCCATTGAAGGGGACAATGTGGAAGTGATTCATTCTACCTTTGATGAATTGCCGGAACATCACAAACGTGTTTCTGAAATGACAATGGAACGCGCAAAGCGTTTGGTAGAGCATCACCAGGACGTTATGATTTTATTAGACAGTATTACGAGATTGGCAAGAGCGTACAACTTGACGGTTCCACCGAGTGGACGTACGTTGTCCGGTGGTTTGGATCCGGCTGCGCTTCATATGCCGAAGAAATTCTTTGGTGCAGCTCGTAATATGAGAGAAAAAGGAAGCTTAACCATTCTTGCAACGGCGTTGGTAGATACCGGTAGCAAGATGGATGATGTAGTATACGAAGAATTCAAGGGTACCGGTAATATGGAATTGGTATTGGATCGTAAGTTATCCGAGAAACGTATTTTCCCGGCAGTGGATATCGTCAAATCTGGTACCAGAAGAGAAGATTTGCTCTTGACTCAGGAAGAACAGGAAGCTGTGGATATCATGCGAAAAGGCTTGAATGGCCTAAAGCCGGATGAAGCAGTAGAAGGAATCCTAAACATGTTTGTGAAAACCAAGAACAACGAAGAATTCTGCGAGGTTATAAAAAAGAGAAAATTATTCTAAATTGTACTTGCAAGAAGAAAAATCGTATGTTACAATAATCTAGCTGTTTATGAAACAAAGTGTAAAGAGGTGAAAACGATGAGAGAAGGAATACATCCAGATTATTATCAGGCAACTGTAACTTGCAACTGTGGAAATACATTTACAACCGGTTCTACAAAACAGGAACTTCATGTTGAAATTTGCTCAAAATGCCATCCGTTCTATACAGGACAGCAGAAGGCTAATCAGGCACGTGGACGTATTGAACAGTTCAATAAGAAATACGGCATGAAATAATAAAGTAACGTATTGTTGCTTGGAAAGATAAGGTTGAGGTTGCTATGAATCTCAACCTTTTTTACGTAGAGGGCGTTTTCTATGAAATATTCCGGAATAGGCGGACAAGCAGTGATGGAAGGGGTCATGATGAGAAATGGGGATTCCTATGCCGTGGCTGTTAGAAAGCCGGATCATGAGATTGAAGTAAAAGTGGAGACTTACAAGGGTGCCAAGGAAGCATCGATTTGGAAAAAAATTCCGATTATTCGAGGGGTGATAAGCTTTTTTGACTCCTTAGTTCTGGGAATGGGAAGTTTGAGTTATTCGGCTTCTTTTTTCGAAGAAGAGGAAGAATCGGAAAAACAAAAAGCAAAGTCAGAGGAACAAAAAAAGAAGGAAGAAAAGTGGTTACTGACGGGAACGTTGGCTTTGTCTGTGGTGATTGCAGTAGCAGTATTTATGATATTGCCCTATTATTTATCCCAGATTTTTCAACCTTATATTTCTTCTGGCATTTTATTGACCTTTGTGGAGGGAATCATTCGTTTGCTGATTTTCTTTGCTTATATCAAGGGAATTTCTTTGATGGAAGATATCAAACGCGTGTTTCAGTATCATGGTGCAGAGCATAAATGCATTAACTGCATCGAAAATGGTATGGAACTTACAGTGGAAAATGTAAGGAAGGCATCCAGACAGCACAAACGCTGTGGTACCAGTTTTTTACTGATTGTTATGGTGGTCAGTATCGTGTTCTTTGCATTTATTCAGGTGGATTCCAAAGTGCTGAGATTGGTACTTCGATTGCTTTTGGTTCCGGTGATTGCAGGCGTATCTTTTGAGTTTATCCGTTTGGCCGGACGCAGTGAAAACCCTTTGGTACAGATACTTAGTAAACCGGGAATGTGGTTGCAGAATTTGACCACCAGAGAACCGGATGATGAAATGATAGAAGTAGGAATTGCTTCTGTGGAGGCAATTTTTGACTGGAAAGACTATTTGGCACAAAGATAGGAGAGGTGAGGTCGTTGACCTATCAATTTGCATTACAGGCAGGAAGCAAAATATTAAGGGAGGCCGGCATCGCAGAGGCAGATTTGGAAAGTTGGTATTTACTGGAAGAAGTATGTCAGATTACGCGCAGTGATTACTATATGCATCAGCAGGATGAACTTTCCGAAGAACAACAGAATAGTTTTCAAACACTGTTGAAGGAGCGGGCAAAAAGAATTCCCTTGCAGTATCTCTTAGGTAAACAGGAATTTATGGGATTGACTTTTAAAGTGAATACCAATGTGTTGATTCCGAGACAAGATACAGAAATATTAGTGGAAGAAGCATGTAAAGATTTAAAAGAAGGACAGCAGGTGTTGGACGTATGTACCGGCAGTGGCTGTATTGTGATTAGCTTGATGAAACAAATTCCGGGATTGAGAGGTACCGGTGTGGATATTTCCAAACAGGCACTTCTTGTGGCGATGGAAAATGGAAAGACCCATGGCGTAGAAGTGGATTGGTTCCGCAGCGATTTGTTTGAAAATGTAGAAGGCACCTTTGATATGATTGTATCGAATCCGCCTTATATTCCTACCAATGTGATTGAGACCTTGCAACCGGAGGTGCGGGATTATGAACCTTTTGAAGCTCTGGATGGTAGGGAAGATGGATTGTATTTTTATCGCAAGATTATTGCGGAAGCTGCCTTTTATTTAAATGAAAATGGAATGTTGTTACTGGAAATCGGATATGACCAGGGAGAAGCAGTTGCTTCCTTTATGCGTCGCGCTGGTTTTCGGGATATAGAAATAAAGAAGGATTTGGCCGGTCTAGATCGGGTAGTTAAAGGAAGGATGTAAAGATGTTTGATAAGTTAGAAGATTTATTGATCCGTTATGAAGAACTTATGAGTGAACTTCAGGAGCCGGATGTGGCAAATGACCCTAATCGTTTTCGTAAGTTGATGAAGGAACAAAGTGATTTAGCTCCTATCGTGGAAGCCTATCGTGAATATAAAAAATGCAACCAGAGCATTGAAGATTCTCTTACCATGTTAAACGAAGAAAGCGATGAAGAACTTCGTGAAATGGCAAAAGAGGAATTAAACGAATCCAAGAGCCGTGTGGCAGAATTGGAAGATGAATTAAAGATTCTTTTATTGCCGAAGGATCCGAACGATGACAAGAACGTTATCGTGGAAATTCGTGCCGGTGCAGGTGGAGATGAATCTGCATTATTTGCTGCAGAAGTATATAGAATGTATGTACATTATGCAGAGAGCCAGAGATGGAAAGTTGAGACCTTGGAAGTAGAAGAAATCGGTATCGGTGGTATGAAGTCTGTAAACTTTATGGTTACCGGTCAGGGTGCTTATTCCAAGTTGAAATATGAATCCGGTGTACATCGTGTTCAGCGTGTTCCGGAAACAGAATCTGCCGGACGTATTCATACTTCTACAATTACCGTTGCAGTTATGCCGGAAGCAGAAGAAGTAGACGTGCAGATTGATGATAAAGATATTCGTATTGACGTTATGAGAGCTTCCGGAAACGGTGGTCAGTGTGTCAATACTACGGACTCTGCGGTTCGTTTGACCCATTATCCTACAGGGATTGTTATTTATTCTCAGACAGAAAAATCCCAGTTACAGAATAAGGAAAAGGCATTTGCTTTGTTACGTGCAAAGTTGTATGACTTGGAATTGCAGAAACAGCAGGATGCAGAATCTGCCATGAGAAAGAGCCAGATTGGTACCGGAGATCGTTCCGAAAAGATTCGTACTTACAATTTCCCGCAGGGACGTGTGACAGATCACAGAATCAATTTGACATTATACAAGTTGGATAAGATTATGAATGGAGATATCCAGGAAATTATTGATGCATGTATTGCAGCAGATCAGGCTGAAAAACTTGCAAAGATGAATGAGAATGCATAAGAGCATTCCTTCTTAAGAAAAATGGTTCAGACAATTACTTGTCTGAACCATTTTTGGTTTCTTCATCAATTTTTTGCTGAATGCGATCTTTTACAAGCGTTGCGATATCCTGGGTTTTTAATCCTTTGTATTCCTCGTAATAGAGTGGTGGTAAATAATGTACATAGGTGGTAATTGGCCCATGCTGGAAAGAATTAAATACCTTGTAGGAATCAATGATACATACCGGAACAATGGGGGCCTTTGCTTTTACAGCGGCCTTAAAGCTTCCGGCCTTGAAATTTTGTAGACGGTTTTGATTGTTGAATTGATAACCGCCTTCCGGGAAAAGAATGTATTTTTTTCCGTTGGATACATCTTTTGCAACTTCCAGAATAATGGTCAAGGATTGCCGAATATTCTTTTTCTTTAAACGTTTGCCCTGTACCAAATCTACAAATTCACGTACTAGGATACCGTAGGATTTCCAAAAATCGATTACCAAAGAGCAGGGCTGTTCGTGAGTCTTGATAATACCCAGAGCATCGTATTTTCCCTGATGATTGGGATACATAACGTAACCACCTTCTGTCGGAAGATTTTCTAAGCCGGTGGCTATCGTAGAGATACGTCCCGTATGATTCATTAAATCGACGACGTGCTGGCAAAGTCTGTATCGGGTGACTTCGTCATATTTTTCCGGATGATTTGCATAGATGCGCATGCGGGGAATCATAACCGGAGCCCGAAATAAATTCATTATGATGACATAAAAAAATCGAAACATAAACTCTCCTAAACAATTAGTTCGCGTTAGACCAAAAAACACAACATAACGCTTATATCTATTTTAACGTATTATTTCCATGATTTTAATAGGACAAATTAAGGAAAATGTATAAGCAGTAAACAATAGAAAAGTTTCATTTAATAAGAAGAAACAGAAGCAAAAAAGACACTTGTCTTTAAATTGGTTAAAATAAAATATAAAATTTAACTAAAAAAGGACATATGACCTATTATTTTTATAAAATCCTCGATATACTATCGCTTGTGTTCGAAATTGATACACATCCTATAAAATGATGCAGGAGGTAATTTCGTGAAGCAGAATAGGTCAGTAAAAGAACAAGTGTTACGATGGATTTTTTTTATTGCCGGACTTGCAATAATGGCATTTGGTATAGCCTTTTCCATTATAGCAGATTTGGGCACTTCTCCTATCTCCAGTCCGCCGTATGTCTTTAGTATGTTCCTTCCTTTGACGGTAGGAAATCTGACGATTTGTTTACACGGAATCCTGATACTGCTACAGATCCTACTGCTCCGAAAGGACTACCAGTGGATTCAGTTATTACAGTTGCCGGTTGCGATTGTATTTGGCTATTTGTGCGACCTAGCCTTATACACGGTAAGTGGACTGAGTTATACGAATTATGCGGAGCAGTGGATTTATTGCTTCATCGGAATTGTACTTGTTGCAATTGGTGTGAGCATGGAAGTGACTGCAGACGTTGTGACGTTAGCAGGAGAAGGGGCAGCCATTGCCTTAAGCAAAGTGACAAAAATCAGTTTTACCAAGATGAAGGTCATCTTTGACGTCATTATGGTAATCATTGCAATTATCGTTTCTTACTTCGTTTTGGGAAGTATCCAGGGTGTGAGAGAAGGAACCGTAGCAGCAGCTTTGCTTGTAGGTGTGATTGCAAACCCATTAATTCGCTTAGAAAGCAAGATTTCGTTTTCAAACGAAAACTTAAATAAAATAGACAAAATAGACATGGAAAAAGGAATGGAAATTTAATTTTCATTCCTTTTTCGCGTTTTCCGAAGGAAATCCTAGCATGCCAAAACTGATATACGGAAACTGAGAAAATTGTATCAATTTCAAATTTGGAAATGATGCTTTATTGAGGGAACGCGCGAAAATTGTGGAAAGTGCCCGAATATACAGAGCTTTAGGTTTGATATAAAATCCCTACAATTTAAAAGTCAAGTTCAGAAGGCTATACAAATGCGGAAATTTGTATATTATATTTTTCTGTGAAAAGTCTAAAATGAGAACTGTTCGAAAAGGAGTAAGAGGCTACTAACATAGAGAAATGAGAAAAATCCATATGATTAGAAGTTTATTCGGTATCGAATGCGTATCATATTTTTTATAGAACAGGAGGTGTTTTTTGTGAGTTCGTCATTAGCAGAACGGCTCATAGAGGAGCTTAATTGCGAGACGGTCTTCACAATCCACGTGGGTAGTCTGGAAATTCCTGTTATGGAATCTGTGGTAGTTACCTGGATTGTAATGGCAGTACTGATTCTTTTGGCTTTTATCCTTACCAGAGGCTTAAAGACACAGAACATCAGCAAAAGACAAGCATTTGCAGAACTTGTCTATGAGAAACTGACAGGAATTGTTGGAAGCATGTTGGGAGAAGAGGGTAAGATTTATACCACTTATCTCACTACCATTTTGCTTTATATCGGACTGTCTAATATTATTGGTTTATTTGGCTTTAAGTCACCGACGAAGGACCTGAATGTAACCGCTGCACTGGCACTTATGAGTATTGTGCTTGTGGAATTTGCCGGCATTTATCAGACCGGTGTCAAGAAATGGTTACACAAATTTACGGAGCCCGTAGCCATCGTAACACCCTTTAATATCTTGGATGTGTTTACAAGACCATTATCTTTGTGTATGCGACTATTCGGAAATGTATTAGGCGCATTCGTCATTATGGAATTACTGAAAATCGTAGTTCCACCGGTTGTCCCAGCAGTATTTAGTTTATATTTTGATTTATTTGACGGTTTATTGCAGGCATACGTATTTGTATTTTTAACTTCTTTGTATATTAAAGAAGCAGTTGAGTAAAAGAAGATTTAGGAGGATTTAAGAATGAATACAATTATCGCTATTGGAGCAGGTATTGCAGTAGTAACAGGTTTAGGAGCAGGTATTGGTATCGGTATTGCTACCGGTAAAGCATGTGAAGGTATCGCACGTCAGCCGGAAGCAGAAAGCAAGATTCAGAAGAACTTGATTTTGGGTTGTGCCCTTGCAGAAGCAACTGCGATTTATGGTTTCGTCATTGCACTTATGATCATTGTAATGTTGCAGTAAAAATAAGTTGGAAGAAAGGGTTCGTTAAATGATAAACATTTCATTTTGGAATATTCTTTGGACTGTTGTTAACTTACTTATTTTGTTTATTGCTTTTCGTATTTTCTTCTTTAAGCCTATTGCAAACATTATCGCAAAACGCCAAGAGGAAGTAGAAGCCTCCTACAAAGCGGCTTCTGATAAAGAGCAGGAAGCAGAAGAAGCAGTCAAACAGTACCAGAATAAATTAGATGCAGTAGAAGAGGAAAAGAAGCAGATTCTTTCCGATACAAGAAAACAGGCAGATGAGCAGTATCAGAAATTGGTTGCAGATGCGAAGACAGATGCAAAGAGTATTAAGGATGCTGCAGTGGCAGAAGCAAATCAGGAACGTGAAAAGATTATTGCAGGAGCCAAGAAAGAAATTGCGGATATCGTAATGGACGCTACCGAAAAGGTAGTTGGTAGCAAAACAGGAAGTGATGTGGATCACGAACTGTTCAATAAATTTTTAGGTGAAAATGGTGAATAAAATGACAGAAAAGTCTTTTGATTACGCCCGCGATTTGCATAACAAGGAAAACAGCAAAGAATTACTTCAATCGGTGGATTCCATTTTTGAAGCCGTTCCGGCTGTTTTAGACGAATTAAAGGATCCCACAGTGGCTATTACCAAAAAGCATGTGGTGATTGAAAAAATTTTCCCGAAGGAAATTCGTAATTTCCTTAAACTGTTATGTGATAACGGGGATTTTGAATTATTTTATGAAATTAAGGATGCTTTGGCAGAAATGTCAGAGACACCGGAAGAAAAGGCACAGAAGGCAAAATTGCGTTATGTGACCGAACCTACGGAAGAACAGCTTGCAGGAATGAAACAGTTCCTTGCCAAGAAGTTTGGAAATAGTGAAATGGAACTGGAACTTCAGCAGGATGCTTCTTTGAAGAGCGGATTTGTTTTGTCCGTTGGTACCAAAGAATATGATTGGAGTGAACAGGGACGTATCAACCAGTTGGCAGAAAAGTTGAATGCAGCCGTTGGACTTAGTGCAGTGGATGAAAGCATTTTATCTATTTTAAAAACCAGCGTGGATGATTTTGAATTAGAAGCAAAAGAAAAAGAAGTCGGTTTGGTAAACTGGGTTGGTGATGGAATTGCCAACGTTGACGGCATTGACCATGCGTTTTACGGAGAAATCGTTATCTTTGATAGCGGCGTAAAGGGAATGGTACAGGATGTGCGTAGAGACGAAATCGGCGTTATTTTGTTCGGTAGAGATACAGAAGTAAAGGAAGGCACCAAGGTGGTTCGTACCGGTAAAATGGCTGGTATTCCGGTTGGTGATGCTTTCTTGGGACGTATTGTGGATGCACTTGGTACTCCATTGGATGGTAAGGGCGAGATTCAGGCAGACGGATTCCGTCCGGTTGAGTGTGCAGCACCTGGTATCGTAGATCGTAAATCCGTTAGTCAGCCGATGGAAACCGGCCTTTTGGCGATTGACTCCATGTTCCCGATCGGACGTGGACAAAGAGAGTTGATCATCGGTGATCGTCAGACCGGTAAGACTTCTATTGCGACGGATACCATCATTAACCAGAAGGGAAAAGATGTTATCTGTGTATATGTTGCCATTGGACAGAAAGCTTCTACCGTTGCTAAATTGGTAAACACTTTAAAGGAAAACGGAGCGTTGGATTATACCATTATCGTTAGTTCTACCGCTTCGGATCCGGCACCATTGCAGTACATTGCACCATATGCAGGAACAGCCTTAGCAGAGTACTTTATGTATGCAGGCAAGGATGTTTTGATTGTATATGATGATTTGTCAAAACATGCAGTGGCTTACCGTGCAATTTCCTTATTGTTGGAGCGTTCTCCGGGACGTGAAGCTTATCCGGGTGACGTATTCTATTTACATTCCAGATTATTGGAACGTAGTGCTCGTATCACAGAAGAAGCAGGAGGCGGTTCCATTACAGCACTTCCGATTATTGAGACTCAGGCAGGCGATTTGTCTGCGTATATTCCGACCAACGTTATTTCCATTACCGATGGTCAGATCTTCGTAGAGTCCCAGTTGTTCCATGCAGGGCAGAGACCGGCGGTAAACGTAGGTCTTTCTGTATCACGTGTAGGTGGTGCAGCACAGACAAAAGCAATGAAAAAAGCAGCCGGATCCATTCGTATCGATTTGGCACAGTATCGTGAAATCGAAGTATTTACACAGTTCTCTTCTGATTTGGATGAGGCGACCAAGAAACAGTTGGCCCATGGTCGTGTGTTGATGGAATTATTAAAACAGCCATTAAACAAACCGTTCTCTATGGCAGAGCAGGTCATTGTGTTGGTATTGGTAAATGCCCATGTATTTTCAGATTTGGAACTTAGCAAGGTGAAAGAGTTCCGTCAGGATTTATTGGAATACTTCCACACCGAGCAGAGAAGCTTAATCAATCAGTTGGAATCTACCAAGGATTTGGCAGATGATTTGAAAGAAGCAATCATTGAAGCAGGAAACGAATTTAAGAAAACTTGGGAGTAAAATATGGCAAGTACAAAGGAAATCCTAAATAGAATAAACAGTATTCAGGATACCATGAAGATTACCAAAGCCATGTATATGATGTCTTCCATGAAACTTCGGAAAGCAAAGAAAAAATTGGCTGATACAGAACCTTTTTTCGAAGCAACCCAAAAAAGTATTGCAGAGAACTTGGTGCATTTTCCGGATATTCGACATATCTACTTTGATAACCGAATTGAGGACGAGCACGAAGAGGTGAAAAAAAGAGGTTTTATCGTCTTTACCGGCGATAAGGGTATGGCAGGTGCTTACAATCACAATGCCATAAAACTTGCGCAGGAACGTATCAAAGATTTGTCAAAGGATGAGTATCAGTTATTTGTCGTAGGAGAGGTAGGAAGAAGCTTTTTTATCGCCAACGGTTACAACGTGGATGAAAGCTTTAAGTATTCCTCCAACAATCCTACTATGCATCGAGCAAGATTGATTTCCGAATACTTGATTGACAAGTATAACAAAGGGGAATTGGACAGAATTGATGTCATTTACACCAAGATGTTGAATTCCGTTACGGAAGAGACTTGCGTAGAACGTTTGCTTCCTTTAAAGACACATGCCTTTATCAAGGAGCAGGCAAAAGAAATTTCGGAAGATAAAGGGGGAAGCAGTAAGGCTTCCTTGGAAATGAAAGAAGGCGTAAAGCACGTCCATTCCATCAATAGTTATGAAATGGAAGCGATTCAGAATGGTGGAGATACCTGGTTCCCATTTTACCCATCTTTAAAATCGGTATTGGAACAGTTGGTACACAACCATTTTACGTCCTTTGTTTACGGCGCAATGGTGGAATGCTCCGCCAGTGAAGAAAATGCCCGTATGATGGCTATGCAGGCTGCTACGGACAATGCGGAAGCAATTTTACATGAGTTGTCTATTGAATACAACAGAGTGCGTCAGGCCCAGATTACCCAGGAGATTACCGAGGTAATCGGTGGAGCGAAGGCACTGAAAAAGAAAAAAGCAAAACGGTAAGAGAGGTTCGTAATGTCAGAAATAACAGGAAAAATCCTACAGGTTTCCGGACCTGTAGTGGACGTGGAATTTAAGAATCATGACCTACCTGCCATTCGAGATGCCCTATACGTTATGGTAGGGAATGAAAAACGTGTAATGGAGGTGAGTCAGCATATTGGACTCGGTGTAGTTCGTTGTATTATGTTGGCACCCTCAGAAGGATTATGCAGAGATATGGAAGTTGTCGCAACAGGAGAGGGTATTTCCGTACCTGTTGGAGAACAGACTTTAGGACGTCTTTTCAATGTCCTTGGAGACACTTTGGATGGTGGAAAGAGTCTGGAAGATGGAGAACATTGGGGAATTCACCGGGAACCCCCTACATTTGAAGAGCAAAGCCCGGTTGTTGAAATGTTGGAAACCGGAATTAAGGTCATTGACTTGTTGGCACCGTACGCAAAGGGTGGTAAAGTCGGACTTTTCGGTGGTGCCGGTGTTGGTAAAACCGTATTAATTCAGGAATTGATTCACAACATTGCAACAGAAAGCGGTGGATATTCTATTTTCACCGGTGTTGGAGAACGTTCCAGAGAAGGAAATGACTTGTGGACAGAAATGGCGGAATCCGGAGTTTTGGATAAAACCGCTTTGGTATTCGGTCAGATGAATGAGCCCCCCGGAGCTCGTATGCGTGTAGCAGAAACCGGACTTACAATGGCAGAATATTTCCGTGATGTACAGAATCAGGACGTGTTGTTGTTTATTGATAACATTTTCCGTTTTGTACAGGCCGGATCTGAAGTGTCTGCACTTCTTGGAAGAATGCCTTCTGCCGTTGGTTATCAGCCGACTTTGGCCAATGACTTAGGAGAATTGCAGGAAAGAATTGCATCTACGAAAAACGGATCTATTACTTCGGTACAGGCCGTATACGTACCTGCCGATGACTTGACTGACCCGGCACCTGCCACTACATTCTCCCATTTGGATGCGACTACCGTATTATCCAGAAAAATCGTAGAACAGGGTATTTATCCTGCAGTAGATCCATTGGAATCTACTTCTCGTATTTTGGAGCCGGATGTGGTTGGAGAAGAGCATTATAAAGTAGCCAGAGCCGTACAGGAAATCTTACAGAAGTACAAAGAATTACAGGATATTATTGCAATTCTTGGTATGGAAGAACTTTCTGACGAGGATAAATTAACGGTTTACAGAGCTCGTAAGATTCAGAGATTCTTATCTCAGCCATTCTCTGTAGCGGAAAACTTTACCGGTGTGAAGGGACAGTTTGTTCCGGTGGCAGAAACCATCAAGGGATTTAAAGCAATTTTGGACGGAGAAATGGATGAATATCCGGAGGCCGCTTTCTTCAATGTTGGAACCATTGATGATGTTCGTAAGAAAGCAGAGGAACTTGCAAAGGAGTAAGATATGGCTTCATTATTTCAATTAAGTATTATTGCCTGCGACGGCGTGTTTTACCAAGGGAAATGTGAAATCTTAATCTTTCCGGGTGTAGATGGAGAGGTTGCCATTATGAATCATCACGAAGTGATGACCGGTGTTTTGGAAATCGGAGAAATCCGTTTTAAATTGCCGGATGGTACCTGGAGAAAAGCCATTGTATCCGACGGTCTTGTGACTGTGGATCATACCGGAGAAGTAAAGGTGCTTGCTTATTCCTGCGAAAGACCGGAAGACATTGATGTTTTCCGTGCACAGGAAGCCTTGGAAAGAGCCCAAGAGCAGTTGCAACAAAAACAGAGTCATATTGAGTACCAGATCACCACAGCCAATTTATCCAGAGCTATGGCCAGATTGAAGGGTGCCAGCAAGGGGACTCTGTAAAGAGCAGATGAAAAAGATATTTCTATAAATAAAAAAGTTCAAGGTGTTATTCTGCACCTTGAACTTTTTTATTGAATCAGAAATTCACATGTGACATTCTTTTCGAATGGGCTTTAACCATTTTTCTTTCTTTAAATGTACGAGGAAAATGATTCCTCGAAAGTTTAGTTCGATGAACATAGCCACCCAAACGCCCACAAGGCCGTATTTCGGAGCCAAAACATAGGCAAGGGTAATGCGGACACACCACATGCTAATGAGGTTCATAATACTTGGATATACGGTGTCACCGGCACTTCGGAATACACCGGAGGTGACAATGGAGGCTGCAAACATAGGCTCAGCAAAGGCTTCGATGCGAAGTACCTTTACGCCTAAGGCTTGAATTTCCGCATCCGGAGTCAGGATACCCATCATAAAGGGTGCTGCAAAATAAAGAAACACACCGGTACCGGCCATAATCAGCATACCCAAAATGACACAGAGAGAACTTAACCGTTTGGATAATTTCTCGCGTCCTGCACCTACGGACTGTCCAATTAAGGTCATGGCAGCAGACTGAATACCGTAGCCGGGCATGTAGCAAAGGCTTTCGGCAGTGACGGCAAAGGAATGGGCTGCGACGGCAATGCTTCCGATGGGGGAAACAATGGCAGTCAGCATGACATAGGCACTCCCCATGATCAACTGCTCGACGGCAGCCGGTCCGGCCAAGCGAAAGGCTTGGGATAAGTGACCGGATTCAAAGGAAAACTTTTCCTCTTTTCGTAACTTTAAATAGGGTGAGCCAAGCAATAAGTAGAGATTTAAAATCAAAGAAGTAAATAGTTGGCTGGCACCCGTTCCCAGGGCAGCGCCTGCGACGCCAAGTCCGAGGACATAGATAAAGTAGTAGTTGAATACCACATCCAAAAAGCAGGAGATTACGTTTAAAAATCCGGGCAATTTCATATTGCCGCTGGCCTGTATCATGGAGCCGGCATATTGTCCCAAAAAGTTGATGGGCAAGAAAAGAATAAAAATACGGAAGTAAGCACTGGCTTCCGTACGAATGCTTTCTTCGCCACCCAGTAATACCGGAAGATAGGAGCTAATGGAAAGTCCAATCAGGGCAAGTAAAATTCCAATGGCTAAGACTAAAAGGTAGCCTTGTTTGGTAATATTGCGGGTGGTTTTGTATTCCTTGGCGCCCATAAACTGGGCTGCCTGCACCGAAAAGCCTAAAATGGCGGCATAGGTAATTCCTCCAAATAACCAAGTGGAGGAGGATACCAGTCCTATGGCTGCAGAGGAATTGGCGCCTAAGCGTCCCACCATGGAAGCATCAATGTATTCCATAATAATGGTGGATATCTGCGACATAATGGCTGGAAAGCTTAACTGCAGCGTTAATGCAATTTGTTGTTTTAAAGTGAGGTCTTTTCCCTCACGAATATTTGCTAATAAATTTGATCCCATAAGTATTTAATATACGCTAATTATTTCTCAGCTACAAGAGTTTTTTTGTACTCTCTTGGAGACATGTGATAGGTGCTCTGAAAGACGCGATTAAAGGTGCGTTGGCTTTCAAAACCGGCTTCCAAACAAATGTCTGTAATGCTTAAATCGGAATCCCGTAATAAACGAACGGCATATTGCAAACGGGTGTCATTGAGGTACCGGTTGAAGTTGGAATGGAAGGTGCCGGAAAAAATACGGGAAAGGGCGTAGGGGCTTACATATAAGTCCTTTGCCATACTGGTGAGGGTAATATTTTCCGTAAAATGTCCCGCAATGTAAACTACCGCACGATAAATAATGTCATCACTTCCAAAGTTGCTTTTGTCTGTCAAAGTGAATTGCGGAAGACAACGTCCCAAAAGCAGTTGTAAATAGGATTGGCGAATCATGGGATCTAGGGTGTCCTCTTCTTTGAGCAATTGCTTCATGACATAGGGAATATCTTCGTGGACCTTTTCCGTGGTAAGCACAGGAAATTCCGGACAAAACTGCTGTAATTGGTTGAAGTAGCTGCCGCAGAGGGAGGGGTCACAAAGCAAATAAATGACACTGGATTGATCTGCGGAAAAGACTTGGTAATGATGGATGATATCCGGAAATACAATGCCGAAGTCGCCGGCTTCTAAATGATATAGTTCCGGACCAACCCCAAGCTCTACACAACCTTTGGTCACATAGATGCATTCTAAGGCCCGATGAATATGGGGACGTACGTGAAATGGCTTTTTTTCATATATATCAAACTCTTTTTCTTTCTTTTGGTATTGTGCGTGCATAAAAATTTCCTTTATAAATTGAATCTAATCTATGCATATTTTACTAAATTTTGATTTACTTTTAAATGGAAATCCCAAAATAGGGGGAAATACGAAAAACTTTACGAAACTTAATAGAAATTTTACAAACAGAAAAGAATTATTTTGATAGAATAAATTAGCAACAAAATTGGAGTTGTGAAGGACGAGAGTGGGAGTGATCAAATGTCAGGATTTTGGACTTATGTATTTGCGGATTTGTTTTGCCTGTTAATGGTTGTGACGCTGATGTTAAAATCCATTCGTGGAGCGGTTCACCAGAAATCAGAGGGACGGTTTTTGGCAGCCTGTTTGGGATTCTGTTTTTTTATTTTTACAGATATCTGTTGGAAGGTTATGGATATACAGCCATGTCCGAATTTTCCCAATCGATTGTTTTTTAACATATTGATGCATCAATCCTATTTTATAGCAGGGACAATTACCGCATTTTTGTTTTTCTTGTATATTACGGAATTGGCAAACAGCACCTTAACACAGGATCGCAAGAAGATTCTTCTTTCTGCGATACCGCTGTTATTGCATGTAATGATGGGTATTGTAAATTATAAAACCGGATTTTTGTTTTATATGGATCAGGGAATGCATTACAACAGAGGAAAATATTTCTTATTAAATACGGCACCGATTTACTTGTATATTTTTGGTGCATCCGGTCTTGCTGTTTATCGTGCGTTAAAGGATGATAATTATGCGGACCGAGAGAAATTATTGACCTGTGGTAAGTTTATGATTTTACCAACTGTGGGAGCGATTGCACAACAGTTTTTCTGGGAGATTCCATTGGAGACTTTGGGAATTACCTGGGGTGTTTTGCTCTTGTATTTAAACAATCTGGAGCAGATGATTTATGTGGATTTCATGACGAATTTGGGAAATCGTAGACAGTTACTACATTTCTTAAATCAAAAGATGAATACCTCAGATGAGCGAGACGATTTGTATTTCTTGATGATGGATGTGGATCATTTCAAAGAAATCAATGATTCCTACGGACATTTAGAAGGAGATGCAGCATTAGAGCGTATTGCTACCGCTTTGAAATTGGCGGTAAAGGATGAGGTGAGCAGACCTGCCATTGCCAGATATGGTGGAGATGAATTTGCCATGTTGATTGAGTCAAAGGGTCCGGAGGATGTGGATCGTATTTGTAAAAAGATTCATAAATGCGTGGACAAGCTCAATAAAGAAGCAGAATCGCCCTATCAGTTGTCTGTCTGCATCGGCGTAGCCAAGAAGGATTCCAACGTAGAAAATATCCGAGAATTCATCAATAAGGCGGACCGGAAATTATACGAGGCAAAAGGACAAAGAAAAGAAGGAAGACACAAACAAAATATTCATTTGAATGTGGTTTAATCATTGAGACAGAGCCATATTTTCTCTATAATAAGTATGATTGAGACTTATTACAGAATGGAGAAAATAGATGGCTCTGTCTTTTATTATGGGAAATGCAGGAAGTGGGAAATCCACTTACCTTTATGAAAGAATATTACAAGAAGCAAAGGAACATCCGGAAAAAAACTATTTGTTGATTGTTCCGGAGCAGTTCACGATGCAGATGCAGATGGAAATGGTGCAGCTGCAGGAGAACCATACCATTGTAAACGTGGATGTTTTGAGCTTTCATCGCTTGGCACATCGTGTGTTAGGAGAACTTGGAAAAAATGATTTGCGCGTGTTAGAGGAAACGGGAAAGAACCTGATTTTGCGCAAGGTGGCAGAAGAACACCTAGAGGAACTTTCCGTATTAAAGGGCAATATGCGTAAAAAAGGATATATCAATGAATTAAAATCCTTGATTTCGGAATTGACGCAGTATCAAGTGACCCCGGAAAAGTTGGAAGAACTTTTGGAGGAACAAGGCTTTACGCCGGCAACGAAGTACAAGATCAAAGATATTTGCACGTTGTATCGTTCTTTCCAAGAGTATATGGAAGGAACTTATATTACAGCAGAAGAAATTTTGGATATTTTGGCTTACTATGCACCGCAGTCGAAATTACTGAAAGATGCAGTGTTGGCCTTTGATGGGTTTACGGGATTTACGCCGATTCAGTCCAAATTGTTGCAGGTGTTGTTTGGGATGGCCCAGAATGTCTATGTGACAGTGACGGTGGATCAAAAAACAGATTTGTATAAAAAGCCGGAGATGACGGAACTTTTCTATATGAGTCAAAAGATGGTGCAGTCCTTGCGACAGATTGCTACAGATAACGGCATGGAAATCGAAGAGGATATTTGGATTTCAAATCCCAAGCAACATCGGTTTTGTAAGGCACCGGCATTGAAACATCTGGAGGAAAATATTTTCCGCAATGAAAGTCAGGTGTGGGAAGGGGACCAGGATCAGATTTTTATTCATGGGTATAAGAATCCACGGGAAGAATTGCAGGATGTAGCTGCACAGATTCATACTTTGGTGCGAGAGGGAACGTATCGTTATGGAGATATTGCCATTGTTTCCGGGAGCTTGTCTACTTATGAACATTATGCAGATGAAATTTTTTATCGCTATGAAATCCCTTATTTTAGTGATAATAATCGAAGCATTAATTACCATCCCTTTACAGAATTTATGCGGGGTGTGTTCCAAACGATTCTGGAAAATTATAGTTATGAAAGTGTCTTTTATTTGCTGCGTACCGGTTATTTTCCGTTTCAAAGGGCAGACATTGACAAGTTGGAGAACTATGTATTAGCAGCGGGAATCCGCGGCCGGAAATGGAAGCAACCCTTTGTCAAACGCAAGAAATTGCAAGAAGAAGTGGATATCATGACTTTGGAGGCAATGCGAAAAGTCCTTACGGAGACACTGTCTCCATTGGAACAGGTGGTGAAAAAAGGAAATTTCCGGGCCAAGGAAGCAGTGATTGCTTTGTACAATATTTTTGTAAAGCTTTCCATGGAAGCCCAACTCTTGGAAGAAAGTCGACGCTTTGAAGCGCAAGGAGATGCGGAACTTGCCAGAGAGTATCGTGAAATCTATGTGGTTGTCATGAAACTTTTGGAAAAATTGGTGGATCTTTTGGGAGAGGAAGAACTCCCGCTGAAAGAACTTTTGGATATTTTAGAGTCCGGTGTGGAAGCGGCCAATATCGGTGTGATTCCGCAAGGTCGGGACAAGGTCATTTTGGGAGATATGGAACGAAGTCGTTTGTCCCATGTAAAGGTACTGTTTTTCCTGGGAGTCAACGATGGCATTGTGCCAAAAGCGGAGGACAAAGGAAGTATTTTATCGGAACTGGAAAGAGAACAGCTGGAGGACAAGGAAATCACCTTGGCTCCGGGTGGTAGGGAGAAAACCTTCTTACAGCGGTTTTATTTGTATTTGAATGTGACGAAACCGGAGGAAAAACTGATTGTATCCTATCACTTATGTGATGCGGAGGGAAAAGTCGCGCGCCCTTCCTATTTGCTGGGCTTGTTGCAGGATCTGTTTCCGACGCTGACTACGGGTTTCCCGGAAATGCGACAGGCAGAAACCCCGGAAAGCGGATGGAATTATCTGGTGAGAACCTTCCGAGAAATTCAGACAGGAAAGGAAGATCCGTTCTGGTATGGCCTATTTGCTTATTTTGTAGAGCAAGGTGAGGAGTTAAAGGATCCGCAACAACTTTTAAAATACGGGTTTTATCAATATCACAACCGGGCCCTTTCACCGGAAGTGATTCATAAATTGTATGGAAAGGTGCTAAGCAGCAGCACCACCAAGTTGGAAACCTATGCGACTTGTGCTTACCGTTATTTTTTAAGTCAAGGTTTAAAATTGAAGGAAAGAGCCGGGGAAGAAGTGCAGGCCAGCGATATGGGTACGGTTTTGCATAAGGCTTTGGAAAACTACGGCAGAGAATTGAAGGAAAAAGGGCTGTCTTGGATTAGTGAAGAGGATGAGACCTTACAGGCCTTAAAGAAAAAGGCTTACGAAGATGCGGTGCTGGAAGAGGCGGTTCTTGCTTTGTCTGCGGATGGAGAAGGAAAGTTTTTGTCCAACCGGTTGTATGATATTTTTGAGAATTCCATTGGTGCCATTCGCAAGCAATTGCAGCAGGGGGATTTTTATCCCGATTCCTTTGAATTACAGTTCGGCAGTGACAATTCCCCCAACACCTCTCAAATAACCCTGAAAAACGGGCAGGAAATACGTCTGAAGGGGGTTATCGATCGTGTGGACCTCTGTGAAAAGGAAGATCGCTGCTATGTAAAGGTGGTGGATTATAAATCCGGAAGCACCACCTATGACCTGTTGTCGATTTATTATGGACAGCAACTACAGTTGATGATTTATTTGAATGCGGCGATGGAAATGATGAAGGAGAAGTATCCGGATAAGGAATTGAAAACCGGTGGCGTCTTTTATTATCATTTGCAGCAGCCCTTTGTGGAAGTGGAACGCAATGTGGAGGAGGAAAAACTCCAGCGGGAATTGCTGAGAGCCATGCGTCCCGATGGAATGGTTCAAGGAGAGGACGAAGTGGTCTATGCCATGGACCGAGACATTGCAGAAACCAACAGCTCGGATGTCATCCCGGTAAAATATAAAAAAGATAAAACCTTTGATCGAAATGCGAAGGTGCTTACGGAAGAAGAATTCCGGCTGGTTTGTCATCATGTGAACCGCAAGGTGCGGGAATTTGGGGAGGAAATTGCAGAAGGCAATATTGCTATTGCTCCCACGTTATTGACGGACAAGGATGCATGCACTTACTGTGAATTCCACGGTATTTGCAAGTACGATGAGAAATTAGAGGGATTTGCTCATCGAGAACTGGAAAAATTAGGAAAAGAAGACATTATAGAAAGAATGAAAGAGGAAGAAAACCATGAGTAAGGTGACCTGGACACCGGAGCAGCAAGAAGTCATTGATAGCCGAAATTGTAATATTTTGGTCAGTGCAGCAGCAGGTTCCGGTAAGACTGCCGTGTTGGTAGAACGTATTATTCAACGGGTTACGGAAAAAGAAAATCCCATTGATATAGATGAACTTTTGGTCGTGACCTTTACTAATGCTGCAGCAGCGGAAATGCGTGAGCGTGTGAGAAAAGCATTGGAGAAGGCGTTAAAAGAAAATCCAAAGGATGAGCATCTGAAAAAACAGGTGACGTTGATTCATCACGCGCAAATTACCACCATTGATAGTTTTTGCTTGTATTTGATTCGCAATTTCTTTCAAGAAATTGATTTGGATCCGTCCTTTCGCGTAGCAGATACTTCGGAGTTGGAATTGCTGGAAATGGATGTGTTGAAGGAAATCTTCCACGAGGAATATGAGGCAGAGTCTGAGGCATTCCTTTCCTTTATGAAGGGTTATAGCGGACGAACAGATGACAAGGTCAAAAACATGGTGTTGAAAATCTATCGGAATTCCAGAAGCCATCCATGGCCCAAGGAATGGTTCGCGTCTTGCATGGAAAATTATGAGGTGGACTCCGTGGAAGAAATGTTGGAAAAGCCTTATATGCAGGAGTTGATCCGTTGCTGCAGATTTGAAACAGAGGATTGCGTGGCAATGGCAAAAAAGGCTAGAAATCGTGCCATGGAAATACCGGAATTGGAAAAATATGTAACCTTGTTTGAACAGGATGCCGAGAGTTTACAACATATTTGTGACCAGGCGGATTATTTTGCCTTTCGAGATGCCCTGTATGGGATGAGCTGGGGAGCTGCCCCAAGAGGAAAACTTCCGGAGGAAGTGAAGGCGGAAAAAGACTATTTGTTAGGCATGCGAAAAAAATACAAGGATGCCTTTGAGAAAATCAAAAAGAAGTATATTCCGGAAAGTTTGGAAGAAAAACTTTTGGATTTGCAGGAAACCAGACCTTATGTGGCAGAACTGGTACGTTTGGCTAGGAAGTTTTCGGAGCGAATGGCGGAAAAGAAGACGGAAAAGAACATTGTGGATTTTTCGGACATGGAGCATTTTGCCTTTCGTATTTTAAGAAACGAGGAGACCAAAGAACCTACGGATGTGGCAAAGGAATTCCGTCGGCATTTCAAGGAAATCATGATTGACGAATATCAGGACAGTAACTATCTCCAGGAAGAAATCCTGACTTCTATTGTCATGGAAGGGGATCAGGGCAATTACTTTATGGTAGGGGATGTAAAACAGAGTATTTACCGGTTCCGTCAGGCCAGACCGGACCTGTTTATGCAGAAGTATGAAACCTTCCAAAAAGGAGACTCTCATAATCGACGCATTGATTTGGGCTTTAATTTTCGAAGCCGCAAAGAAGTGTTGGATGTTACCAATGCTATTTTCGATAAAATCATGCACAAAGATTTGGGAAATGTGGAGTATGACGAAGCAGCCAGATTAAATTGCGGGGCCAAGAATTATCCGGAAAGCACAACGTTTGAACCGGAGATTCTGATTTACGATGCGGAGCAAAAGGAAAGCCCTTCGGTATCCGCCAAGGAAATAGAAGCAAAAGTGGTAGGGCAGCATATCTTGAAACTTATGGAAACGGGTGTCGTTACGGATCTGGATGGCGGGTTCCGTCCCATTGCTTTTCGCGATATTGTGCTTCTTATGCGCGAAACGAAAAAGGGAGGTCCTATTTTCCAACGGGTATTAAAGGATATGGGAATTCCGGCCGTTACCGCTGCATCCACCGGGTATTTTTCGGCGGTGGAAGTAGAGACAATCTTGAATTATTTGCGAATTTTGGATAATCCCAGACAGGATATTCCCTTGGCTTCCGTCATGATGTCTCCGATTTATGGATTTACAGAAGCGGAAATGGCGGAGATTCGCATTGCAGCGGAGGGACAGATGCCCTTCTATCAGTGCGTGTTGGAAAATGTGCCGAAGTCTGCAAAAATCCAATTCTTTTTGGATAAATTGGATTTTTATCGGGACCTTTCGGTGCGACGCCCAATTCCGGAGCTTTTGTCTGTACTTTTGCAGGATACCGGCTATTTGAATCTGGTGACAGTCATGCCGGGAGGCGAGCAACGCCGGGCCAATTTGGAAATGCTTTTGGAAAAAGCAGTGAAATACGGCAGCAGCAGTTATCATGGTTTGTTCCATTTTGTGCGTTATATAGAAAAAATGCATAAGTATGACAAAGACATGGGAGAAGCCGATGTCTTGGGAGAAAACACGGATGCAGTGCAGATTATGACCATTCATAAATCCAAGGGTCTGGAGTTCCCGGTGGTTTATGTATGTAATATGGGTTCTGCCTTCAACAAGCAGGACGAAAAAGATAAGATTGCCATTCATCCGGAATATGGAATCGGCTTGAGTTATTTCGATGAAAAAAAACACACCAAGCGTAGTACCTTGGTGCGTGATGGGTTAATCAAGCATAGTTCTTTGGAAAACATGGGAGAAGAACTTCGTGTTTTATATGTGGCGTTAACCAGAGCCAAGGAAAAATTGATTTTATGCGGCGGGGTAAAGAAGGTAGAAGAGACTTTAGTCGCTTATCAGGAAGAGCAAGCAGAAGGAAAAACCTCCTTCCTCAGTCGCTCGCATGCAGGATGTTATCTGGACTTGCTGATGCCGGCGGTTTATTCTTATGGGCCTCGTTATAAGGTGACGGTCGTAGACCCGGAGACTCTTTTGCAAAAGGAGTTTGAGGAGGAAGCAAAGGAAGCTTGGACAGAAGCGTCCATACAAAATTTAGTCAAACAGGGATATGGACACCGGGAAAAACAATTGTTAAAAGAACGGTTTGATTTTGTATACCCTTATGAAAAGGATCAGCAGATTAAGTCCAAATTGTCTGTTTCAGAAATCAAGCGGGAATCCATGATTTTTGAAGAAGGCGAAGAGGAGAACCTCTATCCGTTTGAAGAGGAAGAATCCTACATTCCAAGCTTTATCGAGGAAAAGGAAGAACTGACCGGTGCTATGTATGGTACGGTGTTACATCGCTTCTTACAATGTTTGGAATTTGCTGCCATTGATGGAACGCAGCCGGAAACTTCTTTGGAGCAGGAAATGGAACGCATGCGTTCTACCGGACTCATGAAGGAAGAAGAACTGGCTCGTTTAGGGAAAGCATCTCTTTTGAAATTTTTTGCTACTGACTTGTTTCAACGGATGCAGCAGGCGGAAAAAAACAAACAGCTTTTTAAGGAACAGCCTTTTGTCACCGGATTTCCGGCAAAGGAGATTTATGACACGGACAGTGAGGAACTGGTGTTGGTACAGGGAATTATGGATGCCTATTTCAAGGAAGGCACAGATGTGATTTTGGTGGATTATAAAACGGATTTCTTGGAAAATGAGGCTGCTTTTATAGAAAGATATGAAACCCAGTTAAATCTTTATGAGAAAGCATTAAAACGGGTGACAGATGGAAAAGTTTCTGCTAAAATCATTTATGCTTTTCATCTTGGAAAAGAAATACAATTACCGGAAGGAAATGAGGAACCATGAAAAAAATAATTTTAGCCTCCGGATCACCCAGAAGAAAAGAATTAATGGAATTAATGGGTTTTTCTTTTGAGATACAACCGGCAAAGGGAGAAGAAGTGATTACCGCCACGGAACCGGAAAAAGTGGTAGAGGAACTTTCCTACCAGAAAGCAAAGGAAGTCTTGGAATCTCGTCAGGATGATGATATGCTTGTGATAGGTGCAGACACCATTGTGGCTTATCAGGGAGAAATCCTGGGCAAGCCAAAGGATACCGAGGATGCCAAGCGTATGATTGGAATGTTGCAGGGCAATCACCATCAGGTGTATACCGGTGTTACGGTTTTTGAAAAAAAGAACGGCGAGCAGAAGTCCCTTACTTTTTTTGAAAAAACCGATGTTTATGTGGCAGAAATGTCCCAAGAGGAAATTGCCGCTTATGTAGATACCAAGGAACCTATGGATAAGGCCGGTGCTTACGGCATTCAAGGAAAATTTGCTCCATTTGTAGAGAAAATTGATGGAGACTATTACAACGTAGTTGGTTTTCCGGTGAGTAGATTTTATCGGGAATTAAAAAAAGCCCAAATGATGGAGGATTCCTATGGAATTTGATGAATTAGTATTAAAAACATTTTTGGAAAAACAGTTGCAGTTATTCCCGGAACCGGTGGCAGATTCTTTGGAAGAAGCAGAATACTTCTTGGAAGATTGCTTGGCACAGGTTTGCAAAAACATCAACGAAGTAAGAGAAATTTTGGACGAAAGCGGTATGGATGTTACCGGAATGAGTAAGCAGGAGCTTTTGGAAACAGCAGAAGTCTTTGCGATTCCGGACGGACGTTTTTTGATTGTGGAAGGATAATTCTATGAAAAAAAGATATAGCGGAATTGCTGTACTTCTTTTATGCGTTAGTCTGGTCTTAAATGGATGTAGTATTTTGGGAAAGGACTTTGTCTTTACCTTTCATTTAGGCAGCCGAGACGTTTTTTCCATAGGCGGTACCAGCTGTAGCGTGGCAGAGGCCAAGGTATTCTTGTGCAACTACCAGAACCTTTATGGGGAAATCTACGGACAATCCCTGTGGGAAGATGAAAGCGTAGCGGAGGACTTGGAGACCTATGTCAAGGACGTTACCATTGAGCAGTTGGCCCAGATGGTTTCCATGGACCTGTTGGCGGAAGAGCAGGGAATTTCTCTGACAGAGGATGAACTAAGTCTGGTGGAGCAGGCAGCAGAAGAGTATTACAATTCCTTAACGGATGAGGAAATTTCCTACATGGGAATTCGTTTGTCTCATATTGAAGGATTATATGAAAAATATGCCTTAGCAGAAAAATTGTATGAGACTTTGACTGCGGATATTGAAACAGAAATCAGTGAAGACGAAGCCCGGGTGGTGGAAGTGCTTCAGATTTATGTAACAGACAGTAGCAAGGCAGCAGCCGTACAGGCAGGCATTGAATCGGATACGGATTTTTCCACTTTGGCAGCGCAATACAATACGGCGGAAAACATAGATATTACGGTAAAACGTGGGGATTATGACGAAGCCATTGAAGAGGCGATTTTCGCATTGGATGATGAAGAAATCACCGATTGTATTGAAACAGATGACGGCTATTATTTCTTCAAATGTTTGGATAAAAACGTAGAAGATTTGACAGCAGAGAATAAAGAATTGATTGAACAGCAGCAGTTAAAAGAAGCCTTTAACGACGTATATGATGAGTATTTGTCCGGTTTGTCCTCCAGTTACAATCAAAGATTGTGGGATAAGGTGGAAATGGACACTTCAGGAACCATTACGACAAATTCTTTCTTTAGTGTTTACGAAAGCTATTTTTAATAAGAAAGCCCGTACAGGAATTGATCCTGTACGGGCTTTTTGTATATATCATGCCGGTTTTATTTTGCTAATGCAAGCATAATGTCGTTGCTTCTCTGAATGAATGCAGTCATGGCTTCCGGTGATAATGGAGCGTTGCTGATTCTTGCTAAATCATATAACTGTTCGCAGAACATTGGAACGTTCTTGGAACGGCGATGTTCTAAGATAAACTGTACCAATGGATGGTTGGCATTTAAAGTCAAGGTTTCGCTGCCTGCGCCACCAAACATAGACATGTCTAAGCCGGCACCGCCCATAGCGTACATCTTCATCATATCCTGCATACGACGGGATTCTTCGGAAAGAATCAAGATAGAAGAGATGTTCTCGTCTTTTAATTTTTCGACTTTAATGGATAATTTATCATTGTTTAAAGCCTTGTGGAAGATTTCGGTCAATTCCTTTTCGGTTTCTTCCATGCTTTCTTCGGTATCTTCTTTCATGGCATCGGTTAAATCTGCATCGATACGTAAGAAACGATAAGCATTGTTTCTTGCCTCTAACTGTGTGATGAAAGAGGTGTCGATGTTGTGATTTAAGATGACTGCCTGCATATTCTGTGCTTTGAACATGTTGATGTACTGTACCTGCTGATTTTCATCGGTTACATAGTAAACCGGATGACGTAAATCCTTCGGTTCTTCTTCGGATTCTACGGTTTCCCCGTTTTCATCAACAACTTCAGCATCTGTAGATTCTGCCTTTGCAGCTTCTTCTAATTCAGCATCCTTCTTTAATAATTCCGGAAGGGTGATGTAGTTGCCTTCCAAATCTTTGAATAAGATGTAATCATTCATCTTATCACAGAATTTCTCATCTCTTAAGCAACCGTATTTGATGAATGGGCTGATATCATCCCAGTATTTTTCATAGTTTTCTTTATCGGTTTTGCACATACCGGAAAGTTTGTCTGCCACTTTCTTGGTGATGTAATCAGAGATCTTGGAAACAAAACCGTCATTTTGTAAAGCACTTCTGGAAACGTTTAATGGTAAATCCGGGCAGTCAATAACACCCTTTAATAACATTAAGAACTCCGGAATGACTTCTTTGATGTTGTCCGCAATAAATACCTGGTTGTTGTAAAGCTTGATGGTCCCTTCGATGGATTCGTATTCGGTATTAATCTTCGGGAAGTAAAGGATACCCTTTAAGTTGAATGGGTAATCCATATTTAAATGAATCCAGAACAGAGGCTCCTTGTAGTCGTGGAATACATTGCGATAGAAGGCTTTGTATTCTTCGTCGGTACATTCATTTGGGCTCTTGGTCCAAAGTGGATTTGGATCATTTAATGGGGTAGGCTCTTTTGGTTCTTCCCCTTCCTTTGGCTCTTCCGGCTTTGCATTTGCATTGGTTAAGTAGATTTCGGTTGGCATGAAAGAGCAGTATTTCTGAATGACTTCACGTGCTCTGTATTCATTGGCAAATTCTAAGCAATCGTCGGTTAAGTAAAGGGTGATTTCTGTACCAACGGTATCTTTGTCGCCATCTTCCATATCGAATTCGGTACCGCCGTCACAAGACCAATGTACCGCGGTAGCACCGTCTTTGTAAGAGAGGGTATCGATGGTAACGGTTTCTGCTACCATGAAAGCAGAGTAGAAGCCGAGACCAAAGTGACCGATGATCTGGTCATCGGTGGATTTATCTTTGTATTTTTCGATGAAGTCGGTAGCACCGGAGAATGCAATCTGGTTGATGTATTCTTCGACTTCGTCTGCGGTCATTCCAAGACCGTTATCGATGAATTTTAAGGTCTTTTCCTGTGGATTTACAATTACGTCAATACGTGGTTTAAATCCTTCCGGAAGGGTATATTCTCCCATCATGTCTAATTTTTTTAATTTTGTAATCGCATCACATCCGTTACTGATTAACTCACGGTAGAAAATATCATGATCGGAATAAAGCCATTTTTTAATAATGGGGAATAAGTTATCGCTATCAATTGATAGACTTCCATGTTTTGTAGTCATTGTTAACCACTCCTTTTTTGTATCTGTTTTAGATAAAAGGGCGTTTGTGTTATGGATTTGCGAATCTATCATGCCACCTTCAGTGGCATGAATAATATGCGAAAAAGCCTATTGGCAAGCTAGCTTGCCATACAGGCTTTCCTCGCATATTGCACATGCGGCTTTGCCGCATAGCAGATTCGCAATATTACGTACACAAAAGCCAATCACTTTTACATCTTTTATAATATTAAAACCCCCAAACCCAAAAGTCAATAAAAAATTAGCACTCATTTAAAATGAGTGCTAATAAAAATCATTAAGAAGTTTTCTTTAAGTTTTTCTGTGCAGTAGAGAGCATCAATTTAATACGGTTTAACTGATTTACCTCAGATGCACCCGGGTCATAATCGATGGCAACTACGTTTGCCAATGGATTTTCATGACGTAATTTCTTGATAACACCTTTTCCTACGATATGGTTTGGTAAGCAACCAAATGGCTGAGTACAAACAATATTGAGGACATCCTGGTGAATCAATTCCATCATTTCACCGGTCAAGAACCAACCTTCACCGGTCTGGTTACCGATGGATACGATTGGAGATGCATACTCTGCAAGCTTACGAATGTCTGCCGGAGCTTCAAAGTGCTTGCTGCGACGGAATTCGTCTGCCATTGCGGAACGCAACCAGTTGAAGAAGGAAATTCCCAGGTTGTTGTAGAATTTTGACTTCTTACTAAATCCAAGTTCATCGGTTTTAAAGGTTGCATTGTAGAAGCAGTAGTAAATAAAATCTGTTAAGTCCGGAACTACGGCTTCTGCACCTTCGGATTCCAAAAGGTCAACCAAGTAGTTGTTGGCTACCGGGTGGAATTTAACCAAAATCTCACCAACGACACCAACCTTTGGCTTGGTAATATCCAAACGAGGAAGATTGTCGAAGTCACGAATGATTTCACGACACATCTTCTTGTATTTCTTGTGAGATAAGAACTTCTTGTCTTCACAGAGGAATTCGGTCACTCGTTCTTTCCATTTCTCATGGAGTGCATTGGTACTTCCCGGTTCTGCTTCGTAAGGTCTTGTGGCGTATACCGCACGCATAAAGATATCTCCGAAGATCAAAGCGTAAAGTCCACGCTGAATCAACTGTGGAGTGAAACGGAATCCCGGATTCTTTTCCAAACCAACCATGTTGATGGAAATAACAGGGATATCCGGATAACCGGCTTTTTCCAAAGCACGACGGATAAATCCAATGTAGTTACTTGCACGACAACCACCACCGGTCTGGGAAATCAAAATGGCAGTCTTGGTTAAGTCGTATTTTCCGCTTTCGATGGCATCCATAATCTGACCTACGACGATCAAGGAAGGATAACAAGCATCGTTGTTTACAAAACGAAGTCCGGAATTGATGATATCCTTTGCAGATACCTCCGGAATTTCTAAGTTGTAACCGCAAGAGCGGAAGGCCGGCAACAATAAGTCAAAGTGAATCGGAGACATCTGTGGGCAAAGAATGGTGTAATTCTTACGCATTTCTTCGGTGAAGATGACTCTTTCATAACTTGCCGGATGAATGGTGCGCTCTTCTTTCTGTGCTTTCTTCACGCGAATAGCAGCCAAGAGAGAACGGATACGAATGCGAGCAGCCCCTAAGTTGTTTACTTCATCAATCTTCAAGCAAGTGTAAATCTTACCTGATTTTGTCAAAATGTCGTTGACTGCATCGGTAGTAACGGCATCCAAACCACAACCAAAGCTGTTTAACTGAATCATATCCAGGTTGTCCTGTAATTTTACATAGTTAGCTGCAGCATAAAGTCTGGAGTGGTAGGTCCACTGGTCCATAACAATCAACGGACCTTCGTGTGGATTCAAATGTGCCACGGAATCCTCTGTTAAAACAGCGATTCCATAGGAAGTAATCAAATCCGGAATACCGTGATTGATTTCCGGATCGCAGTGGTATGGACGTCCTGCAAGAACGATACCGTGACGGCCGGTTTCTTCCAAATATTTCATGACTTCTTCGCCCTTTTTCTTCATGGCTTCGCGACTGTTTTCCATTTCTGCAAAACCAAGACGAACGGCTTCTTTGACTTCGGATTTGGAAATGCCGAATTCGGCACCAAATACCTTGGCTAATTTGTCGGTTAAAGCGCTTTCATTTCCGAAGTTCAAGAATGGGTTCAAAAAACGAACTTCCCCGGAGGTGATTTCGTCTACGTTATTCTTGATGTTTTCGGAGTAAGAGGTAACAATCGGACAATTGTAGTGATTGTTTACGTTGTCATACTCTTTTCTTTCATAAGGAATGGCAGGATAGAAGATAAAGTCTGCCTTTCCTTCTTTGATTAGCCAGGAAATATGGCCATGGGCTAATTTCGCCGGGTAACACTCGGATTCGGAAGGAATGGATTCAATGCCCATTTCGTAAACCTTACGAGTGGTTTGCGGAGAAAGAATGGTACGGAATTTCAAATGTTTGAAGAAAACAGCCCAGAAAGGATAGTTTTCATACATATTTAAAACTCTCGGAATTCCTACGGATCCGCGAACCGCTTCCTCTTCTGAAAGTGGTTCATAATCAAAGATTAAATGATATTTGTAGTCGAAGAGGTTCGGAATGTTGTCCTTATTCTTCACACCGCCGGCACCTTTTTCACAACGGTTACCGGTAATATATCTACGATTTCCGGAGAACTGGTTGATGGTTAAGAGACAATTGTTGGTACATCCCTTACAACGAGTCAACTTGGTATCGTAGGTAAGTGCACGGATTTCTTCGATGCTAAGCATTGAAGAAGCCTGGCCCTTTTCATGACGTTCTCTTGCAACCAAGGCAGCACCAAAAGCACCCATGATTCCGGCGATGTCCGGACGAACGGCTTCGCAACCTGAGATTTTCTCAAAACTACGAAGAACGGCATCATTGTAGAAGGTTCCACCCTGTACAACTACGTGTTCGCCTAAATCCTTGGCGTCGGAAAGTTTAATAACCTTAAATAAGGCATTTTTAATAACAGAGTAAGCAAGTCCGGAAGAAATATCTGCTACGGAAGCACCTTCTTTTTGGGCCTGTTTTACTTTGGAGTTCATAAATACAGTACATCTGGTTCCAAGGTCAATTGGATTCTTGGCAAACAATGCTTCTTTTGCGAAATCCTGTACAGAGAAGTTCAAAGATTTTGCAAAGGTCTCAATAAAGGAACCACAACCGGAAGAGCAGGCTTCGTTTAACTGTACGCTGTCTACGGTGTTGTTTTTAATCTTGATGCACTTCATATCCTGGCCACCGATGTCCAAAATACAATCAACCTTTGGATCAAAAAATGCAGCGGCATAATAATGGGATACAGTTTCGACTTCCCCTTCGTCCAACATCAGGGCAGCTTTGATCAAAGCCTCGCCGTATCCTGTGGAACAGGAATGTACGATGTGGGCATCTGCCGGTAAAATCTCGTAGATTTCCTTGATGGAACGAATGGCAGTCGCAAGTGGGCTACCGTTGTTGTTGTCATAGAAAGAGTAGAGAAGAGAGCCGTCTTCACCTACCAAAGCCACTTTTGTGGTGGTAGAACCGGCATCAATTCCCAAGTAGCAATCACCCTTGTAAGAGGCCAAATCCCCTTTCTTTACGTGATGGCTGGTATGACGTTTGATAAAGGCATCATATTCCTCTGTGTTTGCAAAAAGTGGCTCCATACGAGCAACTTCGAATTCCATGTGAATTTCTCCGGATAATTTATCCAGAAGTTCGGTCATGGTAGTCGTACTATCTTCCTTATAATTAAGGGCAGAACCAATGGCTGCAAACAGATGGGAGTTGTCCGGTGTAATGGCATGCTCCTCATCCAATTTTAAAGTACGAATAAAAGCTTCCTTTAACTCAGAAAGGAAGTGTAAAGGGCCACCTAAAAAGGCAACATGTCCGCGAATTGGTTTTCCGCAGGCCAAACCGGAAATGGTCTGGTTTACAACTGCCTGGAAAATAGAAGCGGAAAGGTCTTCTTTGGTCGCACCTTCGTTGATCAATGGCTGAATATCTGTTTTCGCAAATACACCACAACGGGCTGCGATTGGATAAAGCGCCTTGTAATTTTTTGCGTATTCATTCAAACCGGTGGCATCTGTCTGAATCAAAGAAGCCATCTGGTCAATGAAAGAACCGGTACCACCGGCACAGATTCCGTTCATACGCTGTTCTACGTTACCACCTTCGAAGTAGATGATTTTCGCGTCTTCTCCACCAAGCTCGATGGCTACGTCTGTCTGAGGAGCGTAGTGCTGCAGAGCCGTGGAAACGGAAATAACCTCCTGTACGAAAGGTACGTTTAAATGTTTTGCAAGAGTCAATCCACCGGAACCGGTAATCATCGGTGCAATGGATAATTCTCCTAATTTGTCATAAGCTTTCTTTAATAAATCGGAAAGAGTCTCGCGAATATTGGCGAAATGTCTTTCATAATCGGAAAAAAGAAGCTCATCTGCTTGATTTAAAATCGCAATCTTTACAGTCGTGGAACCGATATCGATTCCAAGTTTGTGTAAATTCTTTTGTTCCATAAAACTCACCTTTATAATATGTAGAAAATGTAGACAATCTGAATTGTCTAAAAAACCGTTTAACAATCGACATTATAGTACAAGAATTTTGAAAAAACAATGTTTTCCTATTATACAGTATGGGATTTTTGTCAAAGCTCAATTGACAAAGGTTCCTATGGATTTTATAATTCATATTACGGTTTTTAGAAAAAAAGAGAGCGAGGCATGCTATGAATTTTTTGAATAAAATGGAACGTAAATTCGGAAAATATGCCATTCCGAATTTAGTGGTATACTTGTTAATCGGCTATGCCATTGGATATGTGGTTGAAATCATCCAACCGGCATTGCTTAGTTACTTGACTTTAGAGCCGGCATATATTTTAAGAGGCCAGATTTGGAGACTGATTACCTGGGTGCTGATTCCACCGTCCGGTAGTATCTATGGTTACGGCATTTTGTTTGTTTTAATCATGATGTGGCTATATTATTCTTTGGGTACCACCTTAGAGCGTGTGTGGGGCACATTCCGTTTTAATGTCTATATTTTCGGCGGAATGCTATTCACCATTCTTGGTGCCTTTGTTTTGTACGGGATTTATTATTTGCTAACCGGTATGTCTATTGTCGGAATGGGCGGTTATTTTTCTACCAGTTATATCAACGAATCCATTTTCCTTGCTTTTGCAGTGATGTTCCCGGAAGCAGAAGTGCGTTTGTACTTTATTCTTCCTATTAAAATGAAGTGGATGGCAATTGTATACGGTGTCTTGATTCTGTTGGAAATCATTTTGGGCAACTGGGCTACACGTGTGGCATGTATTTCTTCCTTATTGAATTTCTTGATTTTCTTCCTTTTAAATCGGAAGAGAAGCAGAAATCCATTCCAAAAGGCGACACGTCGCAACAATCCTTGGGCCAATGCCATGGGTGGCGGACCGAAGAAACAGGAAGAAAAGAAGGAAAGACCTTTTTCCGGAAGTTTCCATGGCGTAGCAAAACACAAATGTGCAATTTGCGGACGTACCAATATGGATGATCCATCTTTGGAATTCCGTTTTTGCTCAAAATGCAATGGAAATTACGAATATTGCCAGGAGCACTTATTCACCCATCGCCATGTGGAATAGAACCTGATTTGGAGAATTGGGTTTTTTATAGTAAAATACAAGTATTGAATATCAGTAACAAGTTTTTGGAGGACAGGAAATGGAAAACGAAACAGTGGTTTCGAAAAATTTTATTGAAATTGAGATTGATAAGGATTTGGCAGAGGGACATTATGACACCGTGCATACACGTTTCCCACCGGAACCAAATGGCTATTTGCACATTGGTCATGCAAAATCCATTTTATTAAATGCCGGTTTGGCAGATAAATATCATGGACAGTTTAACTTACGTTTTGATGATACGAATCCTACCAAGGAAAAAGTAGAGTTCGTAGAATCCATCAAAGAGGATGTAAAGTGGCTTGGAGCCGATTTTGAAGATCGTTTGTTCTTTGCATCCAACTATTTTGATCAGATGTATGAAGCAGCAGTGGCTTTGATTAAAAAAGGAAAAGCATATGTTTCTGATTTGAATGCAGAGCAGATTCGTGAATACAGAGGTACTTTGACTGAGCCGGGTAAGGATGACCCATACAAGGATCGTTCCGTAGAAGAGAACTTACAACTGTTTGAAGCTATGAAAAATGGCGAATTTGCAGACGGAGAAAAGGTACTTCGTGCCAGAATCGATATGGCTTCTCCAAATATCAATATGAGAGATCCGATTTTATATCGTGTGGCTCATATGACACATCACAATACAGGGGATAAATGGTGTATTTATCCGATGTATGACTTTGCACATCCGATTGAGGATGCCATTGAAGGAATTACACATTCTATCTGTACTTTGGAATTTGAAGATCATAGACCGCTCTATGATTGGGTAGTTCGTGAAGTTGGTTATGAAAAGCCACCAAGACAGATTGAATTTGCAAAATTATATTTAACAAACGTGGTTACCGGAAAGCGTTATATCAAGAAATTGGTAGAAGAAGGCATTGTAGACGGATGGGATGATCCAAGACTTGTTTCTATTTCCGGACTTCGTCGTCGTGGATTTACACCGGAGTCCATCCGCAATTTCGTAGAACTTTGTGGTGTTTCCAAGGGAAACAGTTCCGTAGATTATGCAATGCTTGAGTATTGTATTCGTGAAGACTTGAAATTAAAGAAAGCCAGAATGATGGCTGTTATGGATCCGATTAAGGTAGTTATCGACAATTATCCGGAAGACCAGACCGAAGAGCTTACCATAGAAAACAATATGGAAAATCCGGAACTTGGCGTACATACCATTTCATTTGGAAAAGAAATCTATATTGATCGTGATGACTTTATGGAGGAACCTCCAAAGAAATATTTCCGTATGTATCCGGGAAATGAAGTACGTTTGATGCATGCTTATTTTGTAACTTGCAACAGCTTTGAAAAGGATGAAAACGGAAAAGTAACGGTAGTACATTGTACGTATGATCCTGCTTCTAAGGGTGGAAACAGCCCGGATGGCAGAAAAGTAAAGGGAACCATTCATTGGGTACCGGTAAAAGAAGCAGTACCTGCTGAAATTCGTTTGTACGAAAATATTGTGAATGAGGAACTTGGAGTTTATAATGAAGATGGAAGCTTAAATTTGAACCCGAACTCTTTGGTTGTGAAAAAGGACTGCTATGTGGAGCCTGCAGTCAAAGGTGCAAAGGCTTATGACAGTTTCCAGTTTGTAAGACAAGGATATTTCTGTGTAGATGCTAAGGACTCAAAGGAAGACTCGCTTGTGTTTAACCGTATTGTTTCTTTGAAAAGTTCGTATAAGCTTCCGACACAAGGTTAACAGGACGGAGGAAAAAGATGAATATTTTTTCAGGACTTGAACAATTTGGAATTAAGGCAGAAGAAGGCACTTCTATTTTTGAAGAAGAAAAGAAGGCTCCGGCTGCTGCAAAGGAAGGCGAAGGAGAAACTCCTGCTGCAAAGGCAGAGGATACTCATTCCGAAAGTGAATTTTTACTTGTAAAATCAGTACGATGCCCGGTTTGTGACAGAGTGTTCCGTACACTTGTTACCAAGAGCGGTCGTGTAAAGAGATTGGAAGCAGACAAGGATTTACGTCCTCGTTTCCAGTATATTGATACTTTAAAATACAACGTATATTGCTGCCCAAGCTGCGGATATACTTCTTTAAATACCAGTGGTTTCTTTGAAGGAATTTCCCAGACACAGGTGAAATTGATTCAGGAAAAGATCTGCAGAACCTTTGATCCGGATTCTGTATCCGAAGCTTTCCAGGAAGGTGTAGATCACTGGAATTACGATATGGCCATTGCTTTACATAAGCTTTCTTTGTACAATGCCATCGTAAAAAATGCAAAGATTAGTGAAAAAGCATACAACTGCTTGATGTTATCCTGGTTGATTCGTGGACAGGTAGAGACCTTGCCACAGACCAACGAAGAAGAGAAAAAGAAAGTGGCTGATTTAAAGGCAGAAGAGCAGGAGTTCTACAAACAGGCCTATGAAGGATTTACAAAGGCTGTTTCTACGGAGAACTTCCCAATGTGCGGTATGGATCAGACTACTATGGACTACTTGCTTGCAGCCATGGCATATCAGATGGGTGATATTCCGGTGGCATCAAAGCTGTTGTCTTCTATTTTGACCAACCGTGCCGTATCTCAGGGTGTAAAGAACAAAGCATTATTGCTTCGTGATGAAATTCTTGAGAGCGTGAAAAAAGGCGCAAAATAATTGAAAAAGATATAAAAGCAGATAAAAAAACATCGGTACGAAAGTACCGATGTTTTTCTTTTCCTATTTTGTCTATTTCTGATCCTTCAGTTCTTGCATTTTCATTGCACGAACCTTAAGAGGAAGACCGAAGAGGGTAATAAATCCTTCTGCGTCATGGTGATCATATAAGTCACCGGTGGTGAAACTTGCTAAAGATTCACTGTAAAGGGAATATGGAGAGGTAGTACCTGCTTTGATGATATTTCCTTTGTAAAGCTTGAATTTTACTTCTCCGGTAACGTACTGCTGTGTGCTTTCGATGAATGCCTGAACAGCTTCACGAAGAGGAGTAAACCATTTTCCTTCGTATACAATCTGTGCTAATTTGTTGCCCATGTCTTTCTTTACTTCCATGGTAGCACGGTCAAGAACCAATTCTTCTAACTGTGCGTGAGCTTCCATAAGAATGGTTCCGCCAGGAGTCTCATAAACACCTCTGGATTTCATACCAACAACACGGTTTTCTACGATATCGATAATACCGATGCCGTGCTTTCCGCCTAAACGGTTTAATTCACGGATGATATCAGAAACTTTCATTTCTTTTCCGTTTACGGAAGTAGGAACACCTTTTTCGAAGGTCATTGTCACATATTCGCCTTCATCCGGAGCTTTTTCCGGAGAAACACCAAGTACCAATAAGTGATCATAGTTTGGCTCATTTGCCGGATCTTCCAATTCCAAACCTTCGTGGCTGATGTGCCAAAGGTTGCGGTCGCGGCTGTAGCTCTGGTCTGCAGAGAATGGTAAATGAATACCATGAGCTTCGCAGTATGCAATTTCAGATTCTCTGGAATCCATATTCCATTTTTCATCACGCCAAGCAGCGATGATCTTTAAATCAGGAGCAAGGGCTTTGATACCAAGCTCGAAACGAATCTGATCGTTTCCTTTTCCGGTAGCGCCGTGGCAAATAGCAGTAGCGCCTTCTTTACGAGCAACTTCTACCAATTTCTTTGCAATGCCCGGACGAGCCATAGAAGTTCCTAATAAATATTTATTTTCATAAACGGCATTGCCCATAACACATGGAACAATGTAGTCATCACAAAATTCATCGGTGATGTCTTCGATGTATAATTTGCTGGCACCGGAAAGTTTTGCTCTTTCCTCTAAACCGTCTAATTCTTCGTCCTGTCCGCAGTCAACGCAGCAGCAAATAACTTCGTAATCATAGTTTTCTTTTAACCATGGAATAATGGCGGTGGTATCAAGTCCACCGGAGTAGGCTAATACAACTTTTTCTTTCATAATAAAAATATCCTTTCTCGTTTTTTCAAAATCATTCTGCAATTACTATACAACATTGGAAAAATGGATACAAGTGAAAAATTATACAAAATCGTGCATAAATAATAATTAATATGTGTATATTTACATAAAAAAATATTTATATATTGTGAATATTTAAAAATGGTCGTATAATTATGCATAGTTTAAAGGCAAAGTTTTTTTGACAGCCATTTCTACATATACTAAGATGAAATTTGGAGAAAACAGCAGGAGGTTTTTTGTCTATGATAAAGGTAGGAATTATCGGATCAACAGGATATGCAGGAGCGGAGTTGGTTCGTATATTATACAATCATCCGGAAGCAGAGATTTGCTGGTACGGAAGTAAAAGTTATATTGATCAGAAATATGCAGAGGTATTTCAAAACATGTTCCAGTTGGTGCCGGATATTTGCAAAGGGGACCAATTAGAGGAATTGGCAGAGGAAGTAGATGTGATTTTCACAGCAACCCCTCAGGGCTATTTAGCTTCTTTATTAAAGGAAGAATTGCTGCAGAAGGTGAAGTTCATTGATTTGTCTGCAGATTATCGTATAAAAGATGTGAATGTTTATGAAAAATGGTACAACATCAAACATCAGTCTCCGGAATTGATTTCTCAGGCGGTTTACGGACTTTGCGAAATCAATCGTGAGGAGATTAAAAAGACAAACCTGGTGGCAAACCCGGGATGCTATACCACTTGTTCTATTTTGACAGCGTATCCTTTGGCAAAAGAAGGCGTCATTGATGTAGACACTTTGATTATCGATGCCAAGAGTGGTACCAGTGGAGCAGGAAGAGGCGCTAAGCTTCCGAATTTATTCTGTGAAGTAAATGAAAATATGAAAGCTTATGGTGTGGCGACCCATCGTCATACACCGGAAATTGAAGAACAGCTTTCTTATGCATCCGGCAAAGAGGTGGTATTGAACTTTACCCCGCATTTGGTACCTATGAATCGTGGTATTTTAGTTACCGAATATGCAACCTTAAAGAAAAAAGCGGATGGCACTTATCCGACTTATGATGAAATCAAGGCGATTTATGAGTCTTATTATAAAGAGGAATATTTTATCCGTTTGCTGGATCAGGGCGTTTGCCCGGAAACAAAATGGGTAGAAGGAAGCAATTTTGTAGATATCAATTTTGTAATTGATGAAAGAACAGGACGCATTATTATGATGGGTGCGTTGGATAATTTGGTAAAGGGTGCTGCAGGACAGGCGGTACAGAATATGAATCTGTTGTTTGACTTACCGGAAAACATCGGTTTGCAACTTGTTCCGATGTTCCCGTAGAAAGGCTGAAAAGATGGATAAGAATATAAAAATACGGGTCATGAAAGAGGCAGATTTTGAAGAGGTACATGCGTTGTGGATGACCATTCATGGATTTGGAATTCGTACCATTGACGATTCCAAGGAAGGGGTGGTTCGTTTCCTTCGCAGAAATCCTACCACCAGTGCGGTGGCAGTCTGTGATGGCAAAATCGTCGGTGCTATTCTTTGTGGACACGATGGTAGAAGAGGTACTTTTTACCACGTCTGTGTAGAAGAGGGGTATCGCAAACACGGCATTGGAAAGGCTATGGCAGTTTTTTGCATGAAGGCCTTGCAGAATGAGCAAATCAATAAGGTTAGCTTGATTGCCTTCCGCAACAATGAAGTGGGAAATCACTTTTGGAAAAGCGTAGGTTGGACCTATCGAGAAGATTTGAACTATTACGATTTTGTTTTGAATGAGGAAAATATTACAAATTTCAATAGTTAGGAGACGGAAATGAAGATAATAAACGGTGGCGTAACAGCAGCAAAAGGTTTTTGCGCAGCATCTACAGCTGCAGGAATTAAATACGAAAACAGAGATGACATGGCCATGATTTTTTCCAAAGAGCCTTGTCAAGTAGCCGGCACTTTTACAACCAATGTGGTAAAGGCTGCACCGGTTATTTGGGATCGCAATGTGGTTTATAGTGGAAAAACCGTAAATGGTGTTGTCATCAACGCAGGAATTGCAAATGCATGTACCGGTGAAGAGGGTATGGGCTATTGCAAGGAGACAGCAGAGCATATGGCAAAGGAACTTGCCATTGATCCGGAGGCTGTTTTGGTTGCTTCCACCGGTGTAATTGGCATGCAGCTTCCTATGGAAAAACTGAAAAACGGTATCAGTGCCATGAAAACGCTTCTGGCAGATACAGAGGAAGCCGGCACTTCTGCGGCAAAGGCGATTATGACCACCGACACGGTAAAAAAGGAATTGGCTGTGGAAGTTGAACTTTCCGGAAAAACCGTAACGTTAGGTGGTATGAGCAAAGGTTCCGGTATGATTCATCCGAATATGTGTACCATGCTTGGTTTTGTTTGCACGGATGTGGCGATTTCCAAAGCATTGTTGCAGGAAGCTTTGAGCGAAATCGTAAAAGACACTTTTAATATGATTACCGTAGATGGAGATACGTCCACCAACGATACGTTGCTATGCATGGCAAACGGTCTTGCGGAAAATCCAATGATTACAGAGAAAAATCAGGATTATTTCGAGTTTTATAAGGCTCTGCAGTATGTGTGTGAGACTTTGGCAAAGACCATGGCAGCAGATGGAGAAGGAGCAAGCAAGTTGTTTGAGGCAAAGGTAGTAAATGCCAAGAGCAAAGAAGATGCAAGAACCTTATCCAGAGCTATTGTAAAATCCAATTTGTCAAAGGCTGCCATCTTTGGATGCGATGCAAACTTTGGTCGTTTTTTATGCGCCATGGGATACTCCGGAGCGATTTTCAATCAGGAAGATGTAGAACTTTTCTTTGAAAGTGAAAAGGGAAGAATTCAGGTGTTTGAAAAGGGTGTGCCGCTTTTGTTTGACGAAGAAAAGGCTTTGGAAATCATGAAATGCGATGCAGTCACCATTTATGTAGATATGCATGAAGGAACAGAAGAAGCCACAGCTTGGGGCTGTGATTTGACTTACGACTATGTAAAAATTAATGCGGATTACCGCTCTTAAGGAGGAGACTATGGACGAGAAGAACATGAACGAAATTATGAAAAAAGCGGAGGTTTTGATTGAGGCCTTACCTTATATACAACGCTTTAACCGTCGCATTATCGTTGTAAAATACGGCGGAAGCGCCATGTTGGACGAAAACCTGCAGAAGAGTGTAATCCAGGACGTGACATTGTTGAAATTGGTTGGGTTTAAACCAATTATCGTACATGGTGGCGGCAAGGAAATCAGCAAGTGGGTTGGAAAAGTTGGCATGGAAGCCCATTTTATCAACGGCCTTCGTGTGACAGATGCACCAACCATGGAAATTGCAGAAATGGTTTTAAATAAAGTGAACAAGTCCTTGGTACAGATGGTACAGGAACTTGGGGTAAATGCCATTGGAATCAGCGGAAAAGATGGTGGCTTATTAAAAGTGGAAAAGAAGTTATCCGATGGACAGGACATTGGATTCGTAGGAAATATTACCGAAGTAAATCCAAAGATTTTGTATGATTTATTGGAAAAAGATTTCTTGCCAATTGTTTGCCCAATCGGTATGGATGAGGCCTATCAGTCTTACAATATCAATGCAGATGATGCAGCTTGTGCCATTGCAAAAGCGATGGAAGCTGAAAAATTGGCTTTCTTAACAGATATTGAAGGCGTATACAAAGACCCGGAAGACAAGAGTACCTTGATTTCCGAGTTGAAGGTGCAGGAAGCAAGAGACTTAATCACCGATGGTTTTATTGGTGGTGGTATGCTTCCAAAATTGCAGAATTGCATCGATGCCATTCAGGAAGGTGTTTCCAGAGTTCATATTTTGGATGGTAGAATCGCACATTGCTTGTTGCTGGAAATCTTTACCAACAAAGGAATTGGGACTGCAATTATAGGAGACAAGGAGGAACATTACTATCATGGAGAAGCTTAATTTTATTTCTCAGGTAGAGGACAATTTATTACATACTTACAATCGTTTTCCGGTGATTTTTGATCACGGAGAAGATGTTTATTTGGTGGACACCACGGGAGAGCGCTACTTGGATTTTACGGCTGGAATTGCAGTTTGTTCCTTGGGCTACAGCAATGAATATTACAAAGAAACATTAAAAAATCAGGTAGATAAGATTTTACATACCTCAAATTTATACTACAACGTGCCGGTTCTCGAGGCTTCGGAAAAAGTTCTTGCGGCCTCCGGTATGGACCGTGTATTTTTTACCAATAGTGGTACGGAAGCCATTGAAGGTGCGTTGAAGGCTGCTAGAAAATATGCTTTCAAGAAGTACGGAAAAAAAGGTGGAGAGATTATTGCCATGGAGCATTCTTTCCACGGAAGAAGTATGGGAGCACTTTCTGTAACAGGAAATGCCCACTATAGAGAGCCTTTTGAACCATTGATCGGCGGAGTGAAATTTGCCAATTTTAATGATTTGGAAAGCGTTAAAAATCAGGTGAATGAAAATACCTGTGCCATTATCATGGAAACCGTACAAGGAGAAGGCGGTATTTATCCGGCAACACCGGAATTCTTGCAGGGTGTGAAAGCTCTTTGCGAAGAAAAGGATATCCTTTTGATTTGTGATGAAATCCAGTGCGGTATGGGCCGTACCGGAAATATGTTTGCATGGCAAGGCTATGATGTAAAACCGGATATTATGACGGTGGCAAAAGCACTTGGATGCGGAACGCCTGTTGGTGCTTTTTTGATGACGGAAGCAGTAGCAGAGTATTCTTTGGAACCGGGAGATCACGGCACGACTTATGGAGGAAATCCTTTTGTATGTAGTGCGGTGGCAGCAGTATTCCATGAATACGAACGCTTGCAGGTTGTAGAACATGTGAAAGAAATTGCACCTTATTTTGAAGAAGCGTTAAACAAACTTGTTGAAAAATATGATTTCATAAAAGAACGCAGAGGTGTTGGTTTGATTCAAGGGTTGCAGGTGACAGTACCGGTAGGAGAAATTACCAAGAAAGCCCTGGAAGAAAAACTGGTTATTATTTCCGCAGGATCCGATGTGGTTCGTATGGTTCCACCCCTTGTGATTGAAAAGAAACATGTGGATGAAATGGTGGAAAAATTGACAAAAGTACTTGACAGTTTTCTCGGCTAGTTTTTAAATATCATAGGAAGTAAAATTCAAAAAGGATATTTAAATATTAGAGATTAGAGAGTTTTAAAGGAAGTTTATGAAAATAGATGGAAAGAAAACGGGATCAGTAGCGATTTTATCGTTACTGATTCTTGTGATTTTATACCAAGGGGTGAATCACCCGTTTGTCACCAGCAAGGAACAGACGGATGAGGAAGCCTTGGCAAGTGAATATGAAAAAACAAAGAAAGAGTATTTGTTTTGCTACAGTGACTCCTCTATGCAGGAGTTTTTCTATGATATGGCCTTAGATTATTATGGAGAAACCGGCGTGGCTGTGGATGTGAAGTACATGGATAGCATTTCTTACTTAGAGCATATTTATCAGGCCTCTTTGGAAGGAACTGCGGTGCCGGATGCGTATTATATGCAGAATGATGCCTTGGAAGAAGCCATTTATATGGGAATTGCGAAAAAGCAGGAGCAGGTGGATTTGTCCGATGCCTATGCAGTGGCAGCAGATGCAGCAACTTATGAGGATGCGGTCTACGCGTGGCCGGTGGGCTACGAAACGGTAGTCTATGTATATCTGGAGGGAGAATTCCCGGAACAGCCTACCTCGTTGCAAAGCGTGTTGGATTACGCTTCTGAAAATGATTTGGAACGTGATGTCAGCAACTTGTTTGAGTGGGCCATTTCCGATGAATATTATGATCTGGTATTTGTAGGGGATTGCTATACGTTTACAGAGGAAGATGGTTTTTTACAGGAAACGGTAGAGGAGGCACTTTTGGCTGAAAAGTATGCTTATGTGTCCGGTTTGTCTGAAGTGTTAACCATGGAAAATACCATGACCTATGAAGAAGTATGGCAGCATGTGGAAGCAGAGGAGATTGCCTCTGCGCTGATTAGCACCAAGGATTTGCAGAATTTGCCGGAGGCTTATACCGTCTGTACAGACTTTTCCCTGACAGAGGAATTGGCAGCTACCATGCCTTCCATTACCGGGCTTTTGGTAGAAAATCCTTTTGGAAAACAAGGAAAAATCGGTGATTTCTTACAGTATGTTTATGACCATCAGGAGGACTTGACGGATACGGCTTCGGTTTATCCGGTGACAGAGGAAAGTGAAGTTTCCACAGTGTATGAGAATTCTTTTTCTTTGCCGATTGCTTTGGATCGCACCTTGTATTTAAAGGAATTGGGTAGTGACTTTATCACTGCTTGGGGCGAAGAAAGTTTGTAATTGTTACAAAGGGATTCTTTCTGAAAAAATGTTGTAATAAATAGGGAAGTTTTGTAAAATAACCCTAGCAGGCTTTGGGACTCCTTTCAGAAATGAAAGGAGTATAAATGAAAAATTTAAAATTGTTTTCAATCTTGTTTTTTTCCTTGTTGGCCGTGGGGTGCGGACAGGAACGTGTGATTCTCACGGGAGAGTCTTTGGTGGAAAACACAGAAGATTTGGCTTATATACAGGAAAACAAGGATTGCTATGTCTATATTTGCGGTGCAGTAATCAATCCCGGTGTCTATCAAGTGTCAGCGGGAGAAAGAATCGCTACGGTGCTGGAATTAGCAGGTGGTTTTTCCTATACAGCGGATCGTTCGGCGGTGAATTTGGCAGAAAAGGTATCGGATGGATTGATGGTGACCATACCTGAGATCTCAGAAGAGACCGGTACGGAATCCGATGGACGGATCAACTTGAATACCGCGGATGCTACGCTACTTATGACTTTGCCGGGCATTGGAGAAGCAAAGGCCAAATTGATTATTGATTATCGAGAGAGAAATGGTGGGTTTTCCAGTATCGAAGAGGTCATGCAGATCGATGGGATCAAAGACGGCACCTTTCAGCAAATCAAGGACTACATAAAAGTATAAAAAGTTGAGGTAAAGAAATGGCAAAGAAAGTTCTTGTCGTTGATGATGAAAAGTTAATAGTAAAGGGAATTCGTTTCAGTTTGGAACAGGATGGCATGGAAGTGGATTGTGCCTTTGACGGAGAGGAAGCTCTGAAAATGGCGCAGGAAACTGCCTATGATATGATTTTGTTGGATATCATGCTTCCAAAAATGGACGGATTTGAAGTTTGTCAGCGTATTCGTGAATTTTCAGATATGCCAATTGTCATGTTGACCGCAAAGGGCGACGACATGGATAAAATTTTAGGTTTGGAATATGGGGCAGATGACTATATTACAAAACCTTTCAATATCTTGGAAGTAAAAGCCAGAATTAAGGCGATTATGCGTCGTACTTCCAAAGACAATGGCAAGAAAGACCAGAGTCGTTATTTGGAAAACGGCGATTTAAAACTGGATTTAGACGGCAGACGTTTGTTTATTTTGGATCGAGAAGTGAATTTGACAGCCAAGGAGTTTGATTTGTTGGAGCTTCTTGTGACAAATCCAAACAAGGTTTACAGCCGTGAAAATTTATTAAATATGGTTTGGGGTTTTGATTATCCGGGTGACGTGCGTACTGTGGACGTACATGTCCGCCGTTTGCGTGAAAAAGTGGAAGCAAATCCAAGCGAACCAAAATATGTACATACCAAATGGGGTGTGGGTTATTTCTACAAGGGATAGGTTATGTTAAACAAATTACGTGATGTATTTAAGAGCCTCAATATGAGGCTCCTTGTTATTTTTATTTTAGTGGGGATTCTCCCAATTCTGATTTTGCAGTTTAGTTTGCTAACTGTATATGAGAAAAGATCTGTGGATGTAAAAACCATAGAGATTTTAAATCAAGCCAAGATTCTGGCAAATACCATCGTATCAGAGGATTTTATTCATAATACGGAAAATGCGGTGATACAAGCGGAGTTGACACAGTTTACTACCATTTATGATGGTCGTGTACTTTTGGTAGATACCAATTATGAAATTGTGTTGGATACTTACAACTTGGACACCTATAAAACCATTATTTCTGAAGAAGTCATGAAAAGCTTCCAGGGACAGGATGTCAATAACTACGATTCGGAGAACCGGTATATTGAATTGTCGATTCCTCTTACCACCCAGGGAGAAACTTCAGAAATCATCGGGGTCATGCTGGTCAGCGTTTCCACGGATAGTGACGTTTTAAACTATCAGGTATTGAGCCAAAATGCCACCATTATTTCTGTGGCGTTAAGCCTTTTGATTGTGGTGTTTGCATTGGTGTTGTCCTTCCGTTTGACGGCGCCGTTGCGAAAGATGGCAGAGTCTATTCAACGATTACATAATGGGTTTGATGATGAAAAAATGGAGTTTCATGGTTATACAGAGTTACATGTGGTAGCAGATAAAATCAATGACATGACGGCTTCCATGAAGGTGCTCAATGATTCCAGACAGGAATTTGTTTCCAATGTGTCCCATGAATTAAAGACGCCATTGGCCTCCATGAAGGTGTTGGCGGATTCTTTGAATGGACAGGAAAATGTGCCTATTGAGTTATACAAAGAATTTATGTCAGACATTGGGGAAGAAATCGATCGTGAAAATAAAATCATCAGTGATTTGTTGTCCCTTGTAAAAATGGATAAGACAGCAGCAGATTTGAATATTTCTTCAGTAAATATCAATGAGTTGCTGGAATTGATTTTAAAACGTTTGAAACCATTGGCGGAAAAACAAAATGTGGATTTGGTTTTGGAAAGTTTCCGTCCGGTAGTTGCCGAAATCGACGAAGTGAAATTTACGTTGGCAATTACCAATTTGGTGGAAAACGGAATCAAGTACAACAAGCCGGAAGGCGGCTGGGTACATGTATCCTTAAATGCGGATTATCAGTTTTTCTATGTGAAGGTAGAAGATTCCGGAATCGGTATTCCGGAGGATTCTCAGGAACATATTTACGAACGTTTTTATCGTGTAGATAAATCCCACTCCAGAGAAATCGGTGGAACCGGTTTGGGATTGGCGATTACCAGAAGTGCGATTTTGATGCATCGTGGTGCGATTCGCGTACATAGTGCGGATGGCGAGGGAACCACTTTTACAGTGCGTATTCCAATTAATTACATTGCTTAGGAGGCTTCTATGAAGAGAAAGAAAAGAGGGGCTCTTTTATGGGCGTGCTTCCTGTTATTTATGGGGATTTTCACAGGATGTGGGGAGACCCAGACGGAGGAAGGAAATTACAAGGCCTATTATATATCGAAGGATGGATTGAGCTTAGTAGAACGCAGCGTTTCCATTGAAAGTACAGAAACCGATGAAATGATTGAAGAATTTTTGGATGTACTTACCACGGACACCGAGGACGTGGAATATCGAAAAGCCATTCCTTCTGACACTACCGTGGAAGAATATTCCCTAAGTGAAAAGGGAAGTTTGACTTTAAATTTTGATTCCGGATACAGCAAAATGGATTCTATGACAGAGGTGCTGTGTAGAGCAGCTGTAGTAGAGACGTTGATTCAGGTGCCGGATGTAAACCGTATTTATATTTACATTGATGGCATTGCCTTAAAGGACGCCAATGGCGAGGAAGTCGGCGCCATGACCGCAGACAGCTTTGTGCAAAATCCGGGAGAACAGATTAACAGTATTCAGGAAACGACCTTGACCTTGTATTTTGCGAATGCAGAAGGCAATGCATTGGTAAAAGAATTGCGAGATGTGCATTACAGCAGTAACGTCTCCATGGAAAAATTGATCGTGGAGGAATTGATCGAGGGTCCGGAAACAGAGGGCGCCTTATCCACCATTCCGGAAGGAACCACCATCTTGAGCGTCTCAGCGGTAGATGGCGTTTGCTACGTCAACTTTGGAGATGGATTCCGCAATCAAAATTATGAAATTCAAGAAGAAATTGTTATTTATTCCATTGTGAATTCCCTCTTGGAATTGGACGGCATTGAAAAAGTCCAAATTTCCATCAACGGTGACAACAGTGGGTACTATCGTAGCAAGTGTTCCTTGTCTACTTTATATGAACAGGATTTGTCCTACCTGGAGGAAACCGTCATTGGAACAGAGGAGGTGGGCGACACTGAATTATAGAGGTACCTTTCTATTTTTCTTTGTGGCGTTCTTGAGTGGAATCTGCTGTGTGCTTTCCGAGTACACAGCAGTTCTTCTATTTCTTTTGTTTTTTCTGTTATTTCTATTTTTTTCACAAAGAAAAAGAATTCTTATTTTTATTAGTTTCTTATTTTTTCTATTTGGAGGGATTATCACCTTCCGCGAAATCCAATTTCGACAACAATCCTTGGCTTTGCTGCAAGAAGATACGGCAGTATTGCAGGGGATTATCACAAAAAAAGAAGAGAAAAACCAACACTTTGTCTATGTGCTGACCCAGGCGCAGGTGGAGCAAGGAAATTCTAATTTCACGTCTGTGAGTGAAGAACAAAGTGTTTTAGCTTCTGCGAGTGGGATATATCAAGATCAGATTTTCTTTACGAATGATGTGCAAGTATATTTAGACGAAGATGTGGGAACAGTAGGAGATTGGCTTCAGGTCTCCGGGGAAGTTGCTTTCTTTCCGGATGCCACAAATGAAGGGGAGTTTTCCTTGAAAAAGTACTATCAGAGTCTGAAAATCGATTATTGTTTCTATGGTTCTCAGGTACTGGCAGTGGAGTCTGGGGGCTCTATTTTCACTAACTTTTTGGAGGCGCAAAAAGCGCGAATGGAAGAAGTTATCCAAGCTTATTTGCCGGAGGAAGAAAGTGGCGTGCTTTCAGCTATGCTGCTTGGGAGCAAAAGCGGCTTGGATACAGAAATAAAATCTCTTTATCAAGAGGTGGGAGTCAGTCATATTCTGGCTATTTCCGGCTTACACATTGGGGTGCTGGGTTACGGGCTGTATCGGCTTCTTCGCAGAACACCGCTCTCTATGGGCGTAGCCAAAGGAATTGCTTTGGGCTTCGTGTTGCTGTATGGAAAAATGGTGGGCTTTTCTCCATCTTCCTATCGCGCCATATTTCTATTTGTTTTAGCGATGAGCTGCTTTTGGTTGAAAAAATCTTTGGATCCGATGACTGCCACGTTACTAGCGGCTTTTTGCCTTTTGGTAAGTAATCCATTTTTGGCGTATCATACCGGTTTTCAATACAGTTTTGTTTTAACGGTATTTGCCATTTTATTCTCCAAGAAAAAAAGAAGAAAATGGAACCGTTTTCTATTTCCACTGTTTTTGCAGATAGTCTGCATTCCAATAACGGCATACTATTCGTTTGCCATTCCCTTACCGGCGTATTTTTTGAATTTGTGTTTGATTCCCTTGTTGCCGGGGGTTTTACTCTTGGGGTTTTTAGGGAGTTTACGCATTCTTCCTATGGTGTGTTTTCCCGTTTTGCATGTATTTTTGTCTTTTTATCATCATGTTTTTTCCTTTGTGGCAGAGAAATCCTGGAGTTCCTATGTGATAGGGCAACCCAACGGTTTGTTGGTGCTGGTGTTTTATACGTTGTTGTTTTGCACCTTTTACTGCAAGAGAGAACGAAGGGGTGTGAAGCGTTCTTGTGTGCGGGGGTTGCAGGTGGCGCTGGGGTTACTCCTTGTAATTTTTTTATTTGGGAAAAAGATTCCTTCATTTGTGCCTGTTTTAGGTACAACCTTTGGAACATCCTTTGAAGTGGACTTTTTGGATGTGGGACAAGGCGACGGTATTTTCGTGGCATTGGGAAATGGACAATGTGCTTTTATAGACGGTGGTTCCACCAGTGAATCATCTTTGGGGAAATATGTCATTATGCCATTTTTGAAATCCAAAGGCTATGGAAAAGTGGAGTATTGGTTTATCACGCATTTGGATGCGGATCATTATAGTGGTTTTTTGGATTGTTTGGATCAGGGACTTTATGTGGAAGTTGTGGTATTGCCAAAACATATTTACCGTGATGAGGCGTATGAGTCCTTTTTGCAAACCATGAAGCGTTATGGAGTGAAGGTAGCGTATGTGGATGCCGGTGATGATTTGAATTTTGGAGATACAGAAATTCACATATTATTTCCGGATGACACCTATGTGGCGACGGAGCGAAATGGAAGTTCTCTAGTGTTTGTGCTTACACACAAGCAATGGAAGTTTTTGTTTACCGGGGATATCTCTTCGGAAGAAGAGGCCTACCTAGTGGAACAGCAATTGGTGACCGATGTGGACGTACTGAAAGTCTGCCACCATGGCTCGGATTATTCCAATTCCACTGTCTTCTTGCAGGCCATTCAATCGGAACTCGCCATAATCTCATGTGCAGAAAAGAATTCTTATGGACACCCAGGGGCAGATGCGCTTGCGCGTCTGGAGGACGCGCAAAGCTATTGGATCTGTACCAAGGATACCGGAGAAATCACAGTAAAGTGGAGGCACGGAAAGTTGAGGGTGGAGGTGTTTTGTGATGAGTAAGACAAATCTCTTAGCCAGCAGGGACGTGGATAGGCCGGGTGAGCAGAGAAAGGCGAAGAAAAATGGTGAGTAAGACAATTATCTTAGCCGGTGGAGGAGAAATCAGGCTGGGTGGGTAGGGAAAAGCGAAGAAAAATGGTGAGTAAGACAAATCTCTTAGCCAGCGGGGAATGTGGATAGGCCGGGTGGACAGGAAAAAGCGAAGAAAAATGGTGAGTAGGACAATTTCCTTAGCCGTTGGAGGAAAAATCAGGCTGGGTGGGCAGGGAAAGGCGAAGAAAAATGGTGAGTAAGACAAATCTCTTAGCCAGCGGGGAATGTGGATAGGCTGGGTGGACAGGAAAAAGCGAAGAAAAATGATGAGTAGAACAAATCTCTTAGCCAGCGGGGAATGTGGATAGGCCGGGTGAGCAGATAAAAGCGAAGAAAAATGATGAGTAAGACAATTCTCTTAGCCAGCAGAGGAAGGTTGCAGGTCGGCCTGGTAGGAAAAGGCGAAGAAAAATGGTGAGTAAGAGAAAACTCTTAGCCAGCGGGGAATGTGGATAGGCCGGGTGGACAGGAAAAAGCGAAGAAAAATGATGAGTAAGAGAAATCTTTTAGCCAGCAGAGGAAGGTTGCACGTTGGCCTGGTAGGGAAAGGCGAAGAAAAATGATGAGTAAGACAATTCTCTTAGCCGGTGGGAAAGGATGGAGGTGATTGGTTAGGGAAGGTGAAATGCGAGAGTAGGAGATTTGCATATTACATGACAAAAATTAGATTAGGAGGAATAAGAAATATGATGACATCAACAATGATAAGAAAAGAAAAATATTATTTTGAACAAGTAATGCTTAAAACACAAAAAGAATTGAAATTATTAAAAAGTAAAGTTCCAAATGGCGCAAAACTAAGGGTTATAAAGCATGGGAAGAACTATCAATATTTTATGAGAACGCAAAGAGATGAAAAGACGGGGGTGTATATAAAAAAGAAAGATCGTGATAAGGCAAGGTTTCTTGCGCAAATAGAATATGATGAAAAATTGATTTCAAATATTAAATCTATTCTTGAAACTTTAGATGCGTTGGAGGATGACTGGATAGACAATTGTTTTATAACAACTAGAGATATGCTCTACCCATACAAAAGGGATTTGATAACGATGCCGTATGTGCCGGTTGATGAAGTGCTTCGGGACTGGTTAAATCAAGAATATACAGGTGTGGAGTTTTATGAGGATGCGCCAGAGTATTATTCAAGAAAGGGATTACGAGTTCGTTCGAAGTCAGAAAAAATTATTGCTGATATGTTGGATGAAATGGAACTACCCTTTTTATACGAAAAACCGTTGTGCTTAGGAGGAGATACTTTTCATCCGGATTTTACGTTATTTAATTTGCGGAATAGAAAAGAAATATATTGGGAACATTTTGGCATGATGGATTCTGTTGGATATGGTAATAAAGCTTTTTCGAAAATGAAAAAATATGAATTATATGGTCTATGCCAATATAGAGATTTGATTTGGACTTTTGAAACATCAAGGTATTCGATGAATACAAAAGCGATTCAACAATTGATAGAGGAATTGAAAATAAAATTGGGATATGCGGAATGAAATTTGTCTATATTCAGTTCGCCTGGTAGGAAAAAGCGAAGAAAAATGATGAGTAAGAGAAATCTCTTAGCCAGTGAGGAACGTGGATAGGCCGGGTGGACAGGAAAAAGCGAAGAAAAATGGTGAGTAAGACAAATCTCTTAGCCAGCCCGCCGAGAAGCAGCGCCGCCGAGAAGCAGCGCCGCCGGTTAGTAATCGCCTACCCCATTCCTTTTCAATTACGAAGAGTTATGGTATCATAGCAAGGATGAATACACAGATTTCAGAAGATATTAAAGAGAATAAAATTAAAAATTGTTATTTGTTATACGGGGAAGAGGCTTACTTGAAGCGCCAGCAAAAGGCGAAGCTCTTGAAGCACTTGATTCAGGATGGGGATACTATGAATTTCTCTTCTTATCAAGGGAAGAATATCCCAGTGGGTGAAGTGCTGGATATGGCGGAGACGATGCCGTTTTTGGCGGATTACCGTGTGATTTTGATGGAAAATAGCGGCTTTTTTGCGAAGAGTGCACCGGAGGAGTTGGCGACTTATATGGCCAAGGTGCCGGAGACGACTTGCCTTTTGTTTGTGGAGGATGAGGTTGATAAGCGTAACAAGCTTTATAAGGCAGTGGCAAAAAACGGAGCTGCAATTGAGTATGGAAGAGAAAATGCAGCGACCATTGAAAAATGGGTGCTTGGACGTATCTCTAAGGAAAAGAAAAAAATTACCCGTGATGATTTGCAGTTGTTTTTGTCCCGCGTAGGCAATGATATGGAATTTATCAATAATGAGTTGGAAAAATTGTTGTCCTATACTGCGGAGAAAGAAGTCATTGGAAAAAAAGAAATTGAAGCAATTGTTACAAATCCTTTGACTGATAATATTTTCGAGATGGTAAATGCATTTTCACAAGGACAACAGGAAAAGGCGTTTCAGCTTTATTATGAATTGTTGGAGCAAAAAGAGTCACCCTATCGCATTTTGTATTTGATTATTCGCCAATTCCATCAATTGTTATTGGTTAAGGATATGAGAGAGCAAGGATATGATATTCGTGCGATTGCAGAAAAGACCAAGCAACAAGAATGGTTGGTGCGGAAGAATTTGAATCAGGCGATGCAGTTTTCGATGGACCGATTAAAAGAAGCAGTGGCCGATGGAGTGCAGGCGGAAGAAAATTTCAAAAAAGGAATTTTGGACGAAAGAACTGCGGTTGAATTGTATTTGAGAAAATTCAGTACAAAGTAAATTTTACATTACATTTTAAACATAAAAAAATCACCAGCTGACGGTGCTGGTGATTTTTGTTTTGCTACTTTTTCTTAAGCCATCTTGTTAACAGCAAGTGTTAAACGAGATACCTTTCTGGCAGCTGTATTCTTATGATAAATACCCTTGTTAGCAGCAGAGCTAATCTTACCGATTGCTTCTTTTAAAGCTGCTTCTGCAGCGGCCTTATCGTTTGCTGCGATAGCTGCGTCAACTTTCTTGATAGAAGTCTTAACTGCAGACTTGATAGATTTGTTTCTAGCAGCCTTCTTCTCAGCAACAAGGATTCTCTTCTTTGCAGATTTAATGTTTGCCAATTCCGTACACCTCCAATTTATTTGAATTCATTCATGTGTGTACATTAAAGCCGGACACGGACGTTCTAATGTAAACATACTAGATTATATTAGACCACTATTTGGCTAATGTCAATAATTCTTGGGAAGAAATTTATTGAAGAGTGGCATTTTCTGCTTTATAATGGAACGGATAAGTTGTTTGGAGGAAGAAAAATGGCAGTTGACCAGAGTAAAATTCGAAATTTTTGTATTATTGCACATATAGATCATGGAAAATCCACTTTGGCAGACCGTATTATTCAGGGAACCGGGCTTTTGACAGAACGTGAAATGCAGGAGCAGGTTTTGGACAATATGGATCTGGAAAGAGAACGTGGAATTACCATTAAGTCTCAGGCAGTTCGTACCATATATAAAGCAAAAAACGGAGAGGAATATGTGTTTAACTTGATTGACACTCCGGGACACGTGGATTTCACTTATGAAGTATCCAGATCCTTGGCTGCTTGTGATGGTGCGGTGCTGGTTGTTGACGCTGCACAGGGTGTGGAAGCGCAGACTTTGGCCAATGTGTATTTGGCATTGGATCATGACTTGGAAGTGATTCCGGTTATTAATAAAGTCGATTTGCCAAGTGCGGAGCCGGAACGCGTGATTCAGGAAATTGAAGATGTAATCGGCATTGTTGCAGAGGATGCACCATTGATTTCTGCAAAGACCGGTTTGAATGTGGACCAGGTTTTGGAAGCAATTGTAGAAAAATTGCCGGCACCTACCGGAGATGAGGATGCTCCATTGCAGGCTTTGATTTTTGATTCAAAATACGATGCATACAAGGGTGTGATTGTTTTCTGCCGTGTGAAAAACGGAAAAGTAAAGGTGGGAAGCAAGATTAAGATGATGGCCACCGGTGCAGTGGTTGACGTCGTAGAAGTGGGCTACTTTGGTGCAGGCCAGTTTATCCCTTGCGATGAGTTGTCTGCAGGTATGGTTGGTTACATTACTGCTAGTTTGAAAAATGTAAAGGATACGCGTGTGGGTGATACCATTACGGAAGCCAACAATCCTTGCAAAGAGCCATTGCCGGGTTATAAAAAAGTAAATCCTATGGTGTTCTGTGGTGTTTATCCGGCAGACGGTGCCAAATATCCGGATTTGCGTGATGCCTTGGAAAAATTGCAGTTGAACGATGCTGCATTGCAGTTCGAACCGGAGACATCCATTGCCCTTGGTTTTGGATTCCGTTGCGGATTCTTGGGACTTTTGCATTTGGAAATTATTCAGGAACGTTTGGAAAGAGAATACAATTTGGATTTGGTTACCACAGCACCATCGGTTGTGTATCATATTCATAAGACGGATGGCACCATGATTGAACTTACCAATCCGTCTAATATGCCGGATCCATCGGAAATTGAATATATGGAAGAGCCGATGGTTTCTGCAGAAATCATGGTGACCAGTGAGTTTATCGGTCCGATTATGGATTTGTGTCAGGAAAGACGTGGTATTTACCAAAGTATTGAATATTTGGAAGAGACCAGAGCGTTGATTAAGTATGATATGCCATTGAATGAAATTATTTATGATTTCTTTGATGCCTTGAAGTCTCGTTCCAGAGGTTATGCATCCTTCGATTATGAAATGAAGGGTTATGCAAAGTCTGATTTGGTGAAATTAGATATTTTGATCAATCGAGAAACCGTGGATGCTTTGTCCTTTATCGTTTTCGCAGGAACTGCTTACGAACGTGGTAGAAAAATGTGTGAAAAGTTGAAGGAAGAGATTCCGAGACACTTGTTTGAAATCCCGATTCAGGCGGCAGTAGGTAGCAAAGTTATTGCCAGAGAAACGGTTAGAGCTATGCGTAAGGATGTCTTGGCGAAGTGCTACGGTGGTGATATTTCTCGAAAGAAGAAATTGTTAGAGAAACAAAAAGAAGGTAAAAAACGTATGCGTCAGGTAGGAAATGTGGAAATTCCACAGGAAGCGTTTATGAGCGTGTTGAAACTTGACGAAGAATAGTAGGTGAAAACGTGGGAAAAGAGTTGGAATTGTATTTGCATATTCCTTATTGCGTAAAGAAATGTGCATATTGTGATTTTTTGTCCGGTCCGGGAAAAGAAGAGGATATGCTTCTTTACGGAAAAGCCCTTTGTGCGGAAATCAGACAGCAGGCTGCAATATGCAAAGACGCGCAGGTGTCCTCCCTTTTTATTGGGGGAGGCACGCCTTCTGTTTTTCCTATAAAAGCAATGGCTGAAGTAATGGATACCCTTTACGAGGCCTTTTCTTTTGCCCAAAATGCGGAACTTTCCATAGAATGTAATCCCGGAACTTTAAATGAGGAAAAGGTCAAGGCATACGCGACTATGGGCTTCAATCGCATGAGTTTTGGTTTGCAATCCGCGGTAGAGGATGAATTGAAATTGCTGGGACGTATTCATAGTTATGGGGACTTTTTGAAAAATTATGAGTTGGTGCGTCGCATTGGGTTTCAAAATGTCAATGTGGACTTGATGAGCGGCTTGCCGGGACAAAGTACCAAGGACTTTGAAAAAACGTTGAAGCAAATCATTCGGTTGCATCCGGAGCACATTTCCGCTTATGGGCTGATTGTGGAAGAAGGGACCCCGTTCTTTGAAATCTACGGGGATGACGAAGAACGTCGGGAAAAAGGAGAAGATCCCCTTTTGTTGCCTACAGAAGAAACGGAACGGGAAATGTATCATATGACAGAGGAACTGTTGCAGTCCTTTGGATATCATCATTATGAGATTTCCAATTACGCAAAGCCGGGAAAAGAATGTCAGCACAACATAGGATATTGGATTCGCAAACCCTATCTGGGCCTTGGCCTTGGGGCAGCTTCTTTATTGGAAGAAAAGCGGTTTCAAAATACAACAAATATGGAAAATTATCTCGAAGGAGTGTATGAACGAGAGCCACAGCAATTGACGCAAAGAGAGCAGATGGAAGAATTTATGTTCCTGGGGCTTCGAATGATGGAAGGTGTATCGCGGGGAGATTTTTTTGATGCATTTCATTTTGATATTCAGCAGGTTTATGGAAAAGAGTTGCTGGATTTGAAAAAACAGGGCTTGCTGGAGGAGAAAGACGGACGTGTTTTCTTGACCGAATCCGGCATTGATGTAAGTAACTATGTTTTTTCAAAATTTTTAGATTAAATTTGAAATGTGGTATAAAAAAAGGTGATATAATGAAAGCAGTATGATTGCAGGAGAATGGATTTCATGAAGCAAGTATTAAACTTCCATTATTATGGATATACAAAAGAGCAATATGATAGCTGCCAAAACGAAATTCAAAATTTGGATTATTTTTATATCCGAGGCTGGACTTATTTTGGCGTGATTATTGCTTTGGCTACTTTGATTTATCACAATCTCACGGATGGAGTTGGGATAGAGATTTGGAGTAGTTTGTTTTTATTTTTAGCCATAGCGGCAGCATTTTTTACAATATTTAAGCGGTTTTTGAAAAAAACCTCTGCGTATTGTTTCTATATTTATGCGATTCTGGGCTATGTGGCATCGATTCCTTTTGCCATGGATGAGCCGAGAGTGGTATTCTTTGTGGTTCCATCCGTAGTGGTGGTTTCCAGTTTTTTAATTATTCATTATGCAACTCCACTTTATATTTTGGTCGCAGGAATCGTCATTTCTAATATCGTGCTTTTTACGCCTGTTTTTGGACCGGACTATGTATTTCATCGGTCCATTGGGGAAGCGCTGTTTTGGAGTATGACGCTGGTGATTCAGTATTTGGTGACCCGTAACCGCATCGGTGAAATTCTGCAAAAGAGAAGTTACGAAGAAATCCAAAAAGAGTTAGAAGAAAAGATGATTATAGACAGTTTGTCTACCGTCTTGACGCGAGATGCGTTTATTGCGTTTTTGGAAGGTATGATCAAGAAGGCCGACGGCACAACGGCCTTTTGCATTATTGACTTAGATCATTTTAAAGCCATTAACGATACCTATGGTCATCAGTTTGGAGATGATGCCATTCGCGCCACAGGTCTTACTTTGCGAGAGTGCTTTTCAGACCCGGAAAAAGAAAAAGAAGTGTACAATGCTTGGAACAAGGATTTAAAGAAAGGCACAGTGGAATTAGGGAACTGTGTGGGTCGTTTGGGTGGAGATGAATTCTTATTGTTTTTAACCAATGCCGGGGATAAAAATATTGCCTTAGCAAAGGTGGAGGCTTTTGTAGATAAGTTGAATCACACAGCCATTGGACCGTTGAATTCCATTGAGGCTTCCGTGGGCGTGACTTTTGTAGAACCAACGGATCACAACTTCGATGATGTTTATACCAGAGCGGATATGGCTCTTTACAGTGCCAAGGACCAGCTGAATATAAAGGTTTGTGCTTATGAAAACGGTATGGAAAAGAACGTGGAAGAAGAGCAGGAAGAGTATGGTATCGACCGTTTGACCGGCTTGATTCGTTCGGACGTATTTTCCGATCGGTTCTCGAAGATGTTGAAAAAACAAGAAATTTTCCGTTTGAACCGTGTGCTGTTGTATATAGATATAGATAATTTTAAGCACTATAATACGAAGTATTCCTTTGCGGAAGGAGATCGTATCCTTCGCATTTTGGCACGTTACTTGCAGGTAATTTTCCCGGGAAATCTGTTTACACGTATTTCGGCGGACCATTTTGCGGGATTTACAGAAGACGTGGATTTGCGAGACAAGATCAACAAGTTGAATCTGAAGATTCAATATGCGGTGAAGGATGCCACCATTCGCGTGCGCGTAGGTGTGTATCAATTGGACGGCACGGAATTGAATCATCAGGCGATGTTGAATCATGCCAAGTTTGCCTGTGATCAGGTGCGAAAGAGTGGCGAGAGTCTTTGCTACTTTGATGAACAGCTGGCGGAGAAAGCAAAAAAAGAAGAGTACATTATCGGACACATTGTGGATGCAATCAATAAGGGACATATTCGGACGTATTTCCATCCGGTGGTGCGTACCATTACCAGAGAGCTTTGCTCGGCAGAGGCTTTGGCCAGATGGCAGGATCCCCAATATGGATTTTTGTCTCCGGCTGATTTTGTGCCGATTTTGGAAAAGAATCGTTTGATTGATTACCTGGATCGTTTCATTATTCAGGATGTTTGTAAAAATATACGCGTGGGTTTGGATGCGGGGATGCAGGTATCTCCGATTTCCATCAACTTGTCCCGTTTGGATTTTGAATTGTTTTCTGTCTATGATTATGTAGAAAATACAGTAGAAAAATACCATATTCCAAAGAATTTGATTTATTTGGAAATCACCGAGTCTTTCTTGGTGGAAGAACCGGAATTGATTCGCAAGGAAATCTTTAAATTCCAGAATGCGGGCTATCAGATTTGGTTGGATGACTTCGGAAGTGGTTATTCTTCCTTAAATGTATTGAAGGATTATCATTTCGATATGATTAAATTTGATATGAAGTTTTTGCGCGACTTTAGTGAGACGTCTAAGACCATTTTGGCTTCCATGGTGGATATGGCCAAGCAGCTGAAACTGCCTACCTTGGCAGAGGGCGTGGAGACAGAAGAGCAGTTTGCTTTCCTTTGCTCCATCGGATGCGAAAAGGCCCAGGGATTTCTGTTTGGAAAACCGCAGACCTTAGAGGGCGCCATTGAACGCATTTTAAATGAAGTAATTCCGATTGAAAATTATTTAAATTTCAACTACTACGAGAAAGTTTCTTCTGTAAATCTGATCAATCCGGTTTCCAATGGAAAGAACGGATATGAAGAAGTGGCTGCCAACCGTTTGCCGGTGGCGATGTTTGAAAATCGTGACGGAGAACTTTATTATTTGGCGTTGACGGAAAGTTGCCTGCAATTAATGAGAGGGTTGCATTTTGACGTGACACCGGGAGAAAAGATGTTCCAGCAAAGAGACAGTGCTCGTTTGTTGCCGCAACTATTAGAAGTTAGTGAGCGTGCAAAAGAATCGGGCAAGGTGGAACACTTTGACTTTGTGGAACAAGGTGTAAGATGTTATGCCAATGTGCGTGTCATTGCCGTAGATGAGAATCGTAATTATTCTTCTTATATAATTACCCCTTACTTAGAGGGACAAAAAGTCTAAAATCATTTCTAAAATCGTATTGACAAAAAAATATGATGGTGCTATTTTAGTTACATGGATGTTAGCACTCCAACATGATGAGTGCTAACAAACCTGTAACAAGACCATATTTTTAAACCCCAGGAGGGCTGTATGGAAGAATTAGATAGCAGAAAAACCATTATATTAAATGCCATCATTAAAAATTACCTTGAAACAGGAGAACCGGTTGGTTCTAGAACAATTTCAAAATATTCGGACTTGAATTTAAGTTCCGCAACCATTCGAAACGAAATGTCGGATTTGGAAGAACTGGGCTACATCATTCAGCCTCATACTTCGGCAGGTCGTATTCCTTCCGATAAAGGATATCGTTTTTATGTCGATCATCTGGTGAAGGAAAAAGATCAGGAAATCGAAGAAATGAAGGATCTGATGTTTCAGAACGCGGAAAAGATGGATCAGGTGTTGCAAAAGGTTGCAAAGTTGCTTGCCAACAACACCAACTACACCACCATGATTACCGGTCCTACCATGCATCACACGAAAATCAAGTTTATTCAGTTGTCCCACGTGGATGACAGACATATCTTGGCAGTGATTGTTACAGAGGGCAACTTGGTAAAGAATCACATGTTGGATGTGGAAGAAAAGTTAGACAACGAACAATTGTTGAAATTGAACATTTTGTTGAATACCAGCTTAACAGGCTTGTCTTTGGACCAGATCAATTTGGGAACCATTTCTTTATTGAAGGAACAGGCAGGAATCCATACGGATATCATTAGTCATATTTTGGATGCAGTGGCAGAGGCCATTAGCGAAGAAGAGGACTTGGAGATTTACACCAGTGGTGCTACCAATATTTTAAAATACCCGGAACTTGCCAATTCGGAAACAGCTTCCGAACTTCTTGGTACCTTTGAAAATAAAGAAGAATTGGTAAACTTTATGACCAACGGTTTGGAACAAGATGAAAATAGTACCGGTATACAGGTTTACATTGGAAATGAAACACCAATCAAGACCATGAAAGATTGTAGCGTGGTTACAGCGACCTATGAACTTGGCGAAGGTGTGAAGGGTACCATCGGAATTATCGGACCAAAACGTATGGATTACGAAAAGGTTATGGATAGTTTGAAGAGCCTGAAAAAACAATTGGATCGAACATTCCGTAAAGTGGAAGAAGAAGGAAAGGATAAGGAAAGTGACGGATAAGATGCAAGAAGAAGTTCTGCAAGAAGAACAAGTAGAAGAAACTGTTGCGGAAGAGACAACAGAAGAAACTGCTGAAGATGTAGTAGAAGAGGCAGAACCGGATAAAAAAGAAAAAAAGAAAAAGAAACCCAAAAAAGACAAGAGAGATGAAGAAATCGCTGAATTGAAGGATAAAGCCCTTCGTCAGATGGCCGAGTTTGACAACTTCCGTAAGCGTTCAGAAAAAGAAAAATTACAGATGTTCGAAACAGGTGCCAAAAGTGTAATCGAAAAAATCTTACCGGTTATTGATAATTTTGAAAGAGGACTTGCCGCTGTTCCGGAAGAACAGAAGAACGATGCTTTTGTAGAAGGAATGGATAAGGTTTATAAAGCAATGCTTTCTGAGCTGGATGCCATTGGTGTAAAACCAATTGAAGCACTTGGAAAGGAATTTGACCCGGAACTTCACAATGCTGTTATGCAGGTGGAAAGTGATGAATATGAATCCGGAGTTGTGGCACAGGAATTACAAAAAGGTTATACCTACCGCGATTCAGTCGTACGTCATAGTATGGTTGCAGTGGTTCAATAATAAAGCATATTAGAAAGAATTTCTTAGGAGGAATAAATCATGGGAAAAATCATTGGTATTGATTTAGGAACAACAAACAGCTGCGTAGCAGTTATGGAAGGTGGACAACCTACCGTTATCGCAAATACAGAAGGCGCTCGTACAACTCCTTCTATCGTTGCTTTCACAAAAACAGGAGAAAGACTTGTTGGTGAGCCGGCAAAAAGACAGGCAGTTACAAATGCAGAAAAGACCATCGCTTCTATCAAGAGAGATATGGGTACAGACTATGGCCGTACCATCGATGGAAAGAAATATTCTCCACAGCAGATTTCTGCTATGATTCTTCAGAAATTAAAAGCAGATGCAGAAGGATATTTAGGAGAAACTGTATCAGAAGCGGTTATTACCGTACCGGCTTACTTTAATGATGCTCAGCGTCAGGCTACAAAGGATGCTGGTAAAATCGCAGGTCTTGAAGTAAAACGTATTATCAACGAGCCTACAGCAGCAGCTCTTGCTTATGGTTTGGATAATGAAAAAGAACAGAAGATTATGGTATACGACTTAGGTGGTGGTACCTTCGACGTTTCCATTATCGAAATCGGTGATGGTGTCATTGAAGTATTATCTACAAATGGTGATACACATTTGGGTGGTGATGACTTTGATAACGCAATTACAAAATGGATGTTAGATGAATTCAAGAAAGCAGAAGGCGTAGATCTTTCTACAGATAAGATGGCAATGCAGAGATTAAAGGAAGCAGCAGAAAAGGCAAAGAAAGAACTTTCTTCTGCAACAACCACAAATATCAACCTTCCTTTTATTACTGCAACAGCAGAAGGACCAAAGCACTTTGATGTAAACTTAACTCGTGCAAAATTTGATGAATTAACTCATGACTTGGTAGAAAGAACAGCAATCCCTGTTCAGAATGCAATGAAGGATGCAGGTCTTACAAATGCAGATTTGGGACAGGTATTATTAGTAGGTGGTTCTACACGTATTCCTGCAGTACAGGAAAAGGTAAAACAGCTTACCGGAAAAGAGCCTTCTAAGTCTTTGAACCCGGATGAATGCGTTGCAATCGGTGCATCTGTTCAGGGTGGTAAGTTAAATGGGGATGAAGGTGCCGGCGACATTCTTTTGTTGGATGTTACTCCACTTTCTCTTTCTATCGAAACAATGGGTGGCGTTGCTACACGTTTGATCGAAAGAAATACTACAATTCCTACAAAGAAGAGCCAGATCTTCTCTACAGCAGCAGATAATCAGACCGCTGTAGATATCAATATCGTACAGGGTGAAAGACAGTTCGCTAGAGACAACAAGTCCTTAGGACAGTTCCGTTTGGATGGTATCCCACCAGCACGTCGTGGTGTACCTCAGATCGAAGTTACTTTCGATATCGACGCAAATGGTATCGTAAATGTATCTGCAAAGGATCTTGGAACAGGTAAAGAACAGCACATCACAATCACATCAGGATCTAACATGTCTGATGAAGATATCGATAAGGCTATCAAAGAAGCTGCTGAGTTCGAAGCTCAGGATAAGAAGAGAAAAGAAGCAATCGATACAAGAAATGATGCAGATTCCTTCGTATTCCAGACAGAACAGGCTATGGAACAGGTTGGAGCAAACCTTGATCCTGCTGACAAGTCTGCAGTAGAAGCTGATATCCAGGCTGTTAAGACTATCTTAGAAGCACATCCAACCGCTGAAGATATGACAGAAGATCAGGTTGGCGAATTAAAGGCAGCAAAAGAAAAATTAACTGAAAGCGCACAGAAAGTATTTGCTAAGATGTATGAAAATGCACAGGCAGCTCAGGGTGCAGGCCCAGACATGAGCGGAGCAGATATGGGACAGGGTGCTCAGACAAACAATGCTGATGACGATGTAGTAGATGCTGATTTTAAGGAAGTTTAATATAAATGGCTGATAAAAGAGATTATTATGAGGTTCTTGGTGTTAGCAAGAACGCAACAAATGATGAATTAAAAAAAGCATTTCGAAAATTAGCAAAGCAGTATCATCCGGATACCCATCCGGATGATAAGGATGCAGAAGAAAAATTCAAAGAAATCCAAGAAGCTTATGCCGTATTAAGCGACGAGGACAAGAGAAGACAGTATGACCAATTTGGTCATGCTGCCTTTGATGGTTCTAACGGAGGTGGTGGATTCGACTTCTCCGGTATGGATTTCGGCGATATTTTTGGCGATATTTTCGGTGATTTCTTTGGCGGTGGCAGCAGAAGCCGTTATGCTAATAATAATGGTCCGATGCAAGGGGCCAATGTAAAGACCAGCGTTCGCATTACTTTTGAGGAGGCTGTTTTTGGCTGTACCAAAGAAATCGAAGTAAATGTAAAAGAACCATGTGAGTCTTGTCATGGAAGCGGTGCAAAACCGGGTACCAATCCGGAAACCTGTCCGAAGTGTGGTGGAAAAGGACGTGTGGTTTATACCCAGCAGTCTTTGTTTGGAACCATGCAGAATGTGCAGACTTGTCCGGATTGTAACGGAAGCGGAAAGATTGTAAAAGAAAAATGTAGCGATTGCCATGGAAGCGGATATATCACAAGAAAGAAACGTATTGAAGTTTCTATTCCTGCAGGTATTGATCACGGACAGAGTGTTCGTATTCGTGGAAAGGGAGAGCCGGGTATTCGCGGCGGTGCCCAGGGCGATTTGCTTGTACAGGTACTTGTTAGCAATCATCCGATTTTTGTTCGTCAAGACATGGATATTTATTCTACAGCTCCAATTTCTTACGCACAGGCAGCTCTTGGTGGAGAAATCAAGATCAGCACCGTAGATGGAGATGTATTATATGAAGTAAAACCGGGTACACAGACAGATACACGTATCCGCTTGAAGGGAAAGGGTGTACCTTCCCTTAGAAATAAAGAAATCCGTGGTAACCATTATGTAACATTAGTTGTTCAGGTTCCAACGGGTCTTAGCAACGACGCAAAAGAAGCACTTCGTAAATTCGACGAGCTTTCCGGAGATTCTCTCCATACCCAGAATGGTGCGGCAGATGGCAAATCCGGCAAGAAAAAAGGCTTCTTCAATAAATAAGATTTCTTCGTAACAACATAGGTTGGCAAAATTTTGGAAAAATGAGTTTTTTTACAAGTAAGATTTCCTTGCAATGGCGCATCGGATAGGATAAAATTTATATGAAATGACTTAAAATTTTATGCTTGAAGAGATGTTGTATAGGCACAACAGGGGACACTTTCAAAGGTTAAGAAATTTCCGATTTCTACCGAAAAGAAAGTTAGATAAGTGCCGGTGTGTTATGAAAAGGAGAGATTTATGGGCCAAGAATCATTTGGTATGCCGGAAATGGAATTATCCGTCATGCAAAGGACATTGGCTGCAGAACGAAGACATCTGGAGGAACTTAGAGAGCAGCTAAAAAAAGACCAGCGGGAGTTTGAACGCAAAAAGGAACTGGAAGAGCAACGCTTATACCAGGAAAAACGTCTTTTTGAAACAAAATGGAAAATTCTCGAAGAGGAGACCATCCGTCTGGCAGAAGACAAAGCAAAGCTGGAACAGATGAGAGCCTTTTATGAGCGTGTGCGTTCGTATGAAGCACAGCAAGAAGAAGAGGACGAGGAAGTCGTATTGGATGGAGACAAGTTCTTCACCGGAGTACACACAGAACTTGCTTTAAAACGTCGTTATCGGGAACTGATCAAAATCTATCATCCCGACAATATGGATGGAGACACAGCCACCATCCAGGAAATCAATCGGCAGTACGATTATTTGAAACAACAATTAGGCTAATTAAAATCGCACCATTTTTGGTGCGATTTTTTTATCTGCCGTAAACCGTGACCATGAACTGTATTTACAAATCCCAGCTTCATGTGATACTATTTGTGTAGTTTTGTACATAGATGAGGAAGAAGAATGAAGTGGAATAAATATACCATCGAGACCACCACAGAAGCGGTGGATTTCTTGAGTGTGATGCTGGATGAACTTGGCATCGAAGGAATTGAGATTGAGGATCAGGTTCCGTTGACAGAAGTAGAATTGAAGGGCATGTTCATTGACTTTCCGCCGGAAATGGGCGAGAACGATGGAAGCAGTAAGGTGAGCTTCTATTTGGAAGAGGATCAGGAAGGACAGGAAGAATTGTTGATTCAGGTGAAGAAGGGCATTGAGGAACAGAGACAGTTTGTCAATGTGGGAAGCGGTAAGATTACCAGCGACCAGACAGAAGACTTGGATTGGATCAATAATTGGAAGAATTTCTTTCATGCTTTTGAAATTGAGGATATCTTTATTAAGCCTACCTGGGAAGAAGTGCCGGAGGAGCATAAGGATAAGGTCTTGATCGAGATTGATCCGGGAATTTCCTTTGGAACCGGGAAACATGAGACCACACAGCTTTGTATCAAACAGTTGAATCGGTATTTGAAGGATGGCGATGAGGTGTTGGATGTTGGCTGTGGAAGTGGAATTTTGTCTATTGTTGCCTTGAAGAAGGGTGCAGCGCATGTGGTTGGCACGGATATTGATGAGGCATGTATGACTTCCACTTATGCAAATTTTGATGTGAATCATTTATCCCATGATTTGGGTGAATTTTATAATGGAAACTTAATTGATGATGTGGCTTTACAGGAAAAAGTGGGCATAGAGAAGTATGACATTGTTGTTGCTAATATTTTGGCAGATGTGATTATTCCTATGGCACCTGTGATCCCGGCTCGTTTGAAGAAGGGCGGCAAGTTCATTACTTCCGGAATTATTGATTTCAAGGAAAACGAAGTCAAGGAAGCTATTGAAAAGGCTGGACTTACGGTGGTAGAAATCAACCATCAGGGTGAGTGGGTCAACATCACAGCGGAGAAAAACTAAGATGTATCAATTTTTTGTAACCAGGGAACAAGTGGGAGAAGAGATGATTACCATTACCGGTGGCGATGTGAATCATATTAAAAATGTGGTGAGACTTCGTGTCGGGGAAGTGGTGCGCATCAGCGATGATACCGGTGAAAATTTTCTTTGTGAAATTTCGGAATTGTCGGATACCCATGTGTTTGCAGAAATTAAGGAGAAGGTGGCTTCGACGGAGCTGCCTTCTCGTGTTGTTCTCTTTCAGGGAATTCCCAAGGGAGAACGCATGGAATTTATTATAGAAAAATCGGTAGAACTTGGCGTGGCGGAGATTGTTCCGGTGCAGATGCGTTATTGTGTTGTGAAATTGGACGCCAAGAATAGTGAGAAAAAACAGAAGCGCTGGCAGGCCATTGCAGAAGCAGCAGCAAAACAAAGCAAGCGCAGCGTGGTTCCGAAGGTGCAAAAGCCTATGACCTATAAAGAAGCTTTGCAATATGCAGCGGATTTGGATATGCTTTTGGTGCCTTATGAAAATGCCAAGGGCATGGAAGGAACCAAAGAGGTATTGAAAAAAGTAGCTTCTATGAAAAGCATTGGTGCTATTATTGGCCCGGAAGGCGGCTTTTCAGAAGAAGAAATTGAAATGGTAAAGGATCAAGCAGATATCATTTCTTTGGGTAGTCGTATTTTGCGTGCGGATACAGCAGCGATGACTACCATGGCAATGTTAATGTTACAGTTAGAAGGGTAAAAAATGGAAGCATATTTAGACAATTCTGCAACCACCAGATGCAGTGAAGAAGCAGTGAAAAAAATGGAACATTTATTTTTTACTTGCTATGGCAATCCATCTTCACTTCATCAGAAGGGCATGGACGCAGAAACAGAGATGAAAGAAGCACAAAAGAAGGTTGCGAAGACCTTGAAGGTAAAGGAAAGTGAGATTATTTTTACTTCCGGTGGTACAGAATCCAATAATATTGCGATTTTGGGTGGAGTTTCCGCCAATAAGCGTAGTGGAAAAAAGATTATTACCACGGCTATCGAGCATCCTTCTGTAAAAAATCCATTTTTGCATTTGCAAGAAGAGGGCTACGAAGTGGCATTTTTGCCGGTAAATGGCGAAGGAATCGTGGATTTAGAGGTTTTCCGTAAGGAAATGACAGAAGATACCTTTTTCGTTTCTGTGATGCAGGTGAATAACGAAATTGGAAGTGTTCAGCCCATCGCTGAAATGGTGGCAATTGCCAGAGAAATCAATCCGAAGGTGGTGTTCCATGTGGATGCCATTCAGTCCTATGGCAAATTGCTGATTCAGCCGAAAAAAATGGATATTGATTTGTTGTCTGTCAGTGGTCACAAGATTCATGGACCGAAGGGTAGCGGATTTTTATATATAAAAGACAAAACAAAGGTGAATTCCATCGTATATGGAGGTGGCCAGCAGAAAGGCCTTCGTTCCGGTACAGAAAATGTGCCTGCCATTGCCGGACTTGGCGTAGCGGCAGAGGAAATCTACACGGACTTTGAGGAAAAAATCTCCCATTTACGTGAAATGAGAGCTTACTTAAAACAGGAGTTTTCCGGAATTGACGGTGTGCAGATCAATGGTGCGCAGGAGGAAGAAGCGGCTCCCCATATTTTAAGTGTGAGTGTGGAAGGTGTGCGTGCAGAGGTGTTGTTGCATGCTTTGGAAGACAAGGGCATTTATGTTTCCGCAGGAAGCGCATGTTCTTCCAATAAACCGGCAATCAGTGCGACATTGACAGCCATTGGGTTGAAAAAAGAGTTGTTGGATTCCACGGTACGATTTAGTTTGTCCTATAGAAATACCATGGAAGAGATGGAGTATGCAGTATCTGTTATGAAGGAAATTGTTCCGGCGCTGCAGAGATTCACCAGACGATGATGCAGATTTACCAGAAGATAGAATGAGAGGAATAGAAATGTATAAGGCATTTTTGATTAAATATGGAGAAATCGGAGTAAAGGGAAAGAACCGTTACGTGTTTGAAGATGCCTTGGTGCGTCAGATTGAATACGCCCTTCAGCCGGTGGATGGCACCTTTGAAGTGCGCAAGGAAAACGGTCGTATTTTCGTGGAAACCCAGGGAGACTATGATTACGATGAAGCCGTAGAACGTTTGAAGAACGTGTTTGGTATCGTTCGTTTTTGCCCGGTTATTTTATTGGAAGATCATGGAAAAGAAGAACTGGCGGAAGAAGTCATCAAACATATCAACGAAGTATATGAAAACAAAAACTTTACGTTTAAAGTAAATACCAGAAGAGCCAGAAAGAATTATCCGTTGGATTCCATGGAGCTGAACGCTTACTTGGGGGAAAAGATTTTGGATGCTTTTCCGGAAACTTCGGTAGATGTACATGAGCCGGAAGTGGTGATTCATGTGGAAATCAGAAAAGAGATTTCTTTGTATTCCGAAGAAGTAGAAGGACCTTGCGGAATGCCGGTTGGTACAGCGGGAAAAGCAATGCTGCTTTTGTCCGGTGGGATTGATAGTCCGGTTGCAGGTTATATGATTGCAAAACGAGGCGTAAATGTGGAAGCAACTTATTTCCATGCACCACCATATACCTCAGAACGTGCAAAACAGAAGGTAGTGGATTTGGCAAAGATTGTTGCAAAATACGCAGGACCAATCAAATTAAATATCGTAAACTTCACAGATATTCAGCTTTATATCTATGAGAAGTGCCCACATGATGAATTGACCATTATTATGCGTCGTTACATGATGCGCATTGCAGAACATTTTGCAAAGGAAAGCGGAGCACTTGGACTTATTACCGGAGAAAGTATTGGTCAGGTAGCAAGCCAGACCATGCAGTCTTTGAATTGCACCAATGCCGTATGTACATTGCCGGTTTATCGTCCGCTGATTGGATTTGATAAACAGGAAATCGTAGATGTGTCTGAAAAGATTGGGGCTTATGAGACATCTATTTTGCCTTACGAAGATTGTTGTACGATTTTCGTGGCAAAACATCCGGTGACAAAGCCACAGTTGAAACGCATTGAGATTTCAGAGGAACATTTAAGTGAGAAGATTGACGATCTTATGAAGGAAGCCATCGAAACCACAGAGACCATTCTGGTCAAGGCAGAGTAAGGCGTTTTGGATAGAGAAATTCGTGTAGACAGAATTTATATCATAGGGAAGGAATTTCCTATGATACAAGAAAGAATGTCGCATGCGACATTCTCGCGCCAAGCGCGGTTGCATTTATGCAACATTTACATCTCGCGCGCGTGCGCTTCCATAGCGGAGCGCTTTTTTATATAATAAGAAATTCGAAGG
>JAZOTM010000048.1:0-3860 GCA_045657625.1 Lachnospiraceae bacterium
CTTGGATACATCTGCTGAGAATACACAGGCAGCTGAATCTCGTATCCGTGATACAGATATGGCTTCTGAAATGGTTACCTACAGCAAGAATAACATTCTTGCACAGGCAGGCCAGTCAATGCTTGCTCAGGCTAACCAGTCTACTCAGGGTGTTCTGTCCTTACTTCAGTAATAGAAAATATTACAATATGCTTACTACCAGAAAGAGCCGGTTTTTCCGGCTCTTTCTTTTTGGGAAAATTTATTTGAACTATATAGAAAGGGGCACATGCCATTTCAACAACAACCTCTCTCTTTTTCCTAAAATTTCAAAAAAAACGGAAATACCTATTAATTTATGGAAAATTCATCCGATATATTTCATAGACGAACCGAGTCAGATTGATGAGGGAAATTGTATACAAAAGAAAAATATAGAATTCGCGCCATGCGATCACACGGAGGTGAAAAAAATGGCAATGGAAATCAAAAATGCGGCGGTGGGATATGATACCGCAACCAAAATAGAACCCACCAAAAAAGTTGTAGAATATGCGGCACCGGCACACACGGATGTGACGCCTTCTCGCCAGGAGTTTGTATCTACAAAAGATTCCGGGGCATCAAAAGTGCAAGAACTGGCAGAACAGACTCAAGTAAATAACGAAAAATTAAGAAACGCAATTAAAGATATCAATAAGAAGGCGAATAATGCAGAAGTTATTTATGGTTTTCATGATGAGACCAATCGTGTCACAATCAAAATTGTAGACAAAGAGTCTAAGAAAACCATCAAGGAGTTCCCCGCAGAACAAACGTTGGACATGATAGCAAAAGTTTGGGAACTTGCAGGCCTTATGGTAGATGAGAAGAGATAGGAGGAAAAAGATATGCCCATTCGTATTACAGGTTTAGTATCCGGATTGGATACAGAAGCGCTGGTTTCAGAACTGGTTAGCGCTTATTCCACCAAGAAGGATAATTATGTAAAAGCACAGACAAAATTATCTTGGAAACAGGATGCATGGAAATCTATGAACTCCAAGATTTACAGTTTGTATAGCAATATTAGTTCTTTGCGTTACAGTAGCGCATATAGTTTAAAGAATACATCTGTATCGGATAGTACAAAAGCTACCGTTACTGCAAGTAGTAGTGCTGTAAATGGAACCCAGACGCTGGAAGTAAATCAGCTAGCAACCGCAGGTTATTTGACAGGTGCCACATTAGCGACCACAGATGGATCTTCTGCAAGCACCTCTACGACATTGGCAGATTTGGGATATTCCGGTGATGATACCACTATCACGGTGAATGGAACAGATATTACCGTGGGTGAGTCTACTACAATTAACGAAGTCGTAAACTCCTTAAAGAATGCAGGTGTGAATGCTTCTTTTGATGAGACGAATCAGCGTATTTTTGTGAGTGCTAAGGATAGTGGAGAAGATAATGATTTTACTTTAACCGGAGATAGTGCAGCATTATCTGCTCTTGGACTTGTGGCAGATGATGGTAGCGGAAGTGCGGATGCAGTACGTGTTATCGGTAAGGATGCAGAAATCACATTAAATGGAGCAACCTTTACCAACTCCAGCAATACTTTTAGCATCAATGGTCTTACGATTACGGCATTGGCTGAGACCACAAGCGCAATTTCCATTACCACAGCCACAGATAGCCAGGGTATTTATGATAAAATCAAAGATTTCTTGACACAGTACAATGAAGTTATTAATGAAATGACTTCTAAGTACAATGCAGATTCTGCCAAAGGGTATGAGCCGTTGACAGATGATGAGAAGAGTTCCATGACAGATAGTCAGATCGAAGCATGGGAAGATAAGATTAAGGATGCTTTGCTTCGTAGAGATTCTACTTTGAGTACAGTTATGAACACCATGATTACCGCAATGTCTGCAAGCCAGGTAATCGGAACCCTTTCATCCGGTGATACCATTTCCTTTACAAAGAATAGTGATGGCACATATGCCGGTGGAGATGGAAAGACTTATACTGTGCAAAGTTCTTCCAATGGAAGCTATGTATTTTTGGCAGATGATGGCACCACAACCGTAAGTGCCAGCAGTTATTCTTGGGCGAACTTTGGAATTTCTACTTTGGGATATTTAAATTCTGCAGAAAATGAGCAGAATGCATATCATATCGATGGAGATGAAGACGATTCTGCAACATCTTCCAATACCGATAAGTTGATGGCTGCTATTACCAGTGATCCGGATACGGTATTGACCTTTATGAAGGCAGCTGTATCCCAATTGTATTCAGATCTTGGAAATCGTATGACATCCACTTCTTTGAGAAGTGCTTATACGGTATACAACGATAAAGAAATGGCTAAAGAGTATAGTGATTACACGACCACAATTTCCAAGTGGGAAGAAAAGGTGGCAGATTTGGAAGATTACTATTACAAGAAATTTGCAGCCATGGAATCTGCATTATCTACATTGCAGAGTCAGACATCCTCTCTTACCAGTTTGTTCTAGCTTAAGGGGAATGTTGAATTAAAGAAAGAGTCGGAAAATAAAGGAATTATAGGAGGAACATCATATGTTAGCAAACAATGCATACGCAACTTACAATAATAGTAAGATCATGACTGCATCTCCGGCAGAATTGACATTAATGCTTTATGAAGGCGCTATCAAATTCTGTAATATTGCAATCATGGCCATTGAGAAGAATGAAATAGAAAAAGCTCATGTGAACATTGTAAAAGTTGAAAACATTATAATGGAATTTCAGGCAACATTGGATCATAAGTATGCGGTTGCAAAGGACTTTGATAATGTTTACAATTACATTAAACAACGCTTGGTAGAGGCGAATATATCAAAGGACAAGGAAATCTTGGAAGAAGTGTTGACACATTTACGTACTATGAGGGATACCTGGAAGGAAGTAATGCAGAAAACACATAATGGAGCAATGGTTTCCTAAGGAGCATATTGGTGGATAATTACATACAAGCATTAGAACAGAGTCTGGAAAAAAAGAAAAAAATCCTAATTCAAATAGAAACTTTGAGCAAAGAGCAAAAGGATTTATTACAGAAGGATGATTTGACCGTGGAAGAATTTGAAGAAAATGCCACGCAGAAAGCAGATTTGATAGAAGAATTGTCCTTGCTGGATAAGGGATTTGAACAGGTATATACGCGTGTAGAAGAGGAATTAAAAGGAAATCGAGACAAGTACAAAGAAGAGATTCAAAGTATTCAAAAATTAATTTCCGATATTACAGCACGTAGTACGCAAATTCAGACTTTAGAAAGGCGAAACAAGGACTTGGCAGATCGAAAGTTTGCGGCTATTAAGAAGCAAATTCGAGAGGTAAAAGCCAGTCAAAAAGCGGTAAATCAGTATTATCAGAACATGATGAAACTGAATTATGTGGATCCGCAATTTCTAGATAACAAAAAATAAAGAATTTTTTTGTAGAATCTTTATTTTTTGCTATAAATTTTCGGGTATAATATCCGATATAAGAAACAAGAAAACAAATCTTTGTTTCTTATCGAATGATGTGACGGAGCGTACGGCCGGATAGTACATCAAACATGGAAGTCGTAGCAAGGATGCTACATTTTATTCAAGGAGGAAAAAAATATGGTAGTACAACACAACATGCAGGCAATGAATGCCAACAGACAATTAGGAATCACAACAAGCGCTCAGGCAAAATCTACTGAAAAGTTATCATCTGGTTACAAGATCAATCGTGCAGCAGACGATGCAGCTGGACTTTCCATTTCTGAAAAAATGAGAAGCCAGATCAGAGGCTTGAACAAAGCTTCTGCAAATGCACAGGACGGCGTTTCTTTAGTACAGACCGCTGAAGGTGCATTAAATGAAACT
>JAZOTM010000049.1:0-15132 GCA_045657625.1 Lachnospiraceae bacterium
GCTGACAAGAGATGAGGAAATGAAACAAGTCTGGGAATGGAAGGAAGAGTACGGCAATCGTATTGTAAGCCAGCTTAAGAAACTTGGTTCTTCTGCTGACTGGGACAGAGAACGTTTTACAATGGACGAAGGATGTTCTGATGCGGTAAAAGAAGTTTTCGTACGTCTTTTTGAAAAAGGATATATTTACAAAGGTTCAAGAATTATCAACTGGTGTCCGGTTTGTCAGACTTCTATTTCCGACGCAGAAGTAGAACACGTAGATCAGGAAGGTTCTTTCTGGCATATCAATTATCCGGTAGTAGGCGAAGAAGGCCGTTTCGTAGAAATCGCTACTACACGTCCGGAAACCTTGTTTGGTGATACCGCAGTTGCAGTAAATCCGGAGGATGAGAGATACCAGGATATCATTGGAAAAATGTTAAAACTTCCATGCACAGACAGAGAAATTCCGGTAATTGCAGATTCCTATGTAGATAAAGAGTTTGGAACCGGTTGTGTAAAGATTACACCGGCTCATGACCCCAACGATTTTGAAGTTGGAAAACGTCACAACTTGGAAGAAATCGTTGTCATTGGGGATGACGCAGTCATGAATGAAAAAGCAGGCAAGTACGCAGGCATGGATCGCTATGAATGCCGTAAGGCCTTGGTTGCAGATTTGGAAAAAGAAGGACTTCTTGTAAAAGTAGTACCTCATACACATAGCGTTGGTACCCACGATCGTTGTGGTACAACCATCGAGCCAATGATCAAAAAACAGTGGTTCGTAAAAATGGATGAGTTGATTAAACCGGCAGTAAACGCTGTAAAGGATGGCAAGATTCAGCTTCTTCCAAAGAGAATGGAAAAGACCTACTTCAACTGGACAGATAATATCAGAGATTGGTGTATTTCCCGTCAGCTTTGGTGGGGACACAGAATCCCGGCTTATTACTGTGATGACTGTGGAGAGATGGTGGTTGCAAAGGCTGCTCCGGAAAAATGCCCGAAGTGTGGTTGCACACATATGAGACAGGATGAGGATACTTTGGATACCTGGTTCTCCTCTGCTTTATGGCCATTCTCAACCTTAGGCTGGCCGGAAGATACCGAAGATTTGAAATATTTCTATCCAAATGACGTACTTGTAACCGGATATGACATTATTTTCTTCTGGGTTATCCGTATGATTTTCTCAGGTTACGAACAGATGGGAGATGCGCCGTTCCATACCGTATTATTCCACGGTTTGGTTCGCGACTCTCAGGGACGTAAGATGAGTAAGTCCTTAGGAAATGGTATTGATCCATTGGAAGTAATTGAAAAATACGGTGCAGATGCCCTTCGCTTGACCTTGATTACCGGTAATGCACCGGGAAATGACATGCGTTTCTACTGGGAAAGAGTAGAAGCTTCCAGAAACTTTGCAAATAAGGTTTGGAACGCATCTCGTTTTATTATGATGAACTTGGAAAAAGCAGATGGTTTCGGTGGTATCAAGGAACCAAAGACCGAAGAACTTCGTGCCGCAGATAAGTGGATTTTGTCTGCAGTCAATACGTTGGCAAAAGACGTCACGGAAAACATGGATAAATACGAACTTGGAATCGCAGTACAGAAGGTTTATGACTTTATCTGGGAAGAATTCTGCGATTGGTATATCGAAATTGCAAAGGTTCGTACTTACAAGTATGAAGAAGATCCGGCTTCCGCAAATGCAGCACTTTGGACACTTCGCACTGTTTTAACAGAGGCTTTGAAGTTGTTACATCCATATATGCCATTTATCACAGAAGAAATCTTCTGCACCTTGCATCCGGAAGAAGACACCATTATGCTTGCAAAATGGCCGGAATACAAGGAAGCGTGGAATTTCAAAGAGGATGAAGAAAAACTTGCACATGTAAAAGATTTGGTTCGTGGAATCCGTAACGTGCGTACAGAAATGGACGTTCCACCATCCAAGAAAGCAACTCTTTTCGTTGTTTCCGAAGATGCAAAGGTACGTGACATCTTTACAGAAACCATGGAAGCATACCAGACATTGGCAGGTGCAGAAAGCATCCATGTACAGGCTGGAAAAGATGGCATTGGAGATGACGCAGTGTCTGCAGTAATCCCGGGCGCAGTTTGCTACATGCCACTTTCTGATTTGGTGGACTTCGAAAAAGAAAAGGAACGTCTGACCAAGGAAAAAGAGCGTTTGGAAAAAGAATTACAGCGTTCAAAGAATATGCTTTCCAATGAAAAGTTCTTGAGTAAAGCACCGGAAGCAAAGATTCAAGAAGAAAAAGACAAACAGGCAAAATACGAAAATATGATGGAACAGGTAATGGCGCAGCTTGCAAAATTGTCATAAGGGCCTCTTTTTCGTAAAAATGGTAAAAAAGTAGCGGAATAGAAAGTACGCAGATGGAATATCGACCCCCTGGAGAGAAAAAGTGTTTTTTTGGAAGAAACATTTAGAAAAAGCATTCATCTCACCGGGAGGTCGTTTTTTTACCTTAAAAATTCCTAAGAATTAGAAAAAAATGTCGCATTTCCGAGTCATACAAGGTAAAATAGTAGAGGTGCAAAAAAGTGAGATAGAAAGAAAGCAGGAGGAAACCTATGACATTTCGGGATGCTGTTTCATATATTGAAGAAATTCCAAAGTTTACAGAGAAACACGATAGAACTCATACCAGAAAATTGTTGCGTATGTTGGGCTATCCGGATCGTCGCTTGGAAATCATCCATGTGGCCGGTAGCAATGGAAAAGGCAGTGTATGTGCCATGATGAATCAGGTCCTCTTGGCGGCAGGCAGATCCACCGGTATGTTTACTTCTCCACACTTGATTTCTATGCGCGAGAGATTTGTGATAAACGGGGAGATGTGCTCGGAAGAAGTCTTTTTAGATGCTTTTCTTACGGTACGTCAAGCTGTAGAAGAATGCAAAACAGAAGGTCTTTCTCATCCTTCTTATTTTGAATTTTTGTTTTTGATGGCGATGCACATGTTTGCAGATCAGAAACTGGAGTTTGTGATTTTGGAGACCGGGATGGGTGGAAGACTGGATGCCACCAATGCCATTGAAGAGCCTTTTTTGTCCATTATTACATCCATTAGTTTGGAACATACAGAATATTTGGGCGATACCATACCGGAAATTGCTTTGGAAAAAGCCGGTATTATCAAAGAGGGTTGCGGTGTGATTTTTGACGGCTCCAATGAGGAGGCGGCAGAGGTGATTCGAAACCATGCCAGAGAAATCGGCGCCCCTTATTATGAGGTAAAAAAAGACCAGTGTGAAATTGAGAACTGGGACGGAAAAAAGATTGATTTTTCCTTCCGATGTAGTTATGATGAGAATGTCCGTATTCAACTGCCTTTTGCGGCGGAATATCAGGTAATGAACGGGGCTTTGGCATACAAAGCCATGGACTTACTGAAGACGGAGGGACGTTTTGATAAAAATACGATTATAGAAGGTATTCGGAACAGCCGTTGGCCCGGAAGAATGCAGGAAGTCGAGGAAAATGTATACCTGGATGGAGCCCACAATCCCCATGGTATTTTAGAATTTTTGCGTTCTGTGAAAAAAATTGGTGGCCAGCGACCGGTTTTACTTTTTTCCATGGTTTCAGACAAGGATTATGAGACCTGCGTCAATATGTTGGCGGAGGGTGGTTTTGACAAGATTGTCTTGACCAGAGTGCCGGGAGAACGCGGCATGGAACAGTCGATTTTGCAGGATGAATTTGTAAAATACGGCATTGAAACCATTTGGATGGAAGATTGCAAAGAAGCCTTTTCTTATGCAAAATCATTGTGTGATGTGGGACAGAAACTTTTTTGTGCAGGATCCCTGTATTTGATCGGGGAACTATTAAAGGAGGTCTAAAATGATTGATTTTGAAGAAGAATTAAAGAAATTTCAGCCAAGCCTTGAAGTAGAAGAGGCAGCAGATAATATTAAAAATAAAGATTTGTCCGATATGCTGGATTTATATCGGGAAATGATGGAAGAAAGCAAAAAGAACAATTAGAAGGGATAAGCCATGGAATGTTTGAATTGTGGTGCTGCCCTGGATAGAAGTGAATTTTGCCCGGGATGTGGCACAAACGTGAAGATTTACAAGAAGATTCGCCATACTTCCAACGCATTTTACAACGATGGATTGAAAAGAGCAGCTGTGCGGGATTTGTCCGGTGCAGTGGAAGCCTTGAATAAGAGTCTTCGTTTTTATAAAGGAAATACAGATGCCCGCAATTTGTTGGGCCTTGTTTATTATGAAATGGGAGAGACCATTGACGCCATTAGTGAATGGGTGATTAGCTCCAATTTCCAGCCGGAAAAGAATCCGGCTACCAGTTATCTGAATCAGATTCAGAACAACCAGGCCAGATTGGATGCCATTAATCAGACGATTAAGAAATACAATCAGGCGTTGCAGTATTGCAGACAGGATAGCCGTGATTTGGCTACCATTCAGTTAAAAAAGGTACTTTCTTTGAATCCAAAGATGGTCAAGGGACATCAGCTTTTGGCCCTTTTATATATGCAGGACGGACGCTATGATTTGGCGAAGAAGTCCTTGCGTAGTGCGGCAAAGATTGATTCCAACAACTTTACTACCTTGCGTTATATGAAGGAGTGCAACCGTGCCCTGCATGGGGATGCAGCTTCCAAGAAAAAGGAAAATGATGATGTGATTTCCTATGTCAGTGGCAATGACACCATCATTCGCCCGGCCAATTTAAAGGACAACAGCATTGTTTCTACTGTTGTGAATATTTTAGTCGGCTTGGGAATCGGTGTGGTTGTGACCTTGTTCCTGATTGTGCCTGGGGTACGTCAGGCGGTGCAGAGCAATGCAAATGTTGCTTTGACAGAGGCCAATGACAGTATTTCCACCAAGGATCAGACCATTTCTTCCTTGGAAGCACAGGTAGAAGAGTTGACTGCAGAGATTGATTCTTTGGAAAACAGTACCGATTCTGCTTCTGCGCAGCTTGCTTCCTACCAGCAGTTCTTGCAGGCATATATTAGCTACCTGGAAGGAGATGTGGATGCTGCAGGAGAGGCTCTTGGTAATGTGACCTATGACCATTTGGACGAAACAGCCCAGGAAGTCTATGATACCATCAGTGCCAGCGTCAACGAAGAGTACTTGAGTGCCGCTTATTCTGCAGGTTATTCTGCTTACAACAGTGGAAACTACGACGAAGCCATTACCAATTTCCTAAAAATTATGGAATTGGATGAGACCTATCAAAATGGAAACGCATTGTACTATTTGGCACAGGCTTACCGTAGAAATGGGGACAATGAAAACGCCATTACCTACTTCCAGAAGGTGATTTCTTTGTATCCGGATACGGAGAGAGCGTCCAACGCGGAAACTTATATCGCACAGTTAAGCGAGGATGAATAAAAATCAAGAGGCAAATTAGAAAAATTACTAATTTGAAACGGTAAATTTTTAGAAGAATTTACAAAAAATAAAATTAGGCTAAAAAAATGTAACTTTTTTCTGAAAATTGCGGTAAAATATATATGTACCTTTTTAACCGTTTTGAATAGGATGTGAATATATGTTTCAGGAAAATGATGTTGTAGTATATGGAAATCGCGGTGTATGTCGCGTAGTGAGTATTGGACCACTTGCTATTAACCCGGATCATCCGGAAAAGCTTTACTACACATTACAGCCTCTTTACAAGAAAGAAGCTGTGATTTATGCCCCGGTTGAGGGACAGAAAACAGTGATGCGTTCCGTTTTAGAAAAGGACGAAATCAAGACTTTATTATCAGAGATGGAATCTCTTGGAACCGTTTGGGTATCCAATGAAAAAGAGAGAGAACATCATTACAAAAATGCTGTAATGTCTGCAGATTGCGTAGAATTGATTCGTTTGATCAATACGATTTCTCAGAGAAAAGCAGAGAGAATGCAGGAAGGAAAGAAACTTACCATGTTGGATGAGCGTTATTTCCGTATGGCAGAGTCTCAGTTGGCTGAGGAAGTTGCATATGCACTTGGCATTACCAAAGATGAAGTAGATACTTACATCGATGAGCATTTAGTACAAACTGCATAAAGTTAAGTTTAAATATGACCATCCCGGAGTATTCTGGGGTGGTTTTTTTGTGTGTCCGCCGCAGGTGGACAAATGGCCTTGCTGAATCACTTATGAAGTGATAAACTGAGAGATGTTTTTTTGAAAGGAGTTATTATGCAGTACAGTAAGGTTATTGAGAAATTTTTACGTTATGTTCAAATAGATACCCAGTCGGATGAAGAAGCAACCTGTTTTCCTAGCACGGAAAAACAGAAGAATCTGGGTCGTTTGTTGACACAGGAATTGAAGGATATGGGAGCAAAGGATGTATACTTTGATGAAGAAAATTGTTATGTATATGCCAAGATTCCCGCAACGGATGAGAGTAAGACACAGACGCTAGCTTTTATTTCTCATATGGACACTTCTCCTGAAATCAGCGGAAAGGATGTACATCCGGTGATTCGTGAAAACTATGATGGAAAAGCAATTGATTTGGCTGGTGATGGACAGTATATGCTGGATCCGTCTTATTATCCGGAGATTTTGAATTATGTAGGACAGGATTTAATCACCACAGATGGTACCACTTTGCTTGGTTCGGATGATAAGGCCGGTGTGGCAGAGATTATGACTATGGCAGAAATCCTTCTTTCTGATTCAAGTCGGAAACATGGGGAAATTGCCATTTGCTTTACCCCGGACGAAGAAGTCGGTGCCGGTGTGGATCACATCGATTTGGAAAGACTTGGTGCAGACTATGCCTATACCGTGGATGGCGGTGCTTTGGGCGAGTTGGAATATGAGAATTTCAATGCAGGCTCTGCTACCGTAAAGGTCAAGGGCATCAGCGTGCATCCGGGAGATGCCAAGGACAAGATGAAAAATGCCTCTCTTTTGGCAACTGCATTTGCAGCGGCTTTACCGGAAGAGGAGACTCCGGCACATACCGAAGGCTACGAAGGTTTTTATCATTTGACTTCCATGAAGGGAAGCATCGAAGATGCAGAACTGCATTACATCTTGCGTGATCATGATCGTAGCAAATATGAGGCAAAGAAAGTGTATTTGCAGGAACTTGCAAAGCAGATGAACGAAGAAGAGGGCGGCGAATTCTTTACCGTTGAAATCAGTGATTCTTATTTCAACATGAGGGAAAAAATCGAGCCGGATTTCATGTTCTTAATTGACCGTGCCAAGGAAGCCATGGAAGAGCTTGGAGTGACTCCGGTGGTACAGCCGATTCGTGGTGGTACAGATGGTGCAAGACTTTCCTTTATGGGTCTTCCGTGTCCCAATTTGTGTACAGGGGGACATAATTTCCATGGCCGTTATGAATATGCATGCATCCAATCTATGGAGAAAATCGTGGATTTATTAGTACTTTTGACCGAGAAATAAGTCTTGCTAATAAGAAAAATGGGAAAAATTAATAAATAAATTTTCTATAAAAAGGACAGGTGACATTGTTTTGCACATGTCCTTTTTTTATAGTTAATCTACCGTAAAGATTCTTTTGGGGGAGAGTAATGTCTATGGTAGTCTGACATAGAAAGCCGGATCCCGAGAGGGGTCCGTTTTTTATATCATAGGAATGGAATTTCCTATGATAAAAAAACGCTCCGCCATGAAATACGAGTAAAAAAGAGAGAGGAGAGACAAAATGAAAAAGATGAAAAAACGCATGTTAGCAGCATTTATGACTGCAACGATGTTGTTTTCTTCTTTTGTCATGAATGGGATTACCCAGGTTTATGCAGAAGAAGAGATCATCCAACAGGAAAAAACAGAGTCCCTTGATGGAACAGAAGTCGCAAGTGAAACCACCAGTGAGAACTCTAGTGAAAACAATGCCTGTTTAGGAGTTAAGGCGTCTTTGGAAAGCGGTACCTATGCTTATGGCACAGTAGTGACTCTTTCCAGTGATACGGAAGGTGCGGTTGTTTATTACAATACCACCGGTTCAGATACCCATTTTTCCGTATATGATGGTGCCGAAATCACGCTTACAGAAGACGTGACAATCAAAGCATATGCAGAGTGTGAGGGATACGAGGATAGTATTGTTTCCGCTTACACATACACAGTAGATAAATCCGGAATGAAGCTGGATACCCTTGAGACCGGAGACGAGGTTGTGATTTACAATCCGGCAAATGAAGTGGCAGTTGGTAAGGCTGTAGATTCTACCGGTAAGGGACTTACACCGGTAGCTGCTACATTGACCGATGATAAATTACAGACCACTGCAGAAATGGATACTTTTTCTGTAAAAGTAGTTACAGACGAAGAAACAGGAGAAGTTTCCTATTACGTATTTATGGATGGGGATGGAAAATATTTGACTTCCGGTGAAACCGGCAGTTCTTTATCCCTTTCAGAAGAAGAGACAGAGTATAGTCAGTGGATGCTGGAAGAGGCTGATGGTGGTTATTATTTAAAAAACGTGAATGCGGTTTATACAAATACCAAAACCTCCACAACTTATCCGCAGTATTTGGAATTCTTTTCCAGTACAAGTAAATATCAGTTTACGGTTTATTCTTTTAGTACAAGTAAAACAGGACTTTACCTGGTAAATTTCTATGTACCTACGGAAGTGGTAGAGGAGACCGAGACTGAGACAGAAACAGAGGCGGAAACGGAAACAGAAATCGAGACTGAGACAGAAACCGAAATCGAAACAGAAACAGAGGCCTCCACGGAGACAACTGCAGAATTACCTTTGATGACTGCTCTTGCCGACGGAAATGAGTTTGTTTTATATCATCCCAATAGTAAGTTAGCACTTTCCACCAGTGTTGCTTCCGGCAGTTCCAAGAAATTGGCCGGTGTAGAAAGCACATTGACAGAAGATGGAAAATTGCAACAGTCCGAGGAAGCAGCAGTTTTGACTGCGGTACAGGATGAAGACACAGGATATTTTAACTTTTTGGTGAACGGCAAGTATTTAACCACAGGTTCCACCGGTGGTAGCCTTAGTTTGGCAGACACCTCCAGTGATTACAGTTTGTGGGAAGTTATTGCCACAGAGACAGAGGGTATTTTTTATATTCGAAGCGTCAATGCAACTTATAACAGTTCCCAGAACCAGTATGTGGAATATTACAGTGGATTTACCACTTATTCCTTCAAGGCATCTTCTTCTGCTTTATATGAAGTGCAATTGTATTTGGTAGATGAAGGAACTCCTATTGTAAAGTATGATGACACTTATACTACCAACGTTGCCATGTTTGGGGGTGGTGCAAACTACGATAATATCTCAGATAATACCATTTATGGTGACTTATATACCACTAACGATATGTTGGATACCAATACGACTTATACAGCAGTGGTAAGTGGACAAAGGGTAAAACCTTATACCAGCTCAGCCAGCAATGGCGGTACAGCTACTACCTATTACATGGGTGGAACCGGCTTGGGTTCCGGAAGTGATGATTATTTGCAATTTGCTTTATCCAGCAGAGGTTATGCAAATATGTCCATGTCTTTCCGCATGAGAGCTTCCAATACCGGACCGGGAAGTTTTACTATACAGTATTCTACAGATGGTGGAGAGACATTTACCAACTTCACCACAGGTACTTATAGTTATTCTTATACAAAGTATACCTATACAGAGGATGGAGACAGTACCGGTACACCGGTATCCGAATCCGGTGAAATTACAGACGGTGTGGCTAGAACATCCCTTTGTCCTGCCACCTATATTACCTTTACCTTTGATGTTCCTGCGGCAGCTTCCAATGCAGAATCCTTATTGATTCGCATGGTACCGGGTACAGACGCTGCAAAGAGTGGAAAAACTTTGAACAGTGGTGGAACAATCCGTGTGGCTGATTTTGTAATTACCGGTTCTCCGGTGGTTTCCAAGAGCATTGTAGGTTATGTTTCTGCGGATGTAGCTGCAGGAGAAACAGCAGTGGGTACAGAAGTGACTTTGACTTCTTCCACAGAAGGTGCAACTATTTATTATTCTTTGGATGGTGGGGAAAACTTCACTCAGTATGATGATACTGCAAAGGTAGTTTTAACAGAGCTTCCTTGTACCTTAATCTGCTATGCAGAAAAGGAAGGTTGTGCACGTAGTATTACAACCACCTACGCATACAAAAAGAGCACGGTTGCCACAGTAAAGGCAACACCAAATGGTGGAGCAGTGACAGAAGGAACAAAGGTTTCCTTGAAGTGCAGTACCGAAGGTGCAAGTATTTATTATGCTTTTGTAGATAGTGCAGATACAGAAGTGGCAGATGAGGATTGGGTTCTTTATGAAAGCTCATTTGCATTGGAAGAACTGCCACAGATTATCAAAGTAAAAGCAACTAAAGAAGGATATACAGACAGTGCGGTGAGCAATTTGTCCTTCACCCTTCGTGAAAATGAGACTTATAATATTTATTTTGGACAGGTTCACTCTCATACCAATTACTCCGATGGAGCCGGTAGTGTAGAAGAAGCTTTCCAGTATGCAACACAGGTAGATAATTTGGATTTCCTTGCAGTAACAGACCATTCCAACTCTTTGGATAATGCAAGCAATTCAGATTTGAATACCAACGTGGATACTTCTGATTCCGATGAATGGACCAGTGGACATGCCTTGGCAGATCAGTATTCCACAGAAGATTTCACTTGTATTTATGGTTTTGAAATGACCTGGTCTAATGGACTTGGACATATGAATACCTTTAATACAGCAGGTTTCCAGAGCCGTACCCAGACAGAATATGCAACTTATTCTACAGCTTTGCAGAACTACTACGATAAGTTGTTGACGGCACCGGACTCCATTAGTATGTTTAACCATCCGGGTACTACCTTTGGTGATTTCCAGGATTTCTCTTATTTTGCAGAGGATATTGACAATCAGATTACCATGATTGAAGTAGGAAATGGAGAAGGAACCATTGGAAGTAGTGGATATTTCCCGTCCTATGAATATTACACCAGAGCTTTGGATAAGGGTTGGCATGTGGCTCCTACCAACAACCAGGATAATCATAAAGGTAAATGGGGAGATGCCAATACAGCAAGAACTGTAGTTTTGGCAGATAGCAATACAGAAGAAAATATTTACGATGCAATGCGTAATTATCGTATTTATGCCACAGAAGACAATGACTTAAGCATTTACTACACCTTGGATGATTATATTATGGGAACTATTTTGGAAGAAGACCAGGTAGGTGATAATGTAAATATTCAGGTAGTTTTATCAGATGCTACCGATGAAGTTGGTACTGTAGAAGTAATTGTAAATGGAGGACTTAGTGTAGCTTCTACTACAGTTAGCGGTTTGGAAGGAACCGTAAACTTTGAAATTCCTTCTAATTATTCTTACTATTACATTCGTGTAACAGAAACAGACGGAGATATTGCAGTGACTGCTCCGGTTTGGGTAGGTAGTGTAGAAGCTTGTGGTATTAATGATACTTATACCAACACAACCCTTCCGGTACAGGGAGAAAGCCTGGATATCAATGTTGATTTATTCAACAACGAAAGTACAGATTTGGTTATTGATGCCATTACCTTCTATCTGGATGATGAAATCATCAAAGAGGTTTCTCCGGAAGAACTGGCAGCTGCAGAATTACTTTCTGTAGCATCTACATCTACAGGTACATATAGTTTTGATTATGTGTATGATGGAGTAGGTAGTGTGACATATTCGGTAAAGGTTCAGGCTACCTTAGATGGGGTGCAAAAGGAATACAATGACAAATTCACAGTTTCCTATGTACCACCCACTATGGTTTCTAACGTTATTGTAGATGGTACTCATTATAATGATTATGTAACCGGATATTATGGCGGAAATATGGGAAGTTTTGTCTCTTTGGCAGGGGATAAAAATATTCGCGTGACTATTGAAACCGAAGAAATTACAGCAGAGGATTTGGCTGATTGCAAGCTTTTGATTTTAGCAGCTCCTGCAAAAAAAGAAGGTACAGCCAATGCCGGTGCTTACAGCGTTTCCCACTACGAGGATGAATTCCTGGCCATGGTGGCAGAATATGTACAGAACGGTGGTTCTGTGATTGTTTGTGGTTTGGCGGATTACTCCGATACGGTAGAAGGTCAGACTGCAACTGAACAAAATAAACTATTGGAAGCCATCGGTTCAACTCTTCGTATGAACAGTGATGAGGTATATGATGAGGAAAACAATGGTGGTCAGGCTTATCGTATGTATTTGACCAATTTTAATACCGATTCCAAATATTTGGATGGTGTGGTAGAAGGTCAGACCTATAGCCAGTATAGCGGATGCTCTGTAAATGTGGATGGAGCAGAGGCAACGGATTTTGTTTCCGCAGGAGAGTCTTTGGTTATGGGATTTGATACCACTTATTCCATTGACTGTAAGACAGATAGCGGTTCTACTTCTGACAAGTCTGTTTATGTAGAAAAAGGAAATGTTACGGTGCTTGCTCATCAGAGTACCGCAGCAGGTGGAGAGATTTTTGTTTCCGGCGGCATCTTTATGTCCGATTTTGAAATTGACGCTGAAATCGACAACAATGATTCTTTGCCATATGCAAATCAGAATATTATTAACAATATTTTGACTGATGCAGAAGTACAGCTGGAAACTACTTCTATTGCAGATGCCAGAAATGGTGAAATGGGTGACATTTTTGCAGTAGAAGGTTATGTAACCAGTGGTACTGTAAATGAAAATACCACCTTCTTTGATACCATTTATATTCAGGATGAAACCGGTGGTATGGATATTTTCCCATATGCAGAAATCGGCCTTGAAATTGGTACTAAGATGCGGGTAGTTGGAACTTTGGATGCATACCAGGGTGATATTGAATTACGTGTGATTTCGTACAGTATTTTGGATGAGGATCCATATGTATATGAGGCAACGGTATTGAATACCCAGGATGCTATGGATTATGATACTTATGGTGGTATGTTGGTACAGACCACCGGAACCGTTACCAGAATTGAACTTGGCAGTGATGGAAGCACTTTGTCAGAGTTCTGGATTGTAGATGAAACAGGAGAAGAAGCTGCTATCTTTATTGATGGTTATATCAACTCCGGTACCACAGGAGAAAATACTTTGGCAGAGTTTGTACAGGTTGGTGCACAAGTACAGGCCACCGGTATTCTTTACATGCATCCGGAAGGAGATTCCGAAGAATCGGTACCGGTATTTAGAGTAAGAGACTGTGATGATGTTGTTTTAGTGCAGGCAGCCAGCGAAAGTGGTTCCGGTAGCTCCGGATCTTCTTCCGACAGCTCTACCGGAAGTTCTTCAAGCAGCAAAGCTTCCAGCGTGATTGCAGCAGTGACAAATGTGGTTTCCGGTATTATTTCTGCAGTAACAAATACCGTTTCCAATATCGTAAGTGCAGTTGCAAACACGGTGACAAATGCAGCAACTACTTGGGCAAATCGTATTTGGGGCAGAAATTCCAGAACGACACAGGCAGAAGCTACACAAAATGCAGGAAATGATGTAATTCCGGATGAGGGCGTAGCCTTGGCAGACGGAAGCGACACCGTAGAAGAAACTGCAGAAGCAGAAGAAACAACAGACATTGAGGAAGAAGATACTGCATTGGCAGCCGATGCAACCAGCGTAGCAAGCACCGTGCTTCCGGTGACTTTGGCAGTCGTTGTGGTCCTTGCAGCAGGTGGTGCAGGCGTATTCTTCTACAGAAAACGCAAATTGAAATAAGCGTAAAGGAAAATAAGCGTAAATCGAAAGAAGCAAGGAAGTAAGTAGAGAGCATGTTGAAAAAGTGGAATGGAAAAAAAGTGGTAGTAGGTTTGATTTTCCTGGTGATTTTTGGAATTGCAATCTTTTTTGCCAATCAGGACAAACCGACCTATACCATTACAGACTCCACCGGAACGGAATATGAGACTGCTAGGGTACTGTCTGTATTATCAGACAGTACCGTGGTGGACGAAGAGACCGAGGGTGTGTTAAAGGGAAATATGGAATTGAAATTGGAGATTTTAACCGGCAGATATAAAGGGGATATCTGTTTTGTGACCAACTATTTCAGTTCTTTATATAATGTGAATGTGGAGGAAGGGGATACTGTCAGCGTCCGAATTGACACCACAGATGTGGGAGAATATTCTGTATCCATTTACAACTACAATCGCATTCCGCTGTTTCTCGGACTCATCGTGTTATTCTTTGCTGCCCTTTGCATCATCGGTGGCTGGCAAGGATTCAAGGCATTTGTAGGTTTGCTATATACGGTACTTTGTATTGTATTTTTACTTTTGCCTTTGACCTTGAAGGGGGTTCCGTCCATTCCTTTGACATGCTTCCTGATTTTTATCAGTAGTAGTGTTTGCTTCTATTTGATTGGCGGGTTTTCTAAGAAAACCATGGCGGCAGCACTGGGTTGTTTTGCCGGAGTGATCTTGGCAGCTTGCTTTGGAAGTCTGGCGGCGGCCTTCGGTGGTGTCACCGTTTTCCAAATGGATGAAGCAGAAGCCCTCTTACTGGTGAAATCTAATTTTTCTTTACAAATGCGAGGACTTTTCACTTCAGGGATCCTAATCGCAGCCATGGGTGCGGTTATGGATGTGGCGATGACGATTTCTTCCGCCCTGGAGGAAGTCCACACCTTAAATCCGGAACTTGGCTGGAAGCGTTTGTTCCAGTCCGGTATGAAGATTGGGCGTGACGCCATGGGCACCATGGCAAATACTTTGGTGCTTGCTTATGTGGGAAGCTCCCTTAATATGATGGTTTTGATTTACTCCTACGGCGTATCTTTTACGCAGTTGGTAAATACAGACTTTGTGGCAATTGAAATGATTCGCGCCGTGGCCGGTAGCATCGGTATCATCGGCACCGTCCCAGCCGTATCTTTGATTGCAGCATGGTTTTATACAGGAAAAACGAAAAAAGAGAAAAGCAGATAAGCGATAAAGGAAAGCCTTCCGTACTCCAATGTGGGGTGCGGGGGCTTTTTTTATATCATAGGAAATTCCATTCCTATGATATAAAAAAGCGCTCCGCTATGGAAGCGCACGCGCGCGAGATGTAAATGTTGCATAAATGCAACCGCGCTTGGCGCGAGAATGTCGCATGCGACATTCTTTCTTG
>JAZOTM010000050.1:0-59258 GCA_045657625.1 Lachnospiraceae bacterium
CACAAGAAAGAATGTCGCATGCGACATTCTCGCGCCAAGCGCGGTTGCATTTATGCAACATTTACATCTCGCGCGCGTGCGCTTCCATAGCGGAGCGCTTTTTTATATCATAGGAATGGAATTTCCTATGATATAAAAAAAAGGACTTTCTTTTTCCTTTAGAAAGTCCTTTAAAAACCGCTAAATGGAGGTCCAAACTCCAACTAACACAAAATAAATTTTCGAATAATCTCTTCAATGGCATCGTGATTGTTGTCACGCTCTGTAATGTATTTTGCCACTTCCTTTACCTCCGGACTACCGTTGATCATGGCACATCCGATTCCGGCATCTGCAATCATCGGAATATCATTGTTGGCATCGCCACAGGATACAGAATTGGCCACCGGAATTCCGTAAATCTCACAAACCTTTTTCAATGCAAAGCCTTTACTCAAACCCTTGCACACAATTTCCAAATATTCATCGCAGGAGAAAAAGGCATCTAATTCTTCACTGTAATTTTCCTCCAGCCATTTCTGAAATTCCTTTAAGCCACTGTTGTCTTTGTAGTCAGACAACAACATTTTAATGGGGTCCATGGTAAACTCAGCGATGCTTTGCACCACATCAAATTCCATATGGGTGATTCCGCAATAAGTTCTTACATTTTCGTCATCGCAACGGGCTTCCACCACCACGTGCTCCGGTCCGTATGTCTGAATATGAAGGCCTCTTTTTTCTGCCTCTGCAAATACTTCCTGCACCAAATGATTGGGTACTCTGGATTCAAAAACTGTTTTCTGATTTTTGAAATCATAAATCATACCACCATTGCTGCAAATCATATAACCTTCTTGAAAAACATCTCCCAGCTTCTGCGCCTGTAAAATCGCACTGGCGATGGGACGACCGGTACAAATGATTACATGATGTCCCTTTTCCACCATTTCCTCAATGGCTCTTCGATTTCCTGCCGTAATGTTTTTTTCATCATCCAGCAACGTACCATCTAAATCCAAAAATATCGCCTTTGTTTCCATATACTCCTCTTTCCATTTATTTGCTGACAATCACATCTCCATAGGAAAAAGAAATGATTTTTTCCAAATCCTTGGGTGATACTTCTACTTGATATCCTACTTTTCCACCGCTAAATAAAATGGTGTCGAAGTTTTCCGCTTCCTGCTGTATGGTGGTCCGGAAAAATTTCTTCATCCCAATGGGAGAACAACCACCATGAATATATCCGGTTAATGGCAACAGTTCCTTCTGTGGAATCATCTCGATGGACTTTTCCCCTACTGCTTTTGCCGCTTTTTTCAAATCCAATTCTTCACATACCGGAATCACAAATACATAATGATTCTTGGTCTTTCCAACGGTAACCAAGGTTTTAAACACCTGCTTGGGATTTTGTCCCAAGTGTCTTGCGATTTCTTCGCCGTTGGTAAATCCTTCTTTCTCATACACATAAGAGGAAAAAGGAATCTTTTTCTGCGTCAAAAGACGCATCACATTCGTGGTCTCTTCTTTCTTTTTTGCCATTTATTCCACTTCCAATCTTTCTCGGATTTTTTCTTCCTGAAAATGCTCTCCAATCAAGATCAATACCTTTTGGCCCACTTCTACCGGATGAAACTCTAGCTGATTTTCCACGCCGTTCCATTCTATCCAGGTATTTTCTTCCTGAAAAAATCCCTTAATACGCATAACGTTACCATAACTGCTATCAGAAAACAACTCTTTGGAAATGGCTTCTAATGCTTCCCTGTTTTCCGGAAAATCAAAGAAAAACAAGGTATCAAATTGTTCCTCCTTGATAAACTCTGTCTTTTGCAAAAAATAGCGATGATAGCCACAGGTGGAAAGTCCTGCAAAATCCTCCCAGGCATAAAAATCCTTGTCCTTTAAGATACGGTCACAACCAAACTCCGCCAACAGGGCTGTCAGTTCCTCTTTGGTGTGTTCCTCTTCCTCTCGGATAATGATGCCCCCGGCATTGATGATTTCGTTTACAAAAATAGCCGCCGCTTCCTTGGAATAGTTCTTGATTTCTCCGCCCTTTACCAAGGCAATGACATTCCCCATTTCATAAAAACGATCAATGGGACTTTCATACAAAAGATCAAAAACCTCCTCCGGATTAAAAATACCGGAAGGCTCTATAATCACGCGGTCGTAATCATCCATCCCCAGTGCAATCAACTTGGTTTTCAAGCGACGTTTATGGGTATCGTAATCGCCGCCACCTTGGACCATTTCCACATCAATGGATTCCTGAAACCGATTTTGCAGCAACAACATGTCCACATTGATGGCACCAAAGTCGTTTTCAATAATCGCCACATGCTCTCCTTGACTTTGCAAATATTCCACATATGAAATTAAAAATGTGGTTTTTCCGGTTCCTAAAAAACCGGTAATCACGTCTAATTTTTTCATGAATCTACAGCCTCAATCATAATCATTATTCCGGCTCCGGTATGCACTTCTGCTACCGGCTCCTGAATTTCATTGCTAATACATAGGGTACTTCCCTTTTTGACTGTGGCATGGTTCAAATTGTAGCGAAAGCCTGTCAATGTCACGTCTTCCACCACATCTGTATAGGGAATAAAGGAAACATACTTTCCGATTTGCTCACGCTTGTAAAGTTTTAAATAGCCTTGGAACATACAGATAAAGTTCTGCGGGTCCAGTAAAAAAATGGAGACCTTCTGATCCAGTCCTAATTTTAAAACCTCCAGATTTCCCAAGAAGTGATCCATACGTCCACCGGTTGCACCTAAAATCCGAATGGACTTGGCTCCCTTTCCAATGGCAAACCGAACGGCAAGTTCTGTGTCGGTCCAATCCTTTTCCTTCGGATAGGACTGAATCTCCACTTGTTCCTGTCGGAAATAATCCAAAATCTCCGGATTGGCAGAATCAAAATCTCCCAAAATCACATCCGGTTTGATCTTGTTCCGATAGCAAAACTCCATGCCCTTATCTGCCGCCAGCAAAAAATCCGGTTTATCATCTTCATAAATGGAAACGCCGAATGTATCCTCTAAGGAACCACCTGCTATAATCAAACAATTCATAAGGTATCCTCATCCATGATATCCAAGAAGCGAGAAACATTTTTTTCAATGTCACCACCAAAGACTGCACTACCTGCCACAATCACATTGGCTCCCGCATCCAGGAAATCTGCCACATTGTCTAAATTGATACCACCATCTACTTCGATATCCTTCTGAAGGCCTTTGCTCTTCAGCAACGCCTTCAATTCCTTTACCTTGTCTAAGGTATATGGAATCATTTTCTGTCCGCCAAATCCAGGATTCACTGTCATGATCAAAAACATGTCCGCTTTTTCCAAAACATGCTGAATCGTAGACACCGGTGTTGCCGGGTTAATGGCTACTCCTGCCAAAATCCCATGTTCTTTGATTTGCTCCACCGTACGGTCTAAATGTTTGCAAGCCTCTGCATGGACAGTAATAATATCTGCTCCACAAGAAACAAAGGTATCAATGTAACGCTCCGGTTCTTCAATCATCAAATGCACATCAAAAATACGCTCTGTGCAGGAACGAATGGATGAAATCACCGGCATTCCAAAAGAAATACTCGGTACAAATCTTCCATCCATTACATCGATATGGATATATTGGGCTCCGGCCCGATCCGCCTGTTGAATCTGCTCCTCCAAACACTTAAAATCAGCGGCCAAAATAGACGGCGATAAACAATTCATAGATCTTTCTCCTTCATTCTTTCACATGTTAATACTTTTTCCGATTGGCAATCTCTTCGTAGAACAAACGATAGTTCTCATATCGTATGGTAGAGATTTCTCCATCCTTGACAGCCTCCTGCACCCCGCAATCCGGCTCATGCAAGTGACTGCAGCCTTGGAATTTACAGTAAGGTTCATAGTCTGTAAATTCCGGATATAAATAAGGCAATTCTTCTTTTTCCATCACCGGCAATTCCAAAGAACTAAATCCCGGTGTATCCATAATATAAGTATTCTCCCGCACTGCAATCAATTCAGAGTGACGGGTGGTATGTTTTCCTCGATCAATTTTCTGACTGATACTTCCGGTTTCCATTTCCACATTGCTTTGCAAATAATTGATCAACGTAGATTTTCCAACTCCAGAAGGACCTGCGACTGTCGTGGTCTTTCCTTCCAAACAAGCATCTAGCTCTTCCAACCCTTTTTGTTCCCTGGCACTGATAAAAAACACCGGACATTCGCTTTTTTCATAGATTTTCCGAATTTCCTCTTTTTCCTCTTCCGTAGCCAAATCTGCCTTGTTGAAGCACAAAACCACCGGAACTTTTTGCATTTGCATACGTAGTAAAAACCGGTCCAAAAGATTGAAATTTGGATTTGGTTTTTTTACAGCAAAAATGACCAGTGCCTGATCCACGTTGGAAACAGCTGGTCGAATCAATTCTGAGGTACGTTCTTCGATGGAAATCAGATTTCCGATTTTCTTTTCTTCATCCAATACCTCAATTTCTACATTATCTCCCACTAAGGGTTTTCTTTTTTCTTTTCTAAAAATGCCTTTTGCTTTGCATTCATAAATACCGGATTCTACTACGTTGACATAGTAGAATCCGGCAATACCTTTTATGATTTTTCCTTTCATCCAAACTCCCGTTAATTTTCTGCTGTAAATGTTACCGCAATCGGATAAGTAGCATTATTTGATGAAGTTCCGTCAGCAAAATTCCAAGTGATGTATAAGTAACCACTGGAAGATCCGGTAAGTCCTGTATGATTAATCAAGAAGTAAGATCCTGATGTATCTAAGGCTGCCTGACGACTGGATACCAAGATATTTCCGCTGGTATCTGTGATGTAATAGGTCGCGGAAGTAATGGTACCTGAAGATGTGGTAGGTACAGTCACTGTTGTGCTGAAGCTATAGGTCTGCTGTCCCTTGCTGACTGCAATGGTGACAGAAGAACCGTAATTTACGGTAGTTCCTGCTGAAACGCTCTGTCCTACTACCTTTCCGGAAGCATATGTAGAACTATATTCAGTTGTAACGGTAACTGTACAACCATAAGTATTCTGCAATTCATTCACAACGGTAGACTGATCCTGACCTTCGTAATTTGGCATTGTGAAGGTGGATGGACCGCTACTTACAGTGACAGTAATTGTTTCACCCTTCTTTGCAGTAGAGCTTGAAGATGGAGAGGTAGAAATAACATATCCTTCTTCCACGCTGTTGCTGCTTTCTGTAGTCTTGCTAACCTTGAAGCCTGCATCCTCTAGGATTTCTTCTGCATCTTCATAGGATTTTCCGGTAACATCCGGTACGGAAATGGTTCCTGCACCACTGCTGACTGTAACTTTTACAGTGGTATTCAAGGAAACTTCTTCGCCTTCTTCCGGATCAGAACTGATGATTTCACCCTCATCATATAAGTCAGAGGATTCTTCCCCTTGTTCAAAAATTCCAAGACCGATTTCATTCAAAGCTTCTTTTGCTTCGTCGTATGTCATACCGGTGACGTCAATCATTTCTACGGTATCACTATCTGTCTCTGTTTCTGTCTCCGTCTCTGTCTCTGTGGTAGTACTGCTGCTACTTCCACTGAACAAACCGAAGAAACTTGCAATTAACCAAATAATAATAATGACAATGACAACTGCAGCTACAATACCCATAATGGTCACTGCTTTTTCCAACTTCGGATTTAAGATGCCACCATCTTCCTCGTCATCCTCGTCCTCGTCGTACTCATCCTCTGTCAATTCATCAATCAAATCCTGATCTGTCTGCTCTTTGATTTGACTGACTTCTTCTTCGCCCATGACTCTGGTACGTTCCTGATTGTTTACGTCCACCATGGTGACGAAGTCTTCATCCGGATGAATCAAGGCACGTTTCAAATCCACCAGCAAGTCTGCCATGGTCTGATAACGTCTGTCCGGACTCTTCTGGGTACATTTTAAAATAATCTTTTCCAAACTGATTGGAAGTTCCGGTGCATATGTGCTTGGAGAAGTCATATCCTCCTGCAAATGCTGAATCGCTACAGCAACAGCCGTATCTCCGTCAAAAGGCACACGTCCTGTTACCATTTCGTACATTACAATACCAAGAGAGTATAAATCACTCTTGTTGTCTACATAGCCGTTTCTAGCCTGCTCCGGGGAAGAATAATGTACGGATCCCATAACATCCGAATGAATGGTGTTACTGGATGCTGCTCTGGCGATTCCAAAGTCTGTAACCTTTACTTTTCCATCGGTAGAAATCATGATGTTTTGTGGCTTAATATCACGATGGATAATGTTCTTGTTGTGAGCTGCTTCAATACCACGTCCTACCTGAATGGCAATACTGATGGCTTCTTTATAAGAGAGTTGGCCCTTCTTTTCAATATAAGTCTTTAAAGTCACGCCTTCGATGTATTCCATTACAATGTAATACATGCCTTCTTCGCTTCCGACATCGTAAATATTTACGATGTTTGGATGCTCCAATCCTGCTGCGGACTGCGCTTCTGTACGGAATTTACTTACAAATCCGGTATCTTCACTAAATTCTGTTTTTAATACTTTGATTGCAACAAATCTGCCTAACACATGATCTTTTGCCTTATACACATCAGACATGCCACCGGCTCCGATTTTGGCCAGTACCTCATAACGATCTGCAATAAACATTCCTTCACGAATCATTTTATTTCACCTCATCCGAAAATGGTTCGATGACTACAACTGTGATGTTGTCTCTGCCGCCATTTTCGTTCGCTTTCTGTACTAATTTCTCTGCCTTTTCTACAGAGTCTCTTTGCCCCTTATAAATACGACGAATTTCTTCATCCTCGACCATATTGGTCAATCCGTCTGTACACATCAATACTTCCTCATTTTCTTTAAGCTTCCGCTGAAAGAAATCAATCTTAATATTTGGCTCTGCACCAATGGCACGGGTAATAATATTTTTATCCGGATGCGCTTTCGCTGTTTCCTGATTCAATTCCCCCAAGCGAACCATTTCTTGTACCAAAGAATGATCTCTGGTAATCTGTTTGATTTCCTCTCCAATCACATAGAGACGACTATCTCCCACATTGGCGATTACCATTTCGTGGTCGATCAAAGTCATGGCTACCAAAGTCGTACCCATTCCTTTTCTTTCAATACGCTCCTCTGCCAATTGAATCACTTCTCGATTGGTCTGCGTAATGGCTTCCTGCAAAATCTCCTTGGGATCTTTTGCTGTGGACTGTTTTACCAACTGCACTACCCGTTCTACGGTATAACGGGAAGCATAATCTCCGGCATTATGACCACCCATACCATCTGCTACCAAAAACAGATTCGGAAGATTTCCCACCGGACGCTCTGATGTAAATGCATAATCCTGATTCGATTCTCTCTTCTTTCCAATATCCGAAATGGAAAATGTCTTCACTTGTGATCACCTACCCTTCCTCTATATATCGCTTTCGTAATTGTCCGCATGCACCGTCGATATCCCGGCCCATTTCCCTTCTAATAGTAACATTTATCCCATATTTTTCAAGTTTATTTTTGAAGGCAAAAATCACGTTTTCCTTGGGTTGTACGAAGTCCCGTTCCTTAATGGGATTCACCGGAATCAGGTTCACATGACCCTTTACATGACGAATCAATTTCCACAATTCTTCTGCATCCTCATCTCGGTCATTGACTCCGGCCACCAAACTGTATTCAAAGGTGACTCTGCGTCCTGTCTGATCAAAATAATACTGACAGGCATCAATGACTTCACGGATTTCATACTTATTTGCCACAGGCATCAAGGCCAAACGCTTTTCCTGGGAAGATGCATGCAACGACAAAGCCAATGTGATTTGCAATTTCAAATCTGCAAGTTCCCGCATCTTCGGCACAATTCCGCAAGTGGAAACCGTAATATTTCTTTGACTTAAATTGGTGCCCTTTTCATGGGAAAGCAACCGTACAAACTTCACTAAATTGTCAAAGTTATCCATCGGTTCTCCGGTTCCCATCACCACCACATGGCTCACACGCTCCTGTAAATCTGCAGAGATACGATATATCTGCTCCAGCATTTCTGCCGGTGTCAGATTTCGCACCAAACCATCCAGCGTAGAAGCGCAAAAACGGCATCCCATGCGACATCCCACCTGAGAGGAAATACATACGGAATTTCCATATTTGTATCGCATCAAAACGCTTTCAATCACATTGCCATCCGCCAAGCGGAACAAATACTTTCTGGTCCCATCAATGGCCGATTCCTGCACCGTCACAATGGACAGTTCCGGCAATACCGTTTCCTTTTTTAATTTTTCAATCAAGGTCTTCGGAAGATTGGACATTTCCTCATAGGAAAAAACATGCTTCTCATGAAACCATTGAAAAATCTGTTTTCCACGAAAGGCCTTCTCACCCAGTTCGGTTGTGAGATAGTGTTCCAATTCCTCCGGCAACATAGATTTTATATCAACATTACTCATTGGAAAATTATGCTTCCTTTCCATTTCGACAAAGCTTTGCATAAAAAAATCCATCCTGCACATTCTTTACCGGAAAAATCTGCTGCATTTCCTGTAAAGTAAAGTCTTTATTTTCCTGCAAAAACCAAGTTACATTTTCTTCATTTTCCATTTTATCCATGGTACAGGTGCTATAAAGCAACACACCGTCCTTCTTGACGTATTGTTTTACAACAGACAAAATTTCCCGCTGCAAAGCTGCCAGCTCCTGCTCCTGGCTTTCATCCATACGATAACGAATTTCTTTTTTTCGTCCAATGATGCCCAAACCGGAACACGGCAAATCTGCCAGTACCACATCAAATTTTTCTTTGGAAGCCTCATCCAATTCCTTGGCATCAAACACCTGCGCCTCCACATTTTTCAATCCGGATTTCTCGATGTTCTCTTCAATCAACGCCACCTTATAATCCGTTAAATCTCTGGCAGTCACATGGCCGGTATTCTGAAGGATTTCTGCCACATGAAGGCTTTTGCCTCCGGGTGCAGCGCAGACATCCAAGACCTCCATGCCTTCCTGTAAATCCAAGGCTTCTGCCACGGACATAGAGCTTAAATCCTGTACATAAAAATAGCCTTTTTGAAATGAAGGAAGAGCCTGCAACTGCTCCACATCCTTTAATTCATAGGCATAGGCATACTTCTCATGTTTACGGAATGAGATTCCTTCCTGTGTCCAAATCTGTTCCATTTCCTCCGGGGAAACTGCCACTCGATTCACACGAACCGTAAGAGGGCTTTTTCCTTCAAAGGAAGAAAGAATTTCTTTTGCCTGCTCTGTTCCGTAATCCTTTTCCCACTGTGCATACATCCACTGGGGAATGGAATAACGAACCGTCAAATCCGGACAGGAAATCTCTTCCTTATTTCTGGAGATGTTGCGTAACACTCCATTGACGAAACCTTTTAAATTTCGAAATCCTTTTTTCTCTGCCAATTTCACTGCTTCATTGCAAGTCGCAGACTCCGGTACACTATCCAAAAACAAAAGTTCATAGGTCCCCATACGAAGGATGGTTCGAATCACCGGTTTCATTTTTTTCACGGGTACTTTGGAAAACCGGTTTATTACGTAATCCAAGTAAATCAAGTTTTCCAAGGTACCTTCCACGAGTCTGGTTAAAAATGCTCTCTTTTGTTTTTCCAAATAAGCATATTTATCCAAGACACTGCGAAGAGCAATGTGGCTATACTCTTTGCCGGAAGTGATTTCCAGCAAGAGTTCCATAGCCAACGCTCTTATATTTACCTGATCAGTCATTTCTTCGTCTTCCTCCAAATAAAATCACAAGACGTAACAATTGCAAAATAGAGGATGCGGCACTGGCTACATAAGTAAGAGCAGCTGCTCCCAGTACCTTTCTGGTCATAGTCAATTCCTGCGCACCTAAAATCCCGGTGGTCTCCAACATTTTTACTGCTCTTCTGCTGGCGTTGATCTCTACCGGAAGGGTCACAAGCTGGAATAAAACAGCCAAGGAAAAACACATAATTCCTAAGCTAATCAACATACTTCCACGCGTAAACAATAAGCCGATTAAAATAAGAGGCCATGCAATTGTGGAACCAAAGTTTGCCACCGGAACCAATGCAGAACGAATGTGTAACGGTGCATAGCCCTTGTGATGCTGAATCGCGTGTCCCACTTCATGGGCCGCAACCCCCACCGCTGCTACAGAGGTAGAACCATATACCGAATCCGACAAGGATAAGGTCTTATCCGTAGGATTGTAATGGTCTGTCAGATTTCCGGAAATATGCTGTACACGTACATCCTGAATTCCGGCTGCATGTAAAATACGAGTGGCTGCCTCAGCTCCAGTCATACCGGACATGCTACGATATTGAGAATATTTTGAAAATGTTCCCTTTACCAATCCGGAAGCGGCTAAGCAAAGCAACGCACCAATCAGTACTAAGATATAGGTCCAATCCAACCCATAATAATATCCATATCCGCCGTAATACATAATCACAACCTCCTATTGCAATAAGGTTCCTTCGGTCAACGTATATCCACGCAAGAAAGAACCGGCATCCATTCTCTTTTTGCCTTCCAATTGCACTTCTAATATTTCCAATTTGCCCTCACCGGTTTGCACCGTAAAGGTCTGTTTTCCGATTTCTGTCACACAACCGATTTTTTCCGGATTATTTCCATCCAAGACCTTTGCCTTCCATATCTTCAAGGTCTTTCCATCCACATGGGTATAAGCACTTGGCCATGGATTCATACCTCGAATAAAGCATTCCAAAGAAGTGGCAGATTTGCTCCAATCCAAAAGTCCCATTTCCTTGGAAATCATGGATACGTGTGTAGCCTCTTCCTCCGGCTGTTTTTCATAGGTCGCTGTGCCATTTTCAATGGATACCATAGTCTCCACACAAAGTTTTGCACCTACCTGTGCCAATTTATCAAACAAGCTTCCCGCTGTTTCTTCCGGATCCAATGGAATCTCTGCTTTGCGAATCATGTCACCGGTATCCAAACCAATGTCCATTTTCATAATGGTTACACCGGCCGTCGGATCTCCATTGATTACCGCCCACTGAATCGGCGCTGCTCCACGATATTTTGGCAACAAGGACGCATGTACATTAATACAACCAAACCGAGGCATTTCCAAAATTTCTTTCGGCAAAATCTGTCCAAAAGCAGCTACTACAATCATATCGGCTCCTACTTTGCGAAGCGTCTCCACGGCTTCCGGTTCTCTTACTCTCTTTGGCTGAAAAACAGGAATGCCTTCTTTTTCCGCCAATTCTTTTACCGGCGGTGCCTGCAAAAGGCCTTTTCTTCCCTTTGGCTTGTCCGGCTGTGTCACAACCAAAGCCACTTCATGACCGGCTTTGATGATTTCCTCTAAAGTCCCAACGGCAAAATCCGGGGTTCCCATAAAAATAATCTTCATTATTCTTCCTCATCATCGCTTTCTGCATAAGTCACATCGTGAAGTTCACCCTCCACAAGTTCGGTATACATATGACCATCCAAATGGTCAATTTCATGGCAGAACGCACGAGCCAAAAGGCCTTCTGCTTCTACAATATATTCCTGCATATCTTCATCATATGCTTTTACCTTTACGTAATTTGGACGCGTTACAACGCCACCTTTTCCCGGAAGACTTAAGCAACCTTCTTCTCCGGTCTGTTCTCCTGCGCGTTCAATGATTTCCGGATTTACAAGCACGAATGCTTCGTCTCCACAATCCACTACCGCAATACGACGTAAAATACCTACCTGCGGTGCTGCAAGACCTACACCGTTTGCTTCATACATGGTATCAAACATATCGTCAATCAACTCACGAAGACGTGGTGTCATCTCCTGTACCGGTCTGCATACTTTCTCTAAAACAGGATCACCCTGAATACGAATTTCTCTTAAAGCCATAATTTCCTCCTAAATTCACTCACTCTCATTAAAACCCATTCATTGGGTCAAAGTCAAATCGCAACAGTAAATTGCGACAGTCCATTTTGGTTTCCATCGTTTTTTCTATATAATCTCGCACACGTAACAAAAGGTCTTTTTGCTCCGCTTTGATATATAAAACCTTACGATACTGGTCCTTTACCTTGGCTACGCCGGCATCCGCCGGTCCAATGATCCAAAGTCGTTCCTCTTCTTGCAGCTGCCACTCTTCGGCACACTGTTTTAATTTTGCAGCGCCTTCTTCCGCCACTTCATAGCGATTGGAGGATGCCAAAATCATCAGCATCGAAGAAAAAGGTGGATAGTCCATGAGTTCTCGAAAAGAAATCTCCTCCTTATAGAACTCCTGATAATCATGCTGTGCCGCAGATACCACACTGTAGTGCTCCGGGCTGTAAGTCTGAATCACGACTTCTCCTTTTTTAGTACCTCTTCCTGCACGTCCCGCTGCCTGTGTCAACAACTGAAAGGTACGCTCTCCACTATGAAAATCGCTGACATGTAGAGACATATCCGCTGCCAGTACCCCCATCAAAGTCACATTTGGAAAATCGTGTCCTTTTACTATCATTTGGGTACCAATTAATATATCCGCTTCCTGGTTTGCAAAAGCGTTTAAAATTTTCTCATGCCCGTTTTTTTCCTTTGTCGTATCCATATCCATACGTAAAATGCGGGCATTGGGAAAACGTTTCTGTACAATTTCTTCTACTTTTTCTGTCCCCGCCTTAAAGGTACCAATATATTTGGACCCACACTTGGGACAAAGCTTCACCGCCGGTTTTTCATATCCACAATAATGACATACCAGCTTCCCGTTGCGATGCAAAGATAAAGACACATCACAATGCGGGCATTTCATGACCTCCCCGCAAGCACGGCAAGATACGAAACCGGACATTCCTCGTCTATTCAAAAACAGCATCATCTGCTCGTTTCGTTCCAGACATGCCTCCATCTTTTCCTGCAAGGAAAGACTGAGCATAGAGCGATTGCCATTTTGCAATTCCTCTCGCAAATCCACAATTTCACAAGTCGGTAACGGTCTTTCATCCACGCGGTCTGTCAATTCCAACAAACGGTATGTTCCATGTAATGCTTTGTAGTAGCTTTCCACCGATGGTGTGGCAGAACCAAGCACCACCGAAGCATGACACATCTCTGCGCGCTTGATGGCTGTCTCTCTCGCATGATAACGCGGCAAGGTTTCACTTTTATATGTAGTCTCATGTTCTTCGTCGATAATAATAAGGCCTAAATTTGAAAATGGTGTGAACAACGCAGATCTGGGTCCAATCATAATACTGATTTCCCCGTTTTTTGCACGTTCATACTGGTCATAACGTTCTCCCGGAGACATTTTGGAATTCAAGATGGATATCACATCTCCAAAACGTCCGTAAAAACGCATCACCGTCTGATAAGTCAATGCAATTTCCGGAATCAACACAATGACCTGCTGACCACGTTCTAAAACTGCAGAAATAATTTCCATGTATACTTCGGTTTTTCCGCTACCGGTCACCCCATGCAATAAATAGGTCCGATGTATTCCATCCTGAAGATCGGAAATTACCGTATCGCATACTTCCTGTTGGGCTTCATTCAACGTAATGTTGTAGGCTTTTCCCTTTACATTGGCCAAAGGATTGCGATAATCTGCGCGCACCTCTTCGGTTTTTAACAATCCGTTTTCCTCCAGAGAACGAACCGTTGCTGCCGTCACATGCAGTTTTCCCGTAGCCACTTCATAAGGAATACGTTCCTTGTCTATGAGTTCCGCCAAAAGTCGTTCTTTTGCCACAGCATGCTTTCTGCGGAAGGCCTCCAACTCCAGCGCTGCCACCTCCGGTGTCGCACTCAAATGCAGAATTCGTTTTTCCTTTAAAGCTGCTTTTTTCTTAATGGGCAAAACCGTTTTCAACGCATGGTTCATGGTAGCACCATAATTCTGTCGAATCCAAGCTGCAAGTTCAATCAACTGTGCTTCGATTGGTACGGAAGTCTCCACCACTGCAAAAATCTCTTTCGTTTTTGCTGGGTCAAAAACCGGTTCCTCCGTCACTTCCACCACGTAGCCTTTTCGCAAGGTTTCCCCTTTTCCAAAGGGAATCTCCACCAGCATACCGGGATGAATCTGGCCCACCATCCGTTCCGGCACTTTGTACTGAAAGGTCTTATCTAATTTTTCATATGAAATATCTATAATAATATTGGCATATTGCGCCATACAGTTCTCCTAACATAAAAATAAGGAAGCCTCCCATAAGGAGGCTCATGCTCTTATTCTCCCATATCATCCAAGGATTCTGCGCCGATATCCTGCATGTTGATGGTGCGGCGTTTGATACGTGCCGCTTCTGATGCTTTCATTAAATAATTTTTTATCTCTTTGGAATTCTTGATGTGAATCAACTGCAACACCGGATTGGTCACATCTCCGGTATAACAAGAAATCGTACCAAGACCAAACAATTTTTCCATCAAGGTCTGAGAAAGCTTCACGTCCTGAATCTTATACATATAGCAGTCATCTTCTTCTGTCTTTAAAAGACCGGCATCGATGGTCAACACAGAGTCTGTCAATGTGTATACCGTAAAGGTCCAAGGCAGACCAAAGAATAAAAGTCTCTTTCTCTCTTTGTAACGAACCTCATCATTGAAGTTCTCATTCATAATTTCCTCTATGTCCTTTGCCATTGTAACTCTCCCTTCGCATTTCGAAATATTGTCTGTAAGATTTAAATTTTATAGGGATGGGAAAAAGGGGAAACTCTCGTCACACATGTATGAAACTTCCATGTCACCTACGTGACATGGGAAATCTGTGACACAGGCGTGCTGGCAAACTGGTTTGCCAAGACGCTTGTGTTACAGATTGCGCATGGGGCAGAGCCCCATGGCAGTTTCATACATGGACAAAGTTTACATCACCTTTAAAATCTTTTTCCCAAATTTCGATTATGCCCTCACTTCCCCATATTATAACTTTTTTTACCTCGTCTTTCAACCAAATCCCTATTGAAATTCCGAAGGCATTGGTTTATTATATTGGAAATGTTTACGCGAAGGAGAATGAAATCATGCGACATCTTATGAGTCCATTGGATTTTTCCGTCGAAGAGCTTCAGGATCTTTTATCCTTAGCCCAGGACATCGAGAAAAATCCCGGTCGATATGCCCACATTTGTGAAGGCAAAAAGTTGGCCACCCTATTTTACGAGCCTAGTACTCGTACCCGTCTTAGTTTTGAAGCTGCCATGTTAAACCTTGGTGGTTCTATTCTTGGATTTTCCAGTGCAGATAGCAGTTCCGCTGCAAAAGGTGAAAGTGTTTCCGACACCATTCGTGTTATTTCCTGTTACGCAGATATATGTGCCATTCGTCACCCCAAGGAAGGTGCCGCTTTAGTGGCTTCTCAAAAATCCAATATTCCAGTGATCAATGCCGGTGACGGCGGACATCAACATCCCACTCAAACATTAACAGACTTATTAACTATTTATTCTTTAAAACAGCGTTTAGGCCATTTGAAAATCGGTCTTTGTGGAGACTTGAAATTTGGCAGAACCGTTCATTCTTTAATTCATGCTTTAATTCGTTATCCCGATGTAGAATTCGTGATGATTTCCCCGGAGGAGTTACAAATCCCCAGCAATTTAAAAGAAGATGTATTAGATGCAAACAACATTCCTTATACCGAGACCAGTCGTTTAGAAACCGTACTTCCGGATTTGGATATTTTATATATGACCAGAGTACAAAAGGAACGTTTCTTCAACGAAGAAGACTACTTAAGAATGAAGGACTTCTATGTACTGGATAAAAAGAAAATGGAATTGGCCAAAGAAGATATGTTAGTCCTTCATCCACTTCCAAGAGTGAATGAAATCTCTACAGAAATCGACGATGATCCAAGAGCTGTTTACTTTAAGCAGGCCCAGTATGGTGTCTATGTTCGTATGGCACTGATTTTAACCTTATTGGGACTCGTACCGGAAAGGAGTTAAGGATGTTAAATATTAGCGGAATTCATGAAGGTTTTGTTTTAGACCATATCCAGGCAGGACAAAGCTTAGAAATCTATCATGATTTGAAATTAGATACTTTAGATTGCACCGTTGCCATCATCAAAAATGCCAAGAGCAAAAAGATGGGCAAAAAAGACATCATAAAAGTAGAATGCCCGGTAGATGCGTTAGATCTTGATATTTTAGGTTTTATCGATCACAACATCACCGTCAATATCATTAAAAACGATGAAATTGTAGAAAAGAGAGCTTTGCAGCTCCCCACAGAGATTCACAATGTCATCTCTTGCAAGAACCCAAGATGTATCACTTCCATCGAACAGGAATTGGAACAGATTTTCGTCTTAACCAACCCTGCCAAGGAAGTCTATCGTTGCAAGTATTGCGAAACAAAATACAAAGGAAAAAAGTTCCTTACAAATCTGTAAGGAACTTTTCAAAAATGCTTTATTAGCAAAAGCAATTGCAAAGCAAGTTTAACAACAGAAAATCCAAACATAATCCACCGCCGGTACGCTGATATGGAGTTCCATAGCTGCTGGCGGTGTTTCTGTACCAGCCACTGCCGTACTCAATCTGCTGTTTGGTCTGTCTATATAAAATATTGCTGGGCTCCATGTCCACAGCCCTACTAATGTATTCCTGTGCTGCCACTGTATTTCCCAAACCACTGTTTGCAATGGCACTATAGTAATACCACTTCGCAGAACGCAAATTCTGTTCCATGCCATTCAAAACGTTCAAAGCTTCTTTGTAGTAGTGATTTGCAATATAGTTTGCTGCCGCCTGGAATTCTACGGATTCTTCCCGTTGCTGGGATTGATAGCCACCATAGCTTCCCTGTGAAGAAGAATACCCCTGTTGACGTTCTCTCATAATCTGGTCATAAGCAGCTTGTACTTCTTTGAATTTTTCCTCTGCTTCTGCCTTGTTCGGATTATTCACATTTGCATCCGGATGGTATTTACGGCTCATATTACGATAAGCCTTCTTTACTTCGTCATCAGTTGCTCCCGGTGAGATACCTAAAACACTATAAGGATTGATCATTTTTTTACTCCAATTCTTTTCTTGCTCCGTTCTGCTCTCATATGAACCATCTCATATCTGGACCAGATACCGGAATACAAAATGTTGCGCAGAATTTCTGCATGTAACAAAATCGGAAGTCTTTCGAAGGATTTTGCACATTCTGATGCTAAGGAAGTCAACATACAATTGCAAATCGTTTCGTACTCCGTCTCACCCTTTTCTTTGTAAAGGCGAATCAACGGATTAAAGACACCCTTTTTCCGGTCTTTTTTCATATCCTCATATGCGTCCATCAGATAAATAAATTTACCCATGTAATATCCCATGTAACGCAACTCTTCTTCCCACTCATCCTGTTTCCAGGCAAATATTTCCATCAAAAGATTTCCCGTAAGGGAAGACAAGGCATCTGTATTTGGATTCTGGGATTCTTCCATTTCCCGTACTTCCTTCATGTACTTCTCGACTGCCTCAGCCTGTCTCTTATATTTCTTTCGAATCCTTTGATAATCGGACTTCAGTAAATCTGCATATTTCTTTTTTACAAGATTCTGGTCATCATACCAATCATCTCTCAGATTGTGATAACCCAACAATATATTCATATCCGCTGCATACTCTGTGGCTTCATTGATGCGCTTATGTCTTTTACGCATAGGATGAACCATACAAGTCTCATCGGATTCCTTGTCTTCAAGTTCATATAACCCGGTATAAAGAAGCACTAAAAAAGTCATATCATTGGCTAATAAAAACTGTGCTTTTTTTCCTGCTTTTTTACTAAGTACTGTACACAACCCACAATAATAAGAGCGATAAAGTTCTTTATTTTCATTGCTTATATCCTGGGTATTTATATTAATATAACCAAACACTTTTGAAAACTCCTATACCTTAGAATTTCACATCCTTTACCATGGTAAAAAGAAAAAATACCCCATGATAAAGATAAAAGGCGAACCACAAGTTTCGCCCATTAGATAGTATCCTATAGTCTTATAAAAGTTCTGTCAATGACATTTCTCGGAATTTTATAAAGTTTTAAGAAATGTATACAAGCACAAAATTGTAAATTAAGCAGGACTGTAAGCCGGGTTATGTTTTTCAGATGATCATCTATCTAGAGTTGCTGTCGCCAACAACTTCAAGCGACCCACCTAAGGCTGGCGGGCAACCTAAGCCTTTGTTCGGTCTTGCTTCGGATGGGGTTTACATGTGCCCCCTCTGTTACCAGAGAGGCGGTAGTCTCTTACACTGCCCTTCCACCCTTACCTGTAAAACAGGCGGTATATTTCTGTTGCACTTTCCTTGGAGTCACCTCCACCGGCCGTTAACCGGCATCCTGCCCTATGAAGCCCGGACTTTCCTCACCTGCGATCTTACGATACTTGCAGCCGCGATCATCCGCCCTACTTAATTTCAACTTTGCTTATTATAGAAAAAATTTGTGTCCATTTCAAGTCCAAGTCTTATAAATGGAAACAACCGCCACCAATAAATTCACGCAGAATGGAATTGCTGCTGATATTTTCGGATGGTACCGGCAAAAAATAATCCAAAAACTTTAACAGTCTCTTTGCTTCCTGATATTCCGGACTGTTGCGGTCCACTGCAAAAAGCAAAGGTTCTGCATAGGTTTTTAACACTGCCAATTCGTAAATCAAAGCAGAATTAAACATCACGTCTGCTTCTTCCTGATATGGGAAAATATAATTTTCCTCACCTCTTCGAACGGAAGCCCACATACCTATGGTTTCCTGTGCAGAACTATTTCTGGTACGCGCATCTCTTACAATACGGCGAATCAATCTGCCATCTGTCGTAGGCAAATAATTGTGTTCATCAATATTTAAAGCAGATAACGCACTAATATAAATCTTAAACTTATTCTTTGCATCAATGGAATAAGATAATTTGTCATTCAATCCATGAATGCCTTCAATGACCAAAATGTCATCCGGTCCAAGCTGCATCATCTTGCCCTTTGGCTCTCGTTTTCCGGTCTTAAAATTAAAGATTGGAATCTCGACTGCCTCACCTGCTAGAAGTGCCGGCAAGTCCTTATTCAACTGCTCCGTATCCAAGGCTTCCAAGCACTCAAAGTCTTTGTTGCCATCTGCATCCAATGGTGTCCGGTCTCTGTCTACATAGTAATCATCCAACGGGAATGGATGTGGGTGCAGTCCTTTGGCTGACAATTGAATGGATAAACGATGGGAAAACGTGGTTTTTCCGGAGGAGGAAGGGCCTGCAATCATCACAAATTTCTTGGAGCGGTCCTCCACAATCATTTCCGCAAGGGATCCGATTTTCTTTTCCATCAATGCTTCCTGAACCAAAATCAAATCCTGAATGTTTCCATTTACAATGCGATCATTCAACTGACCAATGGTAGCCACTTCCATGGTATCGCTCCATCTCTGCGTCTCCTGTAAAGTCATATGCAATTTCTCACTGGGAGAAAATGGTCTTACGGTTTTGGTATCCTGGTCCGGATAAATCAAAACAAATCCTTTGTCATACAAGGATAAGTCAAAATATTTCAAATAACCGGTGGATGGAACCATATAGCCATAATAATAATCCTTGTATTGGCCAATGGCGTAAATATTCACCTTGGAACTTCTACGATAGCGGAACAATTTTACCTTGTCCGTCAATCCGCATTCTGAAAAGAATTCCATGGCTTTGTCTGTATTCTGGCTGCTCTTTTGCAAAGAAATATCTTCCTCCACCAAGCGAAGCATTTCTTTTTTTACAGCACTAATCAGCTGTGCAGTCACTGGATAATCTCCGGATAATGTACAATAAAAAGCATTTCTTAAGGAATAATGTACTTTTACCGTCACCTTCTTGTCCGGAATCACCCGGTGCATGGCTGTCTCCATCAAAAAAATCAGACTTCGTCTATAGGACTTTCTACCGGATGTATTCTTCGTGGTCACAAATTCCAGTTTGCCATTGTGATAAGCTTTTTTGTTTAGCTCCTGTAAACGATTGTTCAAAGACACAAGCACAATATCGTCTTCGTAATCCTTCTGATACTGTCTCGCCAAGGCCATATAAGTGGTTCCCTCTTTGACAATTTTCTTTTCTTTTCCGATTTCCAATGTGATGAATTCTTCTGCCATAGCAATCACCAGCTTTCCTATTATTTCGATACTTCCGTGTTTGTCTCTTCATTCAGTCCATGATCCACCGACATCAGTAAATCATAATCCGCTTTCACTTCCTGATAACGAGCCTGTCCGGATGTGCTACTTGCACACTCTAATTGTATCATTAAATCGGTGAAAACTCTTTTTTGAAATTCTAAATATTTCCTTAAAATCGGGTGTTTCTTTTCCATCAAATCTTTTCCATAACGGAATTCTCCATCCGTATAGGTACGGGTGTCCTGCTCCGGAATCACATGGAAAAATACATAGTATTTTCCCTCTTCTTCCACCATCTCTTCTGCAGTAATACAAAATCCCGTTTCATATAAATAGCGACGCAATTCCTCGATTTCCGATTGCGGTCCTAAAATCAATTCCTTCACACTCTTGGCCTTGTCCAAAGAGGTATCCAAAATTTTTTGAATCAAACCACCACCCATTCCGGCAATCAAAATCGCATCTGCTTCTCCTATTTGAAACTCTTTTAAACCATCTGACAAACGAGTCGCGATTTGTTCCGTCATGTTGTATGCCCGAATATGTTCCTCCGCTCTTTGCAAAGGACCTTTTCCTATATCCATGGCAAGAGCGGCAGGAATTTTTCCTGCCGCACATAAGAAAATCGGAACGTACGCGTGATCGGTGCCCACGTCACAAAGACGATTGCCTTCCGTCACCATACTCGCTGCCATTTTCAAACGATTTGAAATTTTCAGCATATATTACTCCAAATAATCCTTTAATTTTCTACTTCTACTTGGATGACGAAGCTTGCGAAGTGCTTTCGCTTCAATCTGACGAATACGCTCTCTGGTTACGTTAAACTCTTTACCAACTTCTTCCAAAGTACGTGCTCTTCCGTCTTCCAAACCAAAACGAAGAGTCAATACCTTCTGCTCTCTTTCAGTCAAAGTACCAAGTACTTCTTCCAACTGTTCACGAAGAAGTGTGAACGCTGCTGCTTCTGCAGGTACCGGTACGTTGTCATCCTGAATAAAGTCTCCCAAGTGAGAATCTTCTTCTTCACCGATTGGTGTTTCCAAAGAAACCGGTTCCTGAGAAATCTTCAAGATTTCACGAACTCTTTCTACCGGAATGTTCATTTCTTCTGCGATTTCTTCCGGAGATGGTTCACGGCCTAATTCCTGCAACAACTGTCTGGATACACGGATCAATTTGTTGATGGTTTCTACCATATGAACTGGAATACGAATGGTTCTAGCCTGATCAGCGATGGCTCTGGTAATCGCCTGACGAATCCACCATGTTGCATAGGTACTGAACTTGTAACCCTTGCTATAATCGAATTTTTCTACGGCTTTGATCAAACCTAAGTTTCCTTCCTGGATCAAATCCAAGAATAACATACCACGGCCCACATAACGTTTTGCAATGGATACAACCAAACGAAGGTTGGCTTCTGCCAATTTCTTCTTTGCATCTTCCCCATCTGCAATGATGATCTGGGTTTTACGAATTTCTTCTTTTAATTCGTAGCTGTCATCTTCCTGCTGCTGTTTACGAAGTTCTGCCAATTTCTTTAATGCGGCATTTCCTTCTTCCATTTTCTTTGCAAGTTCGATTTCTTCATCTGCAGTTAAAAGAGGAACCTTACCGATTTCCTTTAAGTACATACGAACCGGATCTTCGATAGAAATACCATCCGGAACAGATAAATCGATATTTTCCAATTCCACTTCGTCTTCATCATCTAAAATGATGTCATCATCGGTATCGTCTACCAGTGGTTCTTCTGTCATCTTTAATACGTCAATTCCACTGTTTTCCAAGAACTCATAGATGCGTTCCATTTTTTCTGCATCCAAATCGGTTCCCTTGAAGTAGTCATTGATTTCCTTATCATCCAAGGTGTTTTTCTTTTTCTTTGCAAGTTCAATTAATCCCGGTAACAACTGACGGAACTGATTGATATCTGCTTCTTCCATTTCTTCTGCTTCTAAATCAGACAAATCTACTTCATCCATTTCTTCACCGTTTTCTACGCTTGCTTTTGTATCAGCTTTCTTTGTAGTTTTCTTTGTGGTTTTTTTCTTTGGTTTTTCCATGTCTAACATTTCTTCTGTTCCTTCTACTTTTTTAGCCATAACTAAATCCTCTCTTTTCTATACTAATGTCCACTGCATTTTTTCTAGTTTTTCCAGATTTCTTTTATCTTCAATCAATTGCATCATGCCTTCCATATCCGTCGGGTCATTATGCTCAGATCGTTCCTTAATACTATTTCTCTTGATACGAAGAATGGTTTCTTTCAATGCTTTTTCCTTGTCCTGTCTGCTTTCAATATCCTGCAAAGAAGTATTGAACATAGCCGCAATTTCCTTTTGTTCTTCCTCCTCCGGGAACTGATTCAAAATCCGTGCCGGCACCACTTCTCCTTCTTCTAACTGGGCAAAGAGTTGCTCGGACACCTTCTCATACAACTCCTCGGTAAAATCCTTGGGGTTGATGTAACGTTTGATTTTTTCGTACAAGGCTTTGTCTTCAATCAACCAGGTCAAAAGCAATTTCTGAGATTTTCGAATACCCTCATCCTTCTTTTGCTTTTGCTGAATTCCGCTTTTCAGCTGTCTCGGCTTATTTACAAAGCCCGCCTGGGTACCCAAGCGATTTACCAGCTGGCGTAAATTTTCAAAACCGATATGATATTTATCCGCCACTGCTTCTATATAATTGTCGCGTTCTACCGCATCCTCGAACTGCAAAATGCGCTTTGCGATTTCATTATGAAAAGCTGTCTTACTTTCCGGATCTTTCATATCGTAATTTCTTTGCAAAATACGAATTTCAAAAAAGAAACTGTTTTCTGCTTCCTCGATCCGTTTCTGGTACTCCTCTGCACCTAAGTTTTTAATAAACTCATCCGGATCCTTATAGGGGGTCATATTAATGACCTTACAAGAAAGTCCTGCTTCCTTACAAATCGGGATCGCACGTAGCGCAGCATTGATGCCGGCCCCGTCACTATCAAAGGAAAGCAACACATCCTTTGTATAACGTTTTAATAAGGTGGCATGTCCTACGGTATAAGCCGTTCCCAAAGATGCCACTGCACAGTCAAAGCCTGCCTGATGTAGGGAAATCACATCCATATAACCTTCACAAAGGATGATATACGGACGTCTGCTTTGTCTTGCAATATTTAAAGCATAGAGATTGCGGCTTTTGTCAAAAATCATGGTTTCCGGAGAGTTCAAATATTTTGGTTCTCCGTCTCCCATGACACGTCCACCAAAGCCAATGACTTTATTATGAATGTCCATGATTGGGAACATGGCTCTGTTCCAAAACTTATCATGTCCGCCACGTTTTTCATCATAACCTACCAAACCGGAATCCCGGAGCAAGTCATCTTCGTAGCCTTTGCTCTTCAAATATTTATATAAGTCATCGCTATATTTATCGGAATAACCCAGTCCAAATTTACGGATGGTCTCTTCTGACAATTCTCGTTTCTCACGAAAATATTCCAAAGCTTTCTTTCCATTTTCACGATGCAACAAGGTATAAAAATATTTTGCAGCTTCTTTCTGCACTTCTAAAAGTCTTCCACGTCTGTCTGCTCTTCTTTTTTCCGCTTCCGAACGTTCCTGTTTCGGAAGTTCTACCCCCACACGGTCTGCCAACATTTCCATGGCTTCCGGGAAAGAATAATTTTCATAATTCTGAATGAAGGTAAACACGGATCCTCCGGCCCCACATCCAAAACAATAATACATTTGCTTTTGTGGAGACACGGAAAAAGAAGCTGTTTTTTCATTATGGAAAGGGCACAACCCAAAATAGGTAGATCCCTTCTTTTTTAAATTCACATATTGAGAAATCACATCCACAATATCATTGCGGGATTGCACTTCCTCAATAATTTCATCGGAATAATACGGCATTCTCTCCTTACGTTCCTCCGTTTCTAAAACACTGCCCAGGATTTTGGAATACGATATTCACTAAAACAATTAATCGCGTATTCATCGGTCATACCGGATACAAAATCCGCCACAACCCGTTCCTGTTTTTCTCCATCTTCCAAAAACTTTCGATAAAGTTCCGGCATTTCCTCCGGATGATCGTTAAAGTATACAAAGAGCCAAGCCACCATATCTTTGGCTTTTGTCTCTTCTCCCTTTGCCTTTGGATTTTTATATAGATTGGAAAACAAAAAGTCGCGCAACGACCACAAGGCGTTTTCCACATCCGAAGACATCAGTATATCACTTTTATTCTCACTATTGCTAATAATATCGTGAACCAACGTGTTCAATCTCTTTTTAGAGGAATTCCCCAAAATTTCCCGATATTCCTTCGGGATATCTTCTTCCGTCAAAATATTTGCACGAATGGCATCATCGATATCATGATTCACATAAGCAATCTTATCAGAAAGTCGTACAATCCGGCCTTCCAAGGTAGAAGGTCTGGTACTCATTTCATGGTTTAGAATTCCATCCCGGACTTCCCAGGTCAAATTCAAACCTTTTCCATCTTTTTCCAACACCTCTACGATGCGCACACTCTGTTCGTTGTGTCGAAATCCGCCTTCCAGCAAACCATCCAACACAAATTCACCTGCATGACCAAAGGGGGTATGCCCCAAATCATGCCCCAGGGCGATAGCTTCTACCAAATCCTCGTTTAACCGCAAGCTTTTCGCAATGGTTCTACCGATTTGTGAAACCTCCAAGGTATGAGACATTCTGGTTCTGTAATGATCTCCCTTTGGATTTAAAAACACCTGGGTCTTATTCTTCAATCTTCGAAAAGATTTGCAATGCAAAATGCGATCTCTGTCTCTTTGAAAAGCCGGCCTTATATCGCAAGGTTCCTCCTGGCGATTTCTTCCTCTGGTATTCTGGCTTAAGGCCGCATATGGACTTAGGGTCGCGCGTTCCATTTCTTCCAAGCTTTCACGTATTGTCATGAACTGTCTCCTTTCCCATCTCGTCTCTTTACAACCTCTCAAAATATACTTACTGTGAAAAAATCGAATTTCCTTTTTTCTTTTAAAAAAATTTTAGAAGGGGTGTCGGGGCCCCTGTCAGCACTGTTTCCCCCACCACACCACAAAAAAGGAACTCCGGAAATATTCCGGGGTTCCTTCCAAAGATTCTATCAATTTATATGCATCACGCCAACCGGTACTCACCGGCGCTGATGCAACTATGCGCTTTTCACTGCCTTCATGCAAGGATTCAATTTCTCCACATTGCCGTACTGCAAGACTTCTAAATCGCTACATTCATCTGTGTTGGTGATGACAAACGCAGAAGTGGTCGGGTAGCCGGCCTCTTTGATTTTCTTCATATCGAAGGTCATGAGGCATTCTCCACATTTCACTTCCTGTCCTTCTTTCACCAAAACATGGAATCCTTCCCCGTTCATCATAACGGTGTCCATGCCAACGTGAATCAACACTTCCACGCCTTCTTCTGAAAGGATACCAACTGCATGTTTTGTGTCTGCTATGCTAGCAATGGTTCCGTTTACCGGAGCATATACCTTTTCTTCCTGCGGACGAATGCCACATCCTTTTCCAAGTACTTCCGAAGAAAAAACTCCATCTCCGATTTCTTCCAATGGAATGATTTCTCCCTTCATCGGCATGTAAATTTCATGCAATTTGGTTTCAACTGTGACTGCTTCTTCTTTCCCCAGCAGTTTGTTTAAAAAACTCATTTCTTACTTTCCTTCCTTACATAATTCATCAATCCAGGCAAAGGTCTCTTCCAGATCGTAATCTCCACTATGTGGCAATCCCCATGGGAAAGCAAAATCCACATCATACCCTTTGTTTTCCAGAGCTGTTGCTAAAATAAACGGAATTGCGAGGGAAGTATCACGATCAAAAGCCCCATGACGCACTCTCCAATGAGGTGCTACGTCACTTTTTTCCTTACCTAAAATAAAAGGTACCGGATTCATACGTGTAATCATGGTAGCATCTGCCATTTCTTTTTCTTCTACTTTACTATGTGCATATGAAAATTCGGTGAAATGTCTACCATCTACCTGTGTATCTCCGAACTCTTCATTTTCCGGACTCTTAAGACTCAAATCATCAAATGCCGGTGTGGCTTTCATACGAGTAATTTTTTTGACATAAGCATCCCAATCCAAATCCACAACCTTTTTATTTTCCACCTGCAAATAGGTTTGTTCTCCCACGCGGGCGCCTTCTACAAGCAAATCTTTTCTCTTGGTCTCATTATCCAAAGTCTGATATTCTCGGTCTGCTGACTTGCAAACCTCTTCTTTGACTGCTTCAAAAAAGCTTCCTTTTCCATCGGCATCCAACTGCAACGCCGTACCATCCTGGTCCTTTAATTCCAATGCATTCACATAGGATGGGAACAATTTCTTTAACTCTGCAGCAAGAGCTATCTGCTCTTCTGTCATCATGCCATCATCTGCCACGCGAACCGTTGAACCATCTTCCAATCTCTTGTGTTTGGTTCTGTGATAATCCGGGCACTCCGCAAACAACCATTCATAAGCAGTGTCCGCATTTTCCAAATTATGAATTGGACAATAGCAGCTCGCTGCGAAAATATCATCGCGTTCCTTCACTGCACCAATTTCTTCTAAATAAGAATCATACAATGAGCTGTTTCCGGTGGCACCGGCAAGTGCGGATAATGCACCACCTGCACTGGTTCCATTTGTCACCATGCGCTCTACATTTCCCGGAATCACGTCTTTGTTTCCACGCAAAAACCGAATTCCCGCCTTATAATCCACCAAAAGCGCAGGTGCGCGACCTACCATTTTTCCGGTGGCTTCTCCTAAGGAACCTTCTTTGCTTCCTTCGAAAAATTCGGTTGCAACTTTTCCCGTAGTTCTACCACGTACACCAATGCTTGCTACCACGTAACCGTGCTCCAAAGCCAAAAAAATCGAATTGATCTTGTGGGTGTGATTATCCATGCCCGGTTCGTCCGCCGGTCCCGGCATATAGCCACCTACCGTGTTAGGGACAAAAATAGGAGCAGAATGCAAATCATAACCATTGATGCTTTCTCCTCTATAATATGCTTCCGGAACAAACAAATTCATTTTTTGAATATCATCCAAAGGATGTTCACAATATTGCACATTGTAAAATCCGCGATATTCGATGGATTTCCCCTCTAATTCACATATTTTCACTACATACTCGTCTTCACAAAAACGTACCATACTACCTCCGTTTTTTACAACAGAGCGCACTCCAGTCTCCCGGAATGCGCCCCTTGTCTTAATATATTTTTAACTCTATGGAAGATATTAAGCTGCTTTAGAACCTAATACTTTGGTTGCTTCTTCGTCATTGTAAGTCACTAAGGTAGCAACGATTGCAAAAATGCCACCGATTCCAACACCTACGCAATACTTCACAATGTCCTGTACTCCGCCACCGCCGGCATAGTTGAAAATACCAAATAATCCACTACCACCGAACATATACATCTTTGTACCAAGGGCACCGATAATTGCGCCACCGATGCAACCACCTAAAATGTTCACTACAAAGAGCTTACGAAGCGGAATCAAAATAGAATACATTAAAGGTTCACCAACACCACAAATCTGTGAAATGGTTGCCGGGATTGCCAAATCTCTGACTGCTCTGTTTTTTCTGCAAGCAAAGCAAATTGCAATACCCTGGAACATACCGATCATCGGTCCAATTCCACCACAAGCCATCATGTAATCAAATCCATTGACAGCGATTAACTGCAATGCCATACCGATGATAACCCAATGGAGACCAAACAATACCAAAACACCAAATCCGCCACCGAGAAGTGCGCCGGCAATTACGCCACCCACAACCGGAATATCAAATAAGAAGTTGATTACAATAGAAATCACGCCACAGATTAAGTTCAAAACAGGTCCGATTACTAAATAACCAATTACAACGCTGCAAATCAAAGTAATGAGTGGAGTCAAAATACCACGTAATACTTCCGGAATATTTTTCTTACACCATTTTTCAATCTTAGAAGCTACATAAACTGCAATGATAATTGGGAAAACGCTGGATGTATATCCGGCTCCCGGCATAACAACAGGAATTCCAAAGAACGTATTGTAATAACTCATTTCAAAGGACGTGCCTGCGAACAAAGTGCCTGCCACCTCTAAGGTAGATGCAATGTTTACCATAGCCGGGTAAACAAGAGCTGCACCGATGGCTGCACCAATAAACTCGTTGCATTTAAACTTCTTAGCTGCTGTAAATCCAAGCATAATTGGAAGGAAATAGAAGAATCCATCACCAAGTGCATATAAAATCATGTACACACCACTGTTTGGATCTAAAACACCAATGTTATCCAATGCTAAAAATGCGGTAATACCTTTAATGATACCGGCTGCAGTAAGCACCCCAAGTGTCGGTACCAAGATTCCGGAGATTGTACTCATAAATGCATCTAAGAGACCTTTTTTCTCCTCTGCCTCATCTACAGTAGCATCTCCTTCGATGTCAAAGTTCTCAAGAATTGTTTCATACATAGCATCAACTTTGCTTCCTACAACTACCTGAAGCTGTCCGCCTGATTCGATAACCTTTAAAACACCTTCTACTGTTGCAAGTTCTTCTTTGTTTGCCAAAGAAAAATCTTTTAATACAAAACGCAGACGAGTAACACAATGCGTAAGCATCTGTACATTTTCTGCTCCCCCGACCAGTTCCACAATTCTGGCTACCGGTTTATCATACTTTCCAGCCATGATCTGACCCTCCTAGAAAAAGTTTTTCAAGATCTCTCTTGTTGTGAATATTATATTCAAAATAATCACCATTGTAAATAAATATTTTATACAAAATCAAGCAGTCTCTTTTGTATAAAATAACCATAGCGGAGCGCTTTTTTATATCATAGGAATGGAATTTCCTATGATATAAAAAAATGCGTAGGAGAGCCGCCTCTTACGCATTTTCATCATTATTGATTTAATTCTTTTTCCATATAAGAAACCAACAATTCCACAAACATATTAAATAAGATAGGAGAAATACTACTTGCTTCCGGATCCGGTGGCAAGTACGGTAAAGTCACCACCCGATCAATATATTTGTTGGAACGCTTTGGTGCTGTGGTGGTAATCAAAAGCACCTTTCCTTCTGTCCCTTCAATTCTCTTTAAAATATCCGGTTGTGCAGACACGGAAAAAATAACCAAAACGTCGGTTTTTTTCAAATGATCCGCATACTCATGAAGCATTTCCAAATCACAGGTATGCACAAACAAATCTTCTTTTCTGGTCAAGCTCTGCAGCAACAAAGCCGGATGCATGCTTTTTCCCATTCCGACTGCAAAAATCCGGTCAAAGCTCAAAATATACTTTGCCAAATCCCGCAATAAATCGTCGGTCAGCACCTTTTCTGCTTCCGAAAGCAACTGCTCCATCCGTTCAAAATAATACAAACGATTGGAGTCCTTCGGCACATTCTGCTGCGCCACCCACATGGTCACATCGGAGCGAAAATCCTGGAATTTCGCATAGCCGATATTTTTTACAAAACGGGTAACTGCCGGTTGCGAAACCTTACATTTCTCAGCGAACTTGCTGGTTGACATGTAAGTAATCTGCTCCGGATTCTGTAAAATCGCTTCATATATCTTTTGATCATTTTTGGTAAAAGCATCCTTATGTTGCTCCATACTTAAAAATGGATTCATACTATTTTCCCTCATTTCTACGTGTATAGATTCATTATATAAGTTGTGAATAAAATATTCAATACAAGGAATCTGTTAAAAAAATTTATTACGCATAGCAAGCGCAGCTACGGTGGGCACACTCCTTCTAGCTTCTGCTTGCAGTAATTCCGCTGCAACTGAGTCTCTTTCTACCGAAAGTGCTGACACAGCAGACATTTCTTCGTGTTATGAAGTCACTTCTGACTCCATTGAAATCTCAGAAGTTTCTACTTACACCGTTTCACTTTACAACTCTGATGAAGAAACCAGCCTTTGGAACGTGGCCGAGGGGGACGACGTGACCGGTTGGTTTGTACAAGAAGATGGCACCCCGGCATTCACCGACGAAACCGGTGTTGCAACCATCACCTCCGTAAATAATGACGAAATCATTATTTCTTTGGACTCCAATCAGATTTCTAACTTTAATTTTTCAGGGTCTAGTACCCTTTATATTTATCCGACAGAAGCCGCTTTTACTTCTGTAAAACAAGGACCGGGCGTAAGTCTTGATGTGGCAATTCTCCCCGTAGGAGAAGTTGTCATCCCAACTTTGACCGTAGAAAGGGAAGTTTACGGTTCCGGTTTTTCTGACGGTGCTTCCACCATGATTTACGAATCCGGCGAAGGTGTCGATTATACCGAAAGCGCCACGCTTTCCTTGGAACTGGATGACTTGGATCCAGCCCTCATAGAAGAAAGGGTGACTTACTTGGTCACCCTTTCTTCTATGAAATCCACTGCATAGCGTACACAATCGTCACATTCGCAAATCACTTTTCCGGTTTCTACGCCCTTTAAATCCTTACAGACAGAAGCACCTGCCTTTTCTACAAATCCCTTATGCAGTGCAGCTGCGTCTCTTAAAATAGGCTTTCCTTCATATTCCATAATACCGAGTGCCATTTCTGCTCCACATTTCAATGTTTTGACCATATTCTCGATTTGGTTTTCTGTCAATATCAAGACAAACGCATCCTACGAATATAAAACGCCACAATATAGATTTCTCGTTTTCCCGGCTCGCAAAAATCGCTGCCCAACATATCTTTGATTTTATTCACACGATAAATCACCGTATTTCTATGGGTGTACATTTCGGCTGCCATTTTCTGAATCGAACCATCACACTTCAAATACATCTCCAAAGTTTCCACCAGGTTACTGCCGTGTTTTGCATCATATTCATCCAAAAGTCGCAAAGGCTCTTGCTCCATCGCATGCAATAATTCATGATCTTCAATGGAATAAAACAATCTGGAAACTCCCATTTCATCGAAATATACCAGGTTTTGTTTTTCCCGAATGCCGTACTTTACTGCATTTTTTGCTCTGGTAAAACTCAAGGACAAATTAGAGACATCCTGCACCATGCTTCCCACACCTACATAAAAAACCATATCCTCCGTTCGTCGTTTTGCACGCTTCAGCATGCCCTCCACAATATGGGCTTGCTGCCAATCCTGCACATCATTCAAAATCAAAACAAAATAAGAATCATAATAGAAAAAATTTCCGTTATGAGAAATTCCTTCCAAATAGATTTGCATCTGGTTTGCCAGTTTGCGGCGCTCGACCGTGTCCATGGAATCCAGCCCTTGCGTCGTAATCAACGCCACCTGAAAAGAGCCGTCCACATCAAAATACGGAAGCAATGCCTCTCGGTATTTTTCTTGATTTTCCGGTTCCCGAATCGCTGCAATCATAGCAGTGGATATTTCCTGATCCGCCCCATCCTGCATAAAAATTCGAATACTGAAATCCTTCATCATATCCGCCAAATGAACTTCCCAGGGTACCAGCAACAAAGGCAAATCATTGTCATCGCACATTTTTTTCACAGATTCCGGTACTTCCAAAATGTAATTTCCCACATTGATAATCAGCCCGGACCCATGGTATTGCACCAGATCTTTGACCAACGAAAGCAACGCCTCTTCCGTGGAAAAACCAAGGCCCGTGGTGACTGCCACCTCGCGTCCCCAGAAGTTCTGGATCAGTGTAGTATCCTCCACCATATGCAACCAACTGATGGAATTGGACCAGCCCTTTTCCCCTGCAATCATCTCCATCTGGTATTTTTCACGGCCTACAATCAACATATCTTCAATGGTATATCCCATAATTCTCTCCTTTATCGTTGTAAAGTGATGTCTTGTCAGTACGAAGATTTTCACATCATTTTCATAATTACAAGAAAATTATAACATTTATTTGTACTCTAAGCACATAAAATCCCATTCATTTTTATATTTCCATGCCATTTTCATGTATCGAAAAGATGATAGAATATAAGTATAAAGAAATTACATCCGTGGACGGGGCAAATAAATTATTTTCCAGGGAGGTAGTAATTATGATGACTTTATATACTATGATGAGTTATGAACCACAAAAACAGACATATCCTGAGTGGATGAGAAATGAAAGAATCCAGTTTTGTGATCAGGGTATCAAATCAACATTGCTAAAAAAGGCTGCACGTATTCGTAAAAACCGTGCAAAATAACTCCTATAAAAGACGAAAGCCGAGCAAATGCTCGGCTTTCATTATGTTTCATTCTATACAGTTCATTTCAAGTCATCAAATGCAATTGCATAATCCAACTCTCAAGGATTAACTATAGAAAGAATTCCCTTATAATTGTTTCAATTTCATCTGTTCCCAACGGATTAGCTGAAGATTCCTCTGTTATAATAAGATTCTTGCCAACAATAATTCCATCCTTCATATAACTTTTTTGTTTATATACAGCATGTTTTGCATATCCTATATCATCCATCATTCCCCTATGCTCCCAATAATAGACCTTTCTTTCCTTTACATTTAACACGGTAAAATCCGGATAAACGATTCTTCCATTAAATAGCAATAAAGGCCTCTCGTATTTATACGGGATGTCCCTATCCGCCAACGCATTTGCTATGTTTAATTCTGATTTTGATCGAACTCTTTCTTTATTTTTTGTTAGATAAATTGGTACTTCTTGGTCAATTTTTTTTCCCTTATATACTTCCGTTACCCAGTAATTTCTATAATCTTCATCCGAACAGTCAATGGGATTCAACATCGCCTTTACTTCCTCTGGATAGTCGGAATAAATTCTTCTCAAATCATTTATCCATTGTTCTGACTTTCTTAATAATTTATCCAGATTCCGAATTTCTTTATCCACTTGCTTTAATACCTTTTCATCATATGCCTTTTGGACATATTTCTTTATCTTCTCCACTTCCGATTTTGATATGTATTGACCACTTTTATCTGTCTTATTCCTTCGAAGATAATACTGAACTCTTTTGTCAGAATGAAGGATATGAATTTTTCCCGAAGGTGCCTTTTCTAATACTTTTTCTTTTTCCCGCTTTACTTGATTTAATTCTGCAAGTCGTTTTTTTGCATCCTTATAAACAGTTGTCGGAAGCAATAATTCCCCAGTGATTAGCTTTGTACACGTTTTTTGTTTTGTTTTCCTTTTCTCTTCCAAATATAAATCCCCCTTATTTTTTATAACTTGTAAAAGATCCGGCAACCCCACTCCTACTGTACAGTAATTCGAATGTATATCCCCCGATATATGACGTATTATTTGTCAGTAAGCATCAAATGAACCCTTTTTTTCTAATTCGATGCAATAAATATGGATTTAAACATTACTTCTGCATCAAAAACTTCTATTAACACAATTCTCGATGTTCTAATCCCACGGTTCGACGGTTTTATTTAAACGTATAGCATCGAAATCTCATGTTTTCGCCATTATTGATGATTCTTATTTAATAGCATTGCTCGAATAAGCAACTAAATTAATATTATTACGGAAAATTGATGCCAGAATATCTTTTTTCAAAAAAATATATTCGCTTTACGTCACGAATAGGCATCGAAAAATGACAAATCATTATTTTTGATTCAAATGAAATCTATACAGCGCTGATACGCTCCCAGACCAATTCAGATATAAAAAATATACACTATCTATTGTCAAAAAGTAAACAAAAAAAGCCTTAGAAGTCACCACAACTTCTAAGGCTTAAAGTATTACGCCAAATCTTCTCCGTTGGTAGAAATCACTTTCTGGTACCAGTCGAAGGAATCTTTCTTTCTTCTACCAAGGTCGCCGGTTCCATCGTCATATTTGTTGACATAGACGAAACCATAACGTTTTGCCATTTCACCGGTGGATGCAGATACGACGTCAATCCATCCCCAAGGCGTATAGCCCATTAAGTCTACACCGTCTTTGACAGCTTCTCTCATGGCTGCGATATGCTCTCTTAAGTAGTTGATTCTGTAATCGTCATGTACCTTTCCATCTTCAGTCAATTCATCATAAGCACCAAGTCCATTTTCTACTACCATGATTGGCACCTGATAACGATCGTAGATTTCATTCAAGCTGATGCGAAGTCCTTCCGGATCAATCTGCCAGCCCCAATCAGAAGCCTTCAAATATGGATTTGGCTGTCCGCCAATAATATTGCCGGCACCCTTCTTTGCTTCAGGATCTCCGGAAATACAACTTGTCATGTAGTAGCTGCAAGTGTAGAAGTCTACGGTACCCTCTTTCAAGAGTTCCAGATCGCCGTCTTCCATCTTTACTTCAATACCAAGTTCTTCCCAGATGCGTTTTGCAAAAGAGGGATATGCTCCACGTACCTGTACGTCTGAGCAATACCAGTTCATTTTTCTCATGGCTTTCTGGTTTTCCAAAACATCTACCGGATTGCAAGTAGCCGGATAACTTAATGCGAAAATACTCATATTTCCCATCTTAAACTGTGGGTATTTTTCATGCGCCAATTTGCAAACCTTTGCACTGGCTACAAACTGATGATGCAACGCCTGATAACGTTCTGCAGGACGATCCCAAACGGTGTTGATTGGTCCTTCAAATCCCTTAATAGTACCGGTTGAAAGTACCGCACCCATTGCAGTGGTTCCTGCATTGATTTCATTGAAGGTTAACCAATATTTTACCTTGTCTTTGAATCTTTCAAAAATTGTCTCACAGTAATGTACATAATAATCAATACACTCTCTTCCTTCCCAACCGTTGCATTTTTCTACGAGGGCATACGGAAGTTCATAATGCGAAATTGTAACAAGTGGTTCGATGCCGTGTTTCTTTAACTCATCAAACACATTGTCGTAGAAAAGAAGGCCTGCTTCTAATGGTTCCTGTTCCATTCCTGTCGGGAAAATACGAGTCCAGTTGATGGACATACGGAAGCACTTGAATCCCATTTCTGCAGCAAGTGCGATATCCTCTTTGTAATGATGATAAAAATCAGTTGCTTCGCGGCTTGGATAAAGAGTGCCTTCTTCAAAATTAATTGTCACTCTCTTTGCCTGTTTATTGGATCCATTGGTACAATGATCGGAAACAGAAGCTCCCTTTCCATCTACGTCCCATGCTCCTTCATACTGGTTTGCCGCTGTTGCACCACCCCAGAGGAAATCATCTCTGAAAATTCCCATTTTTTACACCTCTTCTTTCGTAAATTCTGTCCCTTTATTAACACCGGACAGGGAAAAATCCCCTTCTTATGGGCACATTTGTCAATATGTCCAACCCGTACAAAATAAAAAGGACACCTTAAGTGTAACTTAAGATATCCTTTATCGTCAAGGAACTTGCGTTTCCTCTACAAGCCCAAATATTCGTCGATTCCGTTAGCAATTCCTTCTACAATTTTCCATTGATATTCATCCGTTGCCATCAACGCATCCTCGGTAGGATTGGTCATATATCCCATTTCTACAATGGTGACCGGCACCTGGCACCAGTTGATACCACTCATGGTATCTGTTTCCCATACATATTCCTTGTTGCAACCGGTGGCTGCCACCAACTGATCTAATACAGCGGTAGAAAGCGCTTTGCTCTGGCTGTAAAGACTTCCATTGTAAGGATTTGATGCAGTCTGACAAATTGTCATTGCTCCATTCGCAGAAGAATTCGTAGATCCATTAGCATGAATGCGGATAAACGCATCTGCATTTGCATTGTTTGCAATGGCAGCTCTTTCGCTGTTGCTGATATTTACATCATTGGTGGTACGAATCATCACCACTTCATATCCACGTTCTTCCAGTTCCTGCTGTAACTTCAAGGAAACCTGCAAGGTCAACTGATACTCGGCTAATCCACTGACCACGCCGCTGGTGCCACTGGCTACCTTGGCTTTTGTCTCAGAAGCACCGGGGCCAATGGGTTCCTGACTGGAATCTCCCACCTGCTGATGCCCTGCATCTACTGCTATGACATAGCCATTTGCTCCGGCTGATACTGTGGTTTCTTCTGTTTCTTCTGAAGCCATTTCAGTAGGCTCTTCTGTTTCCGTTTCTACTTCTGTTTCGGTTTCCACTTCTATCTCTTCTGTGGCTACTTCCACTACCTCTGTGGCAGCCTCAGTCACTTCCACCACTTCCGTATTTGCCACTTCTGTACTCTCTGTTCCGCAACCACTTGCGAAAACCAATGCTGCAGTCAAAAGCAACACCGCTCCTCTTTTTTTCATAAACAAAAAATCTCCTCTGTACTTCTATATTTTGAGGATTATGCTATGGAATCCTCCTTAAATAACAAAGATAAAATTTTTGTAACAAGTCCGTATAAAACACCTGCAATTGGCCAAACAATCCATGTCATATCCCAACGGAAGGTAATAAAACTCCACGCTAAATAAATGACGGTTGCAACTGACCAATATATTGCTCCAACCTTATCTTTTTTCTTGGTAAATCTCTTTCCTGCAGGTGTATACTCCTCTTCCTGCAGCAATTTCTTGTATGCATTACTTTCTATCGAAGCATCCACCAAGAAAAAGACTCCCAAGGCAACCAATATCAATAATACACCAACTCCGAACAAGACACTAGCATCATTTGTATTTGCATCCCATAAAGTACTTACCATAAGCGGCACTGCACTAACAATACAAAGCACAACACCTACTACATTTTTCACCATACGTTTTGATTCCGTGTTTTTTCTTCTTTCTTTTACCATGCCATCTACACCATAGGCTGTTTCAATGTTTTCTTTTTCCAAAAAATCATAGGGTTTGGTATATCTACCATTGAGTACAAAAAGACCAACAGCAATTGCCACAAGCACAAGTAAAAGTGAAACACCTAGACCCGCTGCCTGATCTTCTGAAATCAGACCCATGGCTGAACAACCCAGGCTAAGCATTAATGGGGTTGCTGCCATGACACATAGAGATACACCAAATGCGACTTTTCCACGTACCGTTTGAATCACCTGCAAATAATCGGTAGCTTCTTCCATAGATACGGAGCGTAATACTTCATTATGGAAGGTAAGATTCTCTTCCTGTTGATAAGACTCTTCTTCCATTTCATCCTTTAATAAGTAATCCGTGCTTACCTGAAATAACTCAGCCATCTTTAAAATGCGATTCAAGTCCGGTGTGGACTGAGCACTTTCCCATTTAGAAACAGACTGTCTGGAAACCTCCAACTGTTCCGCCAATTCCTCCTGAGACATACCGAGTTTTTTTCTCTCATTCATAATTTTTTCTGCTAAAATCATATTTCATCCTCCAAATTCATATTTTATGCTTTCAGCCTATAAAAAACAACGGTTGCACACAAGAAAGCAGACTTGGAAATTTGTCAACTGCCGGTTGCAGCCCAGTATTTTCAAGGAGTTTGCAACATTTACATCTCCCGCCCGTGCGCTTCCATAGCGGAGCGCTTTTTTATATCATAGGAATGGTATTTCCTATGATATAAAAAACCTCCCCACCGGTTATCCGGCAGAGAGGTTTTTTTAAGAAGCATGATACTTCTTGTACAGCATATAGGCTCCAACCATATTGGCATCACTTAAATACTGACAGTTTACGACTTCCGGTCTCGGCAACATTTCCATAGCCGGATGAATCTTATATATTTTTTCCAAATTAGACTGAATAAAGGTAAGCAAAATCGGCTGACGACTGATGCCTCCTCCAATGGCAACCTTTTCCAAGTCCAACAAAGCGTTTATGTTAAAAATGGCTTTTGCCACATTTCCGGCATAAGCATCCAACACCTCCAAAGCTTCCTTTTCTCCGGCATTGGCTTTTTCGAAAAAGTCTTTACCGTTGAATGGCGCATCCTTATCCATACCTACCTTTTCTTTGTAGAATTTCAATAAGCCGGAAGTAGAACCCTGCATACCCAAGGCGTTTCCAAAATCTTCAAAGTGCTTGAAGTCCGTTCCCATAAAACTATATTCTCCGGCGGTAAAATGAGAACCATTGACAATTTCTCCATTAATAATCAAGCCACCACCTACACCGGTTCCGATAATATAAACCGATGCATTCTTGCAACCCTTTAAGGAACCAGCCTCTAATTCTGCCATAGCTGCACATTTTCCATCATTTCCAAGTATCACCGGTACTCCCAAAAGTTCTGAAAGTTCCGGCCCAATACTGGTGCCATAATTATACATCAAATAACCGCCTCCATTATGACGGCCCTTTTCCGTATCAATAAATCCGGGAAGACTCATAGCCATACCTTCCAGTTTTTCCCCGATTTCTTCCTTTGTTTTTTCAAAAATCTCCCGAATTACTTGGAAAAAATGTTCCTGGGTGTCTAATGGAGTAGGTACCGAACCACTGGCCTTTCTATCTAAAGATTCATCCATAACACAATATTTTATATCTGTTCCGCCTACATCGAAAACCATTAAATTCATGTGATTTTTCCTCTCTTTTCCTGTCATCTGCTCTAAATCAAGGGCAATGATCAATCTGTTCTCTTATATTATACCATGCTCCCGCATTCTACAATCCGGAAGACGTATCCTTCTGAGTCATCTCTCCTCTGGAAGGATTTCCTACCCTCCTACACCTTATTTCGCAGCAAACATGGATTTTGGTTCAAATCCCTTAAAAATATTTTCTCAAAAAGTATGTCGGAGCACAACTCCAAGCATGACAGTAACTGTTTACAATGGTTCCTCCATAAGGAGATTCTTGTGGGTTCTTAGGATTATAAAGTTCCCAGAAAGTATCAGCCCCCTGGTCCAACATACCGCCCCAATAATAAAGCATCACATCTAAGGCCTTTTCTCTTTGTTCACACAAAAGTAAGGCTTCGATATAATGATGGTACATATATGGAGTCACCATATTTTGAACCGGTTTTCCTGCTTTTTCCAGTTCTTCTGTTTTTTCTAAAATTTTAGCCCCTTCTACCGCATCCACGGCTCCGCCGATAATGAGCCAGCATTGGCTTGCCCAGGAGATTTCCTTTGCATCTCCACTGACAAAAACCTGCAGGTCCGCATCGAAAAAGAAATCGCGTGCCGCTCTTCTTTTTTTCTCATAAGATTCTTGCAAAAGAGCGACTTGTTTTTGATCCTCCATAAGACCTGCTAATTCCATCCCTGCTTGTAAGGCATAAAGGCAAATTCCCTGAGCCGATGCCTGACGGTTTAACTGCATATTCCAATCCACAAATACCCATCCAAAGGTATCCTGATCCCGAATTACCTGACTGCCTTCAAAATAAGTTTCCATCACCTGTAACTGGTCTATGGCAACGGGATATAGATCCTTTAATATCTCCAAGTCTTCTGTTTCCCTTACATAATCCCGTAAGGACGTTACAAAAAAGAGAGCATAATCCAACATCGCCTGGTCATCGGCTTCCACCTTAGGATCTAAAAACAAATTAGCTGCTATCATTCCATTATCCAACCGATCTCCGGCAAACAAATACAGACACCGTTTTACCATGTCATTCTGTTTATAAGTTTCATAGTTTGCCAAGGCTTCCAGACGCAAATCTCCCATCCAAAGTCTTCGATCACGCTTCGGTCCGTCTTCAAAAACTCTTTGCATGCATTCGTGCAATGTTCTGGTGGCAACTGCTTCCAATTTCCGGATTTTTTCCTGTTCTTCCAATCCTCTCTCCCGACTTTCCCCTGACACCCTTTGATTTTTTCCATAAACATATGGAAGCAACTGAGAATCATCTGCAGAAGAAACCGCTCTTATCCTTGGATTTTCAAACTTCACCCGGTAGCGATTGCTGCAATCCAACACCTCCACTGCCGCATAACGAAACGCATATCTGCGTGGCAACTCCAATTTGTCCGGAATCACATCCACATGTAACTGCTCCTGCTGAATCCAGCCTTTGGAAATCCAACCTTTATAAGACTCAGCATCCTCTTCAAACTCACACAATTGTTCTGCAAAAGAAATCCGTAACCACACCGGTGCATCCGGGTGATGTCCCTCATAATCCAAATCCACAGAAAAATAGCCGGTATAATGATTTCCAAAATCATAAATAATCCGGTCTCCTGTAGTAAAGGAGCTGTCTTTTCCATCTTTGGATAACACGGTTCCTTCCACTGGAGCCACCAGTTTTTCCAACAATTTTGGTTCTAAATTTTTTGCTTTTTCTAAAAAAATCTCATTTCTAATCATATTTATCTATCCTTTTTCTACAAATTCATCAGTATTTATTGATGAAATTTGATATTTTCCCTTTTTCTATCTATACTATTTTCATCTATAGAAATGAGGTAGCACCATGCAAAACAAAGAATTGATTTTACAGGAACTTATGTCCTATACCATAGATGAAGAAATTTACAAAAACTATTATGCCTTACGTAAAAACTCTGCAAAGCAGAAAGAATACGTAGATTCTCTGGACCCGAATTTTATACATGGTCGCAACATCATTATTCCAGGCTATCCAGGAGTCTATTTTCCCCCGGTACTTCACGAAAAAGATTTACATCTTATATATAAAGATACACAATCTTCCGTTTTTATCTCAAAACACTATCGTTATACCCCTGTGGTAGAGCACAGTCACGATTATTTTGAAATTGTATATATGCTTCGAGGCTCCTGTCACCAGACTTTAGGTGGGGAAAATCTACCCCTTCATCAGGGAGATCTTTGTTTTATCCCACCAAATACCACACATACTTTAGAAATTTTTGATGACAGTATCGCCATCAATATCACTCTACGTATGGCAAAGTTTCAGGAAGTCTTTTTATCAGACCTTCGCCAGGGTTCTCTTTTGACCAAGTTCTTTTTAAGCAGTCTTTATAGTCAAAAACCCATGCGACGTATTGTTTTTTCCACAGGTTTTGATGAGGATGTAGAAAACAGCATTCTTACCATGTATTTAGAAAGCACCTGCCATGACAATTACAGTTCTCAAGTTTTAGATCATATGCTGCCCTTACTGTTTGTAAATATCCAGCGAAAATACAGTAAATCCGCCTCTGTTTTAGATGGTTCTACCGCTTCCAACCCAGGAGCCCTGAAACTCATTGAATATATCAATGCCAACCATAACAATATAACGTTGCAAGACCTGGCGAAAACCTTTCATTATTCCGTTGCCCATTGTTCGCGCCTCATTAAGGCAGAAACCGGTATGACCTATACCGCCTTTTTACGACACCTGCGAATGACAAGAGCCGCTTCCCTTTTACTTGCAGGAAACGACTCCATCGCACACATTGGTGAACTCATGGGTTTTTTAAACACCGAAACCTTTATTCGCACTTTTGAAAAAGAATTTGGCGAAACACCCACTCAATACCGAAAAAATCATTAAGCGACACTACTTCTGGCTTTTAAATCCGCCACTATACCGTCGTATTTTTTATCCAAATCATAGAAAGACAACAATACCGTACAAATTACAGCAATCGCAATTGGAATATAAATAAAAATTACTTTCATTCCAAAAATAGAACTTGCAGACTGAGTTGCTGCCTGTGCTGTATATCCAAATGCAGCCATAATACTACTAACCAAAACAGTACCAACTGCAGAACCAAGCTTCTCACCAAAAGTAATGGCAGAATAGGTCAGTCCATCCGGACGCACCCCAAACTTCCACTCAGAGTACTCTACGGTATCTCCCATCATGGCAAATCCATTTACCGCAAGGGCAGATGCGCCTAAGGCTTTCACTACGAGACCGACTGCAAGAGGTACTGGGTTCTCCGGAAACAACATAACAATCACTGCACCAATCAACATTACCACACAACCACCAAGGGAAGTGTTTCTTGCCCCAAACCTTGCTACAAGCGGTGTCATAAAAAGAGCACCCACCATCATGGGAACCATGCTACACATGGTCAGCAAAGCCATATAATCTGTACTTCCAAGTACGTACTGCGCATAATAAACATTTACACCTCCCAAGCCGGAAACAATAAATGTAAGCATGGTGCAACTCATCAAAAGCAACCAATATTTGTTATGAAACAAGGCATAAACAGCCTTTCTGATACTGGTTTTCTCCGAAGTCTTTTCCACTACTTTTTGTTCCGTTTCAGTGTCCTTTTCTGCAACACCCATAGTAAATTCATCTGGAAGTTCTTTACAAACCTTAAAGCAGAAAAGATAAAGAAGCATTCCAAGGATTCCATAAGCAACTCCCATCAAAGACCAGCCCATACGACCGCCTCCGAATAGTTCTACCACCTTCAATGAAAAGGAACCAACCAATGCTGCACCGCCAAATCCAAAGAAAGTACGAAATACAGAAAGTAAGGTTCTTTGACTTTGATCCTTTGTAATACGTGCAGACATAGTATTGTAAGGAACACTAATAGCGGTATAAACGATACACACTGCCAAAATATAACTAATTGCTGCATATGCCACATCTGCCGCACCTCCCAGTGCCGGTGTGGAAAACAATAAAATACAAGCCAACAAATATGGAATTGCTAAACGCAACAACCAGGGACGTGCCTTTCCATAACGAGAACGGGTCTTATCAATCACCGCTCCCATAAACAAATCTGTAAACCCATCAAATACTCTACAAGCCGCCAACACAATTCCGGCAACTGCCATACTGATTCCAACACTTTCTGTATAAAAGTACGTAATAAAATTGCTCGCCGTGGTTACCAGCAGATTTGCTGCCAGATTTCCCCCACCATAGGCAATATAGGAAAGTGCAGACAACTCTGCCTTATTCTGATTTTTTGCCATTTCCAAATGACCCCCTTATTTTTTCACCATCGCCCATCCGCCGGTACCAAGCGTTTCGATGATGTTATAAGTATATTTTCTAAGGCATAGGAAAACAATGACGGAATTCATCATTTAAAATTGACGATTTTTGATGTGACAAGGGTGCGTGACAGATATTTGAGAGGGATTGGCATATTTTTCCCGTATCCTAGGTTGCAGATACCATCTCCACCCTGCTTCTTCATCATTTTCCTATACATAGCTGTTGTAATTCCACAGTTTCTAAAATTTTTATCAGTCCTTTTCGTTTTTTCATATTGTATTTCCATGTAGTTGTCCCTATAATTGCTTTATTAAATCCATTTAAGTAAGATGCCTTTTATAAAGAATAGACTGGAGAAATGCAATGAAAACAAAAATGACTGTTGTCGTTGACAATATTGCTTACGGAAAGTACAAAGGAGAATGGGGACTTTCTATTCTATTTGAATATGGAAATAAAAATATTCTGATTGATTGCGGTGGCTCCAATTTATTCGCTCAGAATATGGAACAACTAGATTTAGATATTAAAGATGTTGATTATGGAATACTAAGTCATGCCCATTACGATCATGCAAATGGAATTCCCTATTTCTTAGAACATAATTCCAAAGCCAAATTTTATATGAGGGATGCTGTCTCCGATAATTGTTATGGTAAGGAGCTTATTTTCTTCACAAAATATATTGGCATTCCAAAAGGACTATTAAAAAAATATGAGGACCGTATCGTCAAGGTTTCGGGCGACTATACCCTCTGTGACGGGGTTTATTTAATTCCACATAAAATAGATAATCTGGAAAAAATTGGACACCGGGAAAAAATGTATACAAAAGTGGGAAAAGACTATTTATATGACAATTTTGCTCATGAGCAAAGTGTTGTTTTAGAAACGGATAAGGGACTGGTTATTATTAATTCCTGCTCCCATGGTGGTGCTGCAAATATAATACGTGAGATTCAGACAACATTTCCTGACAAACAAATCTACGGATTCATCGGCGGGTTTCATTTATATAACAAACGCAATGTTGAGATTAAACAACTGGCAAAAGAAATAGAATCTACCGGAATTTCTTATATATGCACAGGTCACTGCACTATGAAACGCGCCTACAAAATCCTAAATGAAGAATTAGGAAATAAAGTAGAACAATTACATGTAGGATTCGTCAAAGAATTTTAAAAACCTAACATTGAATTTCACTTTGTTCTAGATATTCCTCAATTCCCCATGCTATTTAGCAAAATAATCTTCTTTCAAAATCGCATACATGCTCACATCTCCGATGCCATGATTGCTTCTTGCTGCGCTACGCATGCCCTGATGCCACCAGGAACGTCGACTTTGAATTTTCTTAAAATCAGTCTGTCTGTTTCCAGTGTTTTTGTTCCACAATGTTGCATATCTGCCTCCAATGTTTCCACTATTTTTATTTGTATGATTCCGCCAGCACTTCAAATCGGGGCAAGGCCAAGGAAACATATCCATGTCGTGGCGAAATAATAATTCCTCTCTTCAGCAATCGCTCCCTATATTTTGAAAAGACTGTAGATTTCATATTTATTTGCTGACAAATATCCCCTACCTTCATTTCTTCCTGGCGAATAGCCAAAACAATTTTCTGATCCTGTTCTGATAAGGAACTCCAGATTTTTCGATAAACAAAATCATCCAGCATCTCGTCCAATTTCAACAATATCTGTTCTAAAGGCATTTCTTCTCTATATTCATAATACAGTAATCCCAGTGCTTGAAATGCAAACGCATATCCCTTCGTAAGTCTTGCTAACTTTTTTGCTTCTTCTATCTCAATGGCGAAGATTTCTTCATATTGCTTACTAATCTGATGCAAGCTTAATGGCTCCAAATGTATCTTTGGTGTTCTTAACAAAAAGGTTAAAGCAGGGTCATTTTGTATGGCATAAATATTTTCATATAACCCTGTCATCAACAAATATATGGGATAATCCTTTCGAATAAAAATTTGAAATTGGCTGGCAAAATGCCGCATGTTTTCATCATGTAACACTTCATCTATGGTTATAAGAACTTTTTTCTGCTGTTTCTTTAATGATGATAATACATGTTCTATCACACTGACACTATCCTGTAAACCTTCACTTCCATTCACCCCGATTCCAAATCCGGCTAATGATATACTGAATCCCTGCTTCAACAAATCAGGAAATTGCTTACAAGAATCCACTAAACGCACGGCAAAATCATCAATCAAATCCTGTGTGGAATTCAAATCAATGACAATCCAATCTTTCTCTTTCTTTAATTCATTTGCAATAGATGTCATTAAAACCGTCTTCCCACTTCCTCGAATTCCTTCAATTAAATATGTCTGACTCATTGGATTCTCGGCTTCAAAAGTGCTTATAATAGTATCTGTATTTTCATATCTTGAAATATATTCATTGGGTTGTTTTCCAAAAGTTAACGTAAACGGATTATTCTTTTTCATACTGTCACAACCTTTCATAATCTTTCATAATTTATTATACTTTCATAATCTTTCATAATTCAAGATATTTTTCATAAACCTTCATATTCTTTCATAATCCCCGATTTCTTTCATAAACTTTCATAATTCCAGATCTCTTTCAACACTTCCTTCATTTTCGCTGTCCACAAATCATGGCCGACTTTGTTGAGGTGAATCCGATCTGCCCGATAGTATTCCGGACAGAAATATTTTCCATCGTAGGTACTATGCTTATACTTCCTTGATTGTAATCAACCACAACATCAGGAAAATCAAGCTAAACCCTAATGCATACCCAACAAGCCGCGCCGATAATCGTCAATATAATTCCTCTAAGTTGTAATTCTTTTTTCATGTTTCTGTTACTATCCTTTTCAATAAAATCGAGTAGGGAAGGTAACATCCAACCCTACTCGCTGCCGATTATTCGTAAATGTCAAATCGTCCGCCTAGAAAGTCATGGTAGTTTGTGAGAAACTCTAAAAAACTAAATGAGTCAGTTAGTTTTTTAAAGTTTTTAGGAGGAGTCAAGCAAATGGACAAAGGAACACATGACGTTAAATATGAAGGATGGATTAAAATAATCCAAGAGTGCATGGAACGCCCGGATGGCATGAGTGCAAAACAGTGGTTAATCGAAAACAACGTAAATGAAAAACAGTATTACTATTGGCTTCGGAAGTTCCGCAAGGATTCGTTACATAAAAGCGAACCTTCGAATGAAGTTAGCTTCGTGGAAGTATCCATGCCTTATGCAGAAGTTATTCCGATGGAAAATACTATGGAGATGCCAGTGACACAGCAAAAATCTGCAGCAATTCTTCGAAAAGGCAACCTTACGATTGAAATAACGAATGATATTTCAGAGCATCTATTAGAATCTTCCAGAAGAATGTAAAAAACAACGCCGCTCATAAAAAAGCGGCGCTTTATTTTATACGTAGGCGTAGGATTTGACGTTTACGTATAGATTTCGATTGCTTTTCAAATAAAAAACGACAAATCTAACATAACTGCTAGATTTGTCGTTTCTTTGAACGCGACTTTATTCATTTACACAAGCAATCGCCTTTTACAGCTCATTAATATTAAACGTCTCGCCTGTCTCCTGTTCTTCATCAATAATTCCGGGAACTAATTCTGTCACATAGGTATCTCCGGTGGAAGGATCAATATAATATCTTGTCTCTGCACCTGTATAGGATCTGTACAAAACAACGATTTCACCATCATCGCTTGTATAGGTCTCAAAGTAAACTGTGTAATCCTCGGTATCCATCATTTCTTCCAGGTCCGGATTATTTGCAACACAGTATTCTTTAATAATCTCCAATGCCTGTTCAGCGGTGATTTCGTCTGCATCCTGGGTTGTTTCATTATCCTCTACCTGCGAAGCGCTTTCTGCTGCAGAATCCGAAACACTTTCTGAGCCGCAACCCATCAACCCTAAAAATAAACAACTTAAACTCACTAAAAATATTCTTTTCATAACTCTCTACTCTCTTTCTTTTTTTTTCTTAACGGCCATACGATCCGAATAAGTTACTTTTCATAATCCTCTTTCAAAATCGCATACATGCTCACATCCCCGATGCCATGATTGCTTTTTGCTGCGCTACGCATAGTACCTTCATACTGCATACCGCATTTTTTCATTACCATGCCGGAATGCGGATTTTGTGTATCATGCATGGACTCTATACGATTAGCCCCTACTTCTTCAAAGAAAAACCGGATGACCTCTTTTAATGCTTCGGAAGTAATTCCCTGATGCCACCAGGAACGTCCAATGCAATACCCAATATGAATCATATCGATTTCTTCTTTCATGCCAACAGCAGAAATACTTCCCACGGGTTCCTGCAAATCCTTTGGTACAATGGCCCACTGGTAATAAGTGTCATCCTCGTACAATTTTTCCCAATTTTCCAATGTCGCCTTTGCCACATCCACATTTTCATAATTTGGCCAGGTTAAAAACTTCACCACGTCTTTGTCCGAAGCCCAATGCTTATACATAGCCTCTGCATCGTCTACGGTGAATTTTCTCAAAATCAGTCTGTCTGTTTCCAGTGTTTTTGTTCCACAATGTTGCATATCTACCTCCGCTGTTTTCACTGTTTTTTATTTATAGAAAAGATTATGCTTTCATAATCTTTCACAATTCCCTACACCCGATTTTCCACCGGCACCACTGCAGATTGAAAACGCTTCATCTTTTTGCTGTCGGTGTAATCGTTGGTGGAAATATCTTCATAGACTTCTTCAAACTTCGTCCAATCCAAGGCACTTTCGTATTCCTGATGGAACAATAGACGATATTCATCCTTGATGATTTGGGAGAGACGACTCTCGCGCACAACGCTGTAAGAGAAGAAATCTTTTGCCATCATCTTGTGGAATTCTTCGTCCTTGTTGTGCATGTAAGGCCCGGTGATCAAGTACTGGTCGGCGCGATAAGTATCGCTAAAAATCGGCTTGTTGACGAAATGTACCTCAAAGATTCCATCGGTACGACCGCATTTCTTTTTTGCCTTCAAGACTTCGCCGAAAACCTTCACGTAGTAGTCCATGACTCTCTCATGTTCTCCGTATACCATCTGAAATGCCTCGGTCCAAGGTGGACAAATGACTGCGTAAAAATCTGCGCCGCGAAGCACAGCTTCGTAAATATCCTTTTTCAACCGTTCCGTTAAAATCAGACGATATCCCGTGACCCAAATGGTCTTTTTGCATTCCTGCAAACGTTCTCTTAGAACTGTTTCCTTATCACCACTAAGACTCTCAATTCCAAACTCATGCATGTCTTCGAAAAAAGTCTCATTTTCATGCTGCTGATACGCCACCACAATATCCGCCACCATGGTGAATACCGTTACCAACAAAGACGTAAAAATCGCCAATAGCAAATTCAACGCCACTTCATTTTTCTGAAATTCTTCTAAGTGATACAGCCAAAAGGAAACGATAAAGATTACAGCCACAATACAAACCACCACAATCTGCGGTTCCAGCTTGTAGGCTCGCAATTTACTAATCAGACTATGGCTATTTTTTACCTTCTTCTCCTTTTTCATATTGCTCATCCTCCCACACATAATATACCGTATCAATGCCTTCCCCACGATCATTTGGAATGGTATTGACACAAGAAAATCCCATTTTTTTCAAAAGATGCAAATGGGCATCATTCAAAGACCAGGTTCTGGTGCCTAAACGCTTGTGTTTCTCCATCATTTTCTGATACATCAAAGCGGTAATGCCTTGATTTCTGTAGTTCTTGTCCACCACAATAGTAGAAATGTACTCGCAAACCACATCCCCATCGGACAGTTCCAAGGTATGCTCCGGTATATAGGTCATAAAGCCAATGACTTTCTTTTTTTCGCTAACGCAAAGAAATCTCTGGGTCAACATTTTTTCAAAATAGGCTCTTGGCGTTCCTTCACTTGCTGCTCCCGGTGCAAGTGCTTCCTGTGTCGTATCTCTTCGCTCTGACAAAGGTGGTACGAACTCGCGGTCTGCGGCCTTTAGCAAATTCCAAATTTCTTCTTTTTGCTTTTCGCTTAATTCTGCGACTTCTTCTATCAGATAATCCATCGATTTTTCATCCAATCCTTCTGCTGATACAAGGCTTTGTCCCTTTCTGCAACACGCCGTCAAAACAAAACCTCTTTCCACATAATCTACCGCACTTGCGCCTAGAAATCCAGTCAAATCTCCATAGTTTTTAAGATTTCTTTCATTTTTGCTGTCCATAAATCATAGCCCGCTTTGTTCAGGTGAATCCTATCTGCCCGATAGTATTCCGGACAAAAATATTTTCCATCAAACGTACGATACATTTCCTCCCCCGTTTCCTTCCCTGATAGAGCTCCTCGATCCGGCTGACCTCACAGAAGAAAGGCAACAACTCTATCGCTTTGTACAAAACGCATTTTCTGAATTTCAAAAAGGGGAAAACACCGTAAAGAGCATGCTTACCCAAAGAAAAAAGGAAGCCACCATCGGTGCTACTGAAACAGCCATCCGCTTTTTCCTTCCCCAATATTTAGAAACTTAGGAAGCCACCCATCCGGATACCCGCCTCAATCTCGTTGGTTCCACCTCCGGCGAATTACTCGCCTTAAAAACCACTACATTACCAAAACACCGTGACGTTTTTCTCGCCACGGTGAAATAATCGCTACTCTTCTTTTATTGTGATGAGCCAAAGCATCAGGAAAATCAGACCAAATCCCAACGCGTCCCACCAGGTAAAGGCAGAATGCAAAACGGTGGTGGAGATTACCGCTGCAGTAATCGGTTCTGCAAAACTATACAGAATCGCTTTCTGCGGCCCGATCTCCTTCACCCCATGAATGTAAAAGGTAAAGGCGCAGATATTTCCCACGACAATCACAAATACAATTCCCAGAATTCCGTACAAATTTGGCACATAATGAATTTTCCAAGTCTGAAACAACAACCCGGTCAAAATGCCACCCATGAAAAAAGACCATCCCTGGGCAATAATCACCGGAATCTCGTTTGTCAACTTCGGTGCCAACACGTTATAAATCATTACGCAAACTGCACTGGCGAATCCCGCCAGAATGGCTTCTTTCGGCACAGACATATTTTCCAGACTACCATGGATCGTCAAAAAGAACACCCCAAGCATCGCCATAAAAATCGACAACAATTCCAAAATGCGCGGCAAACGTTTCTTTGTCACACAAGTATAAATCAAGATAAACAAGGGCGCCAAATCCTGCAGGATGGTGGCCATTGCCGCAGTGGACAATTCAATGGTCAAGAAATATAAAAACTGGCAGGCAGACACACCTCCAATTCCATAAATCAACATCACCACCGCTTTTTCCTTGCTTTTCCATGGTGCAAGGGCTCCTTTTCCATATTTCATAAAACAATAAAACAAAAGAATTATGCCCGACAATCCCAAACGAATCGGCACCAACCATTTGCTATCCATGCCTTGCACATCAAACAAATACTGGCCCACAGAACCGGACAGGCCCCAACAGGCTGCTCCGATGATGGTACATAAAATTCCTTTTAGTTGTAACTCTTTTTTCATGTTTCTTCTTACATTCCTTTTTTTCTAAAACAAAACAAAGAATGCCCTTAGAAATTTTCCATAGGCATTCTTTCGTTATTTGATGATTCCCTTATAAGCAAAAAATTCCTTACATTACCACCCTGGGCATTGGTGAGAAACACCATACCCCAAGCCATAATCACCACTACTACTGTTCGTATGGCCGTAGCCAAATTGGAATTTACGCCCTCAACACCAATCTTTGCCAAGATCGATGTGAGCGCCGCAAAGACCGCCGAACCCAAAGCAAACCAAAACCACATGTTCTGAACTCTCGCTTTCAATTAGTCTTGTTTCTTTTGTATTACAATTGACATTTACACCTTATATTTCAATACATCTTCATCTGTTCAATCACCCAATCTCCCCAAATGTCATCATCTATTACACAATCTGGATATCCATTCTGCTCCCATTTTTCACTATAAGCAGTTGTTCTTATACACAAGACATCTAACGCATTCTCTGTTATATCGTCATCTGGATAAATAATTTCCTCAAATATGTCCCATCCAACGATATCAAGTTCAGATTTTGTCCAATAACTATCAAGCTCCTCATCTATCGGGTGGTCAAACCAACAATTTTTTCTTCTTGCTACAAATGTGCCCATAAGTTTTATAATGTTATAGTATTCTTCATTATCCTCTGCCCACAAAACTTTATAATAAAGATATCTAGTTAAGATTACATACAAATCCGTCCGTAATTTCATTGCTTCATTCGTTTTCTTATGTTTCCATAAAGATACCGCTTCATCAAATATATCGTGAATAATTAATTCCCAATAATAATATTGCTTTTCTTCAGGTATCGGACAGTCTAAAAAAAAGAATTTGTTGTTACCAGTACGAACCACTTGTTGCATCAATAAATAATCTATCTCTTGCATAACCTCTTTTGACTCAATCATTGTCTTAGCATAATTATGTATCTCCACCAACTCATTTTTGAAATCAAATTTTGCAAGCAATAACATATTTTCGCAAACTAAATCCAATTCCTTTTTATCAATTTCTTGAATAGACACTTGTATCAACTTATGCACTTCAGGAAGTAGCCTACCTTTATCCATAGATATATTATAGGCATCTGGAAACTGTTCACTATGAGTAGCCAATCTTTCTTCAAGTTCTTTTTTCATACGTTCACGGCCGAAGTTGGCATCTATCATTCGAATGGTTAACATGAGTAATAATATGATTGTCAAGACAAAAGTAAAAACCATACATATAGAACAATCTATTTTCAAAAAAATCATTAAAATAAACCAAAACAGTGCATCTGTTAGTGTAGCCAAAATATATACTGACAATGCAGTGAAATTTGTGAACTTTGGACTTATCAATCGATATGTATATGTTTCTTCCCAGTATACTCTTTTTGATGATGTTGTAAGTGCTGTACTCATGGATAATGTGATGAATGCTACCTGAACTTCTACAAGAAATAACTCTTTTGTCATACTCCTGCTTTCATCCAGTGAAGGAAAAAATTGTAACGATAATCCTATCGCTTCATCTATTCCTAATATAACTATGCTTAGCCCCATAACAAGAATAAAAAAAAAGGCAAAATATCTATACAAACTATTCGTAAATATTTTTTCTTTTTTCATATATACAACCTCTTTATTTTCCCAATGTCTACCTATCTAGCATCGTTATCTGTTTTCTTCTTCATCATCGACAATTGTCTCGTCTTCAAACACATCTTCTACGGTTACATCATCTTCAAAGACATCCACAACAGATCCATCTTCTTTCTGCACAGAAATCGTAAATCCAAATCCCAATCCACCAATTGCTGCTGCAATAACTGCCCAAGGTGCTGCTGCAAGGCCAAGCACTCCACCAACAATACCTGCATTTACCGGAAAGTTTGCCACTTCCTTACCGGCCTTATTTTTGATAACGATTTTATGTACGTTTCCTTCTGCTACCGCCTTTTTTAAGTTTTCGACAATTTCATCAATTGTATTTTTATCTGTCATACGTTTCATCCTCCATTAGATTATCTATGTCTCCATCTTCATCCAAATATATAAAATCGCCTACCTGAAAATTCTCAAATTCCAAATCTGCTTTCCTAACACGGATTGTCTGCTCATTTCCTTCCTTATCACTTATTTTCACAACAAACATCTCTGCCTCGATTTGGTTAATCTCTACCACCTTGTAGCCTTTCTCTTCCAGCTGCACTGCAACCTTCTTGTCTTTTGCATTTCCAATCAAAGCTCCCAGGCACATTCCTAAGCACAACCCCAAACTCAATCCGGTAGTAATATTGTCAAAAACTCCATAACCAAGTGACAAACCTACCGCCATTCCGATACTCATTCCGATAGGCATATATTCCATTTGATATTTGTGATTATCTACTACTTTCTTGATTGGTGCATTTTTTCCAATTTCAAACTTATTCTTTTTCATATTTCCCCCAAAAAATGATTTGTGAACTCTCTCTTGTCATCATACAACAACCATCTATATCTCTGCAATCACTGTTCTGCTCTTATACCAATATTTTGGCTCTGGGCTTACCCTATGATTCAGCAACACCCGGATAAATGGACTAGTTTTTCTACCCTTATACCAACACAACAGTTCCGGGCCACCACTAACACAGGGAACCGACCGACGAAGCCCGCAAGGGCGAAGATGGGACTTGAACCTATTTCCGACCCCAAAAAACCTAGAAAAATGGAGGATGTAGAGTCGGCTAACTCTGGGGGTCAACCACTTTTTCCAACTCTGAACAACATCTAAATATCTAATATTCATTTGTCATACAAAAGGAGTCGTATGACAAAATCAATCCTCTTGCCATTCTTATTTTAGCGGATATCGTCTACTGGTATCGTCCGACGGAAAAACGAGACGAAACCACCTTATCCGTATCCTATTCTAAAAAATTCCACGATGAAAACTTTTTACAACTCATGGAGAAATTCAACATCTCTAAGAAGCAGGCTCGCGATGCGCTTATCTTCCTCGAAAATCTTGGCGTAATCAAACATCATTTCAAAAACATCGTCGTTGCCGGTTGGTTCATCAAAGCCATTAAGGAAGGATATCACCCCATTAGCAAAGCTCCCCGCAAACGGGATGGATTGAATCCATCCCGCGCTAACCGCGTAGGTTGGGGTCCCCGAGTTTGTGCGGACGAAGTCTGCGACAAACTAATACGGGGTATTTCCTTGACGCAACAAGGTGTCGCTTTAGGAAATAGCCCGCAACTATGAAAGGAGAATTAACATGGCAAATTACAGACAGACAAACCATAACGGCAGGGTAAATGCCAAGACAGGGAAAGCATATTCCCGTAAACATAATGACAGACAGTATAATGTAACCAAAGCAGAAAACATCAATGATTGGATATCTCTCAGAATAAAGCTTTGGAAGAAATGGGATTTGAAAGACCGGAGCCAAACAAGGCACCAAACAAATGGAATAATGCAAAGAATCACGAAGCCGAGGAAAAGCTCAATGCCACAAAAGAGAAACTAGCAAAAGCATCCGCAGAACTTGTAACCGAAGAAATGAAAAATAAGGAAATCTCCGATACCAACATCTTTGGCCGTCCTCGTAAAATTGAAGTCACCGCCCAGGAATATCGAAGTTGGCAAAAGTCCGCTGAGACCAATATTGAAGCAATAAAGGAGGAGATTACGAACGGCGAAAACATAGATAATCTTGTTTCAACAATCGCTGAACAAGCGTCTCAACGAATTGTAGCAAGACGAACACGATAAAGCTTCTTTACAGTATAAAAAAATCCGTGTTATACTTCACGTACGGGTGCTACCAATACGGTGGCGGTTGGTCCTTCACATCATGAAGGGCCGTGTTGCCCTTCGGAAAGGAGGGCGATGCTTATGGATATTGAGACAATCATAGCAGTTATTTGCTTGTGTGCGACCTTCTTTTCTCTAGGCGTGGCTTACGGAAAAGATCATAAAAAATAACCGCCTACCCTGCAAAGTTAGCGGTTATTTTTAACTAATAACTACAGAGCCAACCGTCATCGGTGGCACCTTTTTTGTATTTAAATGATAACATCCTGTAACCGTTCTGTCAAACGCAAGCATCTTTAATGTGGCAAGGGATTGGACCTGGGTCAAAATCTTTCTTATGATGACAGGATTAGTACCTATACTTCCTGCAAGGAAATCGCTGGTGACTTTATAATCATCCTTAAAGGTCTCCACACAGGTAAAAATATGTAATGCCACTGTAAATCTGCTTGAAATCTGCATTTTAAAACTCTCCTTACCACACTGCAAATACTCTGCGCCGTCACGCAGAGCACTCATATTTCTTTTATCTTATCGCAGCATGGTTGTACATTCAACGATTACATCAAAACTTACCGTTCTCGTTCTGCCATGTTGACTTGTCAGCCAGTGTCTCCATTACATCCCAGTGCTCTGCGATCTTTCCATCGCCGTCAAATCTGAAGATGTCGAATGCTACACAGGTGCTGAAGCTAAATAATCAACAGCTCCTGTAAATGCATCTGCGCCTGTGCCATATGCAAGATTGTGCTGGATATATCCTGGAGCCAGAAGCTCTTTTGCCTTAGCTGAATCACCTGTTGCGAATGTTCCGATGAGTGCAAGTGCCTTTTCCTTATTTGTCATAATGTACCGCCTTTCCGCCACTAGTTATGTGGCAAACATGATCAACGTGTTTTGTTTTTTTATTTGATGTAACCACCGCGGTTTCATCTGGCAAACTTAATACATCACCTCTTTGATGTAATGTCAATGGTTGCATCGAAATTTTTCCAAAAATTATCAGCAGGTGTTTTCCTGCCGATATTTATGCGGTTTGGGATGTTTAATTCCGATATAACTTGCTATCGCATTTCCTCGCAGATTCTTGTTTGTCAGAACAATATTGGAGTATCACCATACATAATAATTCTTATTATTCCAATAACAACAAGATGTGCCGGATAGTAAATATAGAAAAACCATTTTAGCCATTTAGCTTTTCCCCGCTGTCCGTCATAACGTTTCATAAGCGGATATACAAGGATAACAAACAATTCTATAATTCCGTGCACTTTATTTACAAAGAAAAACGACACTACTGCATACAACATAACCCATAGCATCATGATAAGCGTTTGTTTTTTTAGATCACCGCGATGTCTGTGAATGCCTATGATCGCCAGCACCGCGATACAACTCCAATCCGCAGGAAAAGCACTCCATACAAGTACAAAAATCAGGATATGTTTCAGCACTTTATACCTGAACTCTGAATCCTGAAGCCACAGTACCAACACTGCTATAAACAATGGGTACATGACGCTCGTCTGATTAAAGATACCTGTTTTAAGCGGAACGAAGTTTATTCCAAAAGCAAAACAGTACGCAAAATGCGAGATTACGGCAAATATGCCCAGTCTAAGCAGATACTTTTTTATGTTGTGTGTGTAATGATAGCCCTCTGCGATGAAAAACCACATAATCGGAGCCGTCAGCCTTCCTATAATATGTAACGCAATAGGAAGCGGCTGTGCGGGGAACGATGGATAGAATAAATTGGTAGCATGATCTATCGTCATGGCAATAATTGCTATTATTTTAAGATGATTGGAGTTTAATTTCTTTTCCATTTTATCCCTTTCATAAATTATCCTGGAAGATAATCCTTTTCATATATCCCAGTTTCTTCAGAATTATAGCAGATACTACTCCCGTCCTATCTTTTCCTGCCCCGCAAAAATACAGGACATTGCACTTCCTCATCGGATAATTTTTCCGGAAAATCACTTCTGATATAACGCAAGTCTCCTGTTGGCAAAGTGCTTGTATTCAATGTGGATTTTAATAACGAACTCATTTATTTATCCTCTTAGCCTTAATACATTAAATTAAAGTTATTTTTCAACTGTAAATACATTTAAATGGTACAGAAACTCCCTAAAGTTTTTACCATATAAAAGGAATCACTCGATATTTTATCTTTTTCATGTATTCTGCGTAACCCGGCAGGCCTTCGGCTAGCACTTGTTCCTCATTACGCATACGCTTTGCGATAATAGGAAGATATAGAAGCAACACTGTCTTTTTGCTCAGGCTGTTCTTCCTGGACGTTCAAGCGCTTCCGTAACAAGTCCGGACTGCGTTTCATCATAATCAAACCGGCCACAAACAAACTTTATTATTCCCTGTCCAAATAGTTTTGCATCCATTTTCTCCCCTCCATAGCACGATATCTTCAAAGATAAAATCTCTACGGATTTAATCTTATCTAACAATTAATTCAAATATTCCTCCGTCAAAATAAATATCATTTCCATATACATCTTTGTAGAAAGACACTTTTTCCGTTCCAACCTGCTCAAATCCTAATGAGTTTAACAATTTTATCGACGGTATATTTTTAATTGCTGTTCCTGCGATTAATTTACTAGCTCCGATGTCTTTTAAATACGAAATCACAGATAGCATACTCTCTTTCGCAAAGCCTTTTCCATGATAATCCGAATGAAAACAGTATCCCATTTCATATGCATCGTCAAACTTGTTAGAAGATATATATCCAATGATTTCATCCTGTAAACAAACCGCGAAAAATATATGTTCATTCTCATTGGATTCCTGTCCCCATCTTGCAATCCTGTTGGAAACAGAAATATCATCCAATTCCTTTATATTATCATACTGAGCATAAGGAGATTTAGCTTCATCCTTCCATATTTTCTGAATAGCCTTCCAGTCACTCTTGTTAACCCGTCTTAACACTAATCGTTCTGTCTCAATCATCAGTTTTTCCTACAAATCTCAATTTGCTTAGCCGTTTAAATTCAAAGTTATCAGTTTCTCTTTGCTTCAGCATAGCGCTCTTTTCCCCACCAGTTAGGCATAAGTTCTTTTAATGTAATAGTCTCTCTTTTATCCATTATTCTTCCTCACAAATTTTCTTGCTCAATTAAATTCAAAGATAAAGATTTCTATAACTTTAAATTTATTCCTTTGATTATGTGTATATTACTTTTCTTAATGCTGCTCCAGAATTTTCATTAGGTAAAATCTCAAAGCCCTGCTTTACATAGAATCCTTCTTTTCCTGATGCAGCAATAAGCTGGATACTTGTTCTTCCTTCTTTTGGAATTCCGTCATTTATGCGTTCTACAAGCTTGTTTATTATAGTTGAACCAATACTATTCCCTTGATAATCCGGCCTCACCATAACATCAACTATCGTATAGTACATTCCATCCCCTATGACTCTCCCCATAGCAACAGCATTATCGCCGTCCTTAGCTACAACACAATAGCAACTATTATTCAAAGCTTTTTCAGACTGCTCTCTGCAAAAGACTGCCCAATCAACAGATGCTCTTAAGCCATGATATGTTTTCACGTCCGGGACTTCATCATAATAAGTAATATTCCGCATCATTTCCCTCCTAAATCTAGATTGTGCGATTAACTTCTGATTTTTCATACTATCAATCATAATTCTTTTGCAAAGCAAATCGCTCCTTCAAGCTTATCATAAGGCGGATAGTTATCAATCAAAACATATCCGCGTCTTGTGTATAAATGAACTGTTTCTTCCATCTGTCCATTCGTAATCGATCTTCATAATTCTATTATTATCCATGTTTCTTATCCCATTATCCTGATTAGTTTTCTATACTATAAAAATCAAACCTCTTGCTACATTTAACTGAAATATAATTTACCTCTAAAGATTTGAAGTTATCGAGCTCTTTCTCTAGCAAAATTTTGACAAACAATTTCGGATTTACCATACATAGGGTATAACCTTATATTTTACTTGCTTCTTGTAGTCTGAATATCCTGCAAGTCCTTCTTCAAGTACTTGTTCTTCATTGCTGATACGTTTAGCAATTATTGGTATATATACAAGCATGATAACAAAAGAAATAACCGATCCCAATACAAGAGGCATAGATAAAAACAAAAGAAATGTGCTCATGTACATAGGATGTCTGACAACTCCATAAAGACCGGTGTCTATAACCTTTTGGTTTTCCTGTACCTCAACAGTTCTGGAAAGGTAAGCGTTTTCCCTAAGAACCTCCGCATAAATTATATAACCAAGCAAAAACACTGCTGTTGCTGCATATACAATCCAATTTTGTAAAACAATCCAGCCAAATCGAAAATTAAGTCCTGCCACAATAAAAGCAGCAAGAAACATTACCCCGCTTAGTACGATTACAGTTTTCTGCTCAGACTGTTCTTCTTTAACATTTAGGCGTTTTCGTAACAGCTCCGGTTTTTTCTTCATCATGACAAATCCCGCAATAATCATGGGCACAAACAAAACTGCTATCAATAGCCATCCATTCCAATATAAAAAAGATCCCGCTGGCAAAAAAAGAAGAAAACCTACCAGTAGCAACCCAGATATCACTTTTGTAATTGCTTGTGCAAACAATTTGCCATTCATATAATGCTCCTACAAATCATTAGTTATCTTTCTATCGCCACAAAATCCCATTAAAATCAATATCAATGCACTTCCAGCAAGAATTCCATCCATAATGCCGGCTGGCAATAAAAACATCATCAGCGTAATGGTTATGATGCAGATGATTACCGACAGCACTAACCCCCACATTCTATTTTTAAGTAGTCCTATAGCACCAATCAGTCTAATCACACCGTAGATTGCCCCCATAACAATCATCATATAAATGTTATCTTGGAAATATTGAAGCTTGAATTCAAAAAACTTTCCAA